>MNDG01000112.1:0-6122 GCA_001914815.1 Acidobacteriales bacterium 13_2_20CM_55_8
GCCGGAAATGAACACCAGCGGCAGATACCGCATGCCGCCACACAACAGCAGCGCCAATGCCAGTCCCACCGGAAGGTACCAGGTTGGGGCTCCAGCCCACGCCTGGGAAGCTGCCGATGACCTGTCCAGGAGCAGAAATGCCACTAAGAAGATCACCGCCAACAGCAATTGTTTGTACAGGAAGGCGCGGCTCCAGTTTAGAGGCTCGCGAGAGGTGCCACCTGGCCATGACGGTGTGGCAGGGCTCTTCGAATTAGGGATCATCAGGGCATCGTCCATCGTTAAATCGGGAACGTGAGGCTTTTCAAGCTGGCGGCGGCAGCGTCAACAGAGTGTCCCCATGCTCTCGGGCTCGTATACCCTGCCGGCGCGCTGAACCCTGACTCCAAGAACCTCAAACCAAACTGTCATAACTCGCGCGGTTTCCCACTTTGTCTATCGGCAGGAGAAGCCCTCGGCTTTAACCCTATGTCCACTGCATGTCAAAGATCACGGTTGGAGTTTGGAAGAATTGATGGGATATTAGACGGCCAACAGCAGGAGTGTTGACATGGAAGATTTTCCGAGAAAACGACGTGCCGTGTCTGGATTCATGATCCAGTTCGCGGTGATTGCGGTGATTCTGGAGATACCCTTGCGAGCCGACCAGGTTTCCCTGCAAGCAGTGGTCACACCCTCTACAACAATTTTGAAAGATGGACGCCCGGTTACCTTCGCCATTCATGGCTTCATCGAATTTAAATCGCTTTCCGAGTTGTTTCCTTACATTGAATCTCAGACCCGGCGCTGGAAGCCGGACAGAGACATTGAAGGTGCCAGTGGTCGTATCAGGCAGGAGCTGTTGCGCCGCGGAATCGAGAGCCGTGTTGTTTCAATGATCGACGAACGTCCGCTCGAAGCGCTGGTAACGCACACCAGTGAAGAGCTTCGCCAAGCCATCTCTGCCCTTAAGGAGCCGGTACCGCCAGGCTACGCCGAGGCATTCCTGGCAGTGCAGCAGAAATGGAAGCATTCGCTGAACTGCTGGAGTGCGTCCCCGTCAATTCCAGGGCGGGTGCTCTCGAACTGGTATCCGATCGAGGAAGGCATTCGACTTTACGGAGCGACCTACGATTCCACGGAACATTTCTGGCAGGCGGTGAAATATCACCCTGACACGACCGTCGGCGACCTCAAGCAGTTGATCGGTGTCCTCGAGCACAAAGATTGGAATCCTTGGCTGGAACGTCTTGATGGCGATCCCAGACTGTATTTGCCGAACGCTTATGCCGTGGAGTTTCTGCGCCACAATTTGGCGCTAGAACGGCTGCGTTGGTTTGGCGACGAACTGGGTCGTCACGGCCTGAAGGCGAGTGATCGCGCCCGCTTGGTCCAGCAGCGCATTGGTGCATCCTTCCGATTCAGCGCGCGAGAACAAAAGGACCTTTGGGGCGACCTGGCCGATGTGTTGCACTTGGTCTATACGTTCTCCGCGCCCGACGAGCCCATTCGCGAGACGCTGGCTGACCATCACTTTGATGCCGTTTATCTAGATGAGCGCAAGCTGGGATTCATCAGCGAGCAGTTCCGATGGTTGATGTTCGAAATATGGAAGGTCAAATATCTGCAGACGCCGCGGTTCCGTGAAGTGATCAGCTCGATACCGATTGAGATTCGCCTGGAACATTTCTTGAACGACGGCGACTCGCCCGATATTCCCATCCCGATCTATGTTGAGTACTTGAACCAGATACGAAACCTCGCTCGCAAACCCTGAAAAATAAGTTCAAAGGAGCTGCACAATTCGGACCTTGGTGTCTCTACGCAATACTTACCGTTAATGGTACTCTGTAGGACTTTTGGAACGTCTCCCGTGATGCAAAAGGATTCCGAGTGAAGCCGCTGCTCGATCGCTACTTCAAGCTGACGGAAAATCAGACCACTGTAAGGCAGGAACTTCTGGGCGGTGCGACCACCTTCATGACGATGGCCTACATAGTGGTGGTGAATCCGCAAATCCTGGCCCAGACGGGAATGCCGCCGGAGGGTGTGGTGTTCGCCACCTGCATTTCTGCAGCGGTTGCGACATTGGTGATGGGGCTGTACGCCAACTATCCCGTCGCACTTGCACCCGGCATGTCGCTGAATGCCTATTTCACTTACTCGGTTTGCATTGGCATGCATATTCCGTGGCGCACGGCGCTGGGGGTAGTTTTCCTCTCCGGCGTGCTGTTTGTGCTTCTCACAATTACCCGAGTGCGCGAACAAATAGTCGACGGAATTCCGGACTGTCTGAAACATTCGACCGCCGCGGGTATCGGGCTGTTCATAGCATTTGTTGGTATGCGTAATGCCAAACTGGTAGTGGCAAATCCAGCCACGTTTGTGAGTATTGGAAACTTCTCCGATCCCGCAGTGCAGGCTGCTTGCTTTGGCATTGTGCTCACTTTGGTATTAATGGCGCGGCGAATCAATGGCGCCATCCTACTCGGCATACTTGGAACCACGTTGTTCGGGATCGTCCGCGGAATAGCATCATGGCCATCGGGCCTGGTCGCGATGCCGCAGCCCTCGAGCACTCTACTGCAACTGGATTTCCGCGGCGCGATGCACCTGGGATTGCTCGAGATCATCTTTGCTTTCCTCTTTGTGGACCTGTTCGATAATGTGGGCACGCTGGTGGGTGTGTGCGAGCAAGCGGGATTCATTAAGAACGGAAAAATTCCACGGGTTGGACGAGTCCTTCTGGCCGATGGCGTGGGCACCATGTTTGGCGCCTTGACGGGAACGTCCACGGTGACCAGTTACATTGAGAGTGCTGCGGGAATTGCTGCTGGAGCTCGCACGGGACTCAGCAATGTATTTGTGGCCGCATTGTTCCTGGTGGCCTTGTTGTTTTCTCCATTAGCAACTGCCATTCCGGGCTTTGCAACCGCTCCGGCCCTGATCCTGGTAGGAGCGTTAATGACGCAATCCATCGCACACGTGAAATGGGCGGATTTCACTGAAGCATTTCCCGCATTCATGACCATGCTGGCGACGCCGCTGACATTTAGCATTGCCACTGGATTAAGTCTGGGCGTGATCGCGTTCTCCATCGTAAAACTGGCAGCAGGCAAATATCGCGAAGTCAGCATCGTGCTTTGGATACTCACGGGATTATTTCTACTCCGGTATATCTTTCTGGCGGTCGAGTGATCGTGTCCAAGTCGACAGGACGAAACTACTTTTTGCCACAATCGTAGCGCCGGCGTCCCGCTGGCACCCTGAATATGCTCGCGTTCCTGAAAGCACTGCGCCCAGAGTTTCGCCCAACAATCGGTCTGGCTCTTCCGCTTGTCATCGCCGAGGTGGGCTGGATGACCATGGGCATCGTAGACACGATTATGGTCGGCCGCCTGCCGAACAGCGCAGTGGCCATCGGGGCTACGGGATTAGGCCAGAGTTTGTATAACAGCGTCGTGATCTTCGGTGGGGGACTCCTGCTTGGCATGGACACTCTGGTCTCCCACGCTTACGGACGCGAGGATCATCGGGATGCCCGGCAATGGCTGGTGAATGGTCTCTGTGTTGCATTTCTGTTGACACCGATTCTGATGCTGGGCGTCTCGTCGTGGCCCGCGTTGATGCAGTTGTTCGGAATCAGTCCGGAACTAGTTGACCCCATGCGCCCATTCTTGCGGGCGCTCAATTGGGGCACGTTGCCCCTGCTGACGTATTTCGCATTGCGGCGATACCTTCAGGCGATCAATGTCGTGTATCCCATTATGTTCGCGCTGATTTCTGTAAATGTCGCTAACGCTGTTGGCGATTGGGTGCTGATTTATGGACACTGGGGATTTCGAGCAATGGGAATCACCGGATCTGGTTGGTCGACATGCCTCTCGCGGATTTATATGGCGTTGGTACTCGCAATCACGCTTGTCCACGTGGAATCAAAGAGCAGGTTGCCAACGTGGGCCGGAGCCATGCGAATCGAATTTCAACGTGTGATCGCATTGCTGAGGCTCGGGGCGCCGGCAGCTACACAGATCCTGTTTGAGATTGGCGCATTCTCCGCCGCTACCGCGTTCTGTGCAAAGCTTGGTCCTGTCCCATTCTGCGCCGCGTTCACATTCATGGTTCCCCTGGGAATCAGTTCTGCCGCAGCGGTTCGAGTTGGGCAACAACTGGGAAGAGGCGATCGGGCGGGAGCGATGCGCGCTGGATGGTCTGCAATCGCGCTGGGCGTGGCATTTATGGCATCTTCTGGGCTGGTATTTATTAGCATTCCCAAAATTATCGCGCGATTATTTTCTCCCGACCCGAATGTGATTCGAGTTGGCGCTTCGCTTCTGCTGGTGGCGGCTGCCTTTCAGTTGTTTGACGGCGTCCAGACTGTCGCCACCGGAGCTTTGCGCGGCACCGGCGATACACAAACACCAATGCTGGCAAACCTGGTCGCTTACTGGTTCTTAGGACTCCCCTTAGGTTGCGTGCTTTGTTTCAGCCTGGGGTGGGGCGCGCTCGGAATCTGGATCGGCCTCTGCGTCGGGCTGATGATTATCGGGACAGCACTTCTGATCGCATGGCATAGGCGGCTGCTCGCCGAAGGCTAGCGTAGTCGTACGTTGTTTATTGGACTTTGATCGGCGCCTTGGCCAAGCTGTCAGCTTTTTGATGCTCGGCCTTTGCTTGCGCAGGACGACCAAGAGCGATGTAGATTTCCGCCATGCGGCGGTGAGGTTCTGGATCTTGAGGCCGAAGTGTAGCGGCTTCTTCAAAATAACGAAGCGAATCGGAATACTGACGCGCTGCCTGACTTTTCGAGGCAAGAGTGCTGGTGACCGTGTGAAGCAGATCCGCGGTTGCGGAGTCCTGCGGATTGAGTTGATGGGCGTGGCGCAAGGCATCGTAAGCCGGATGATCCTGGCCAAGCTTCATCAGCACCGCCCCATAAAGGGCGTTCAGAGGAAATAAATCCGGCCATCGCTGGATTGCATTTGCCAGCGGCGCGCGCGCCTCTTCAAGCTGGTTAAGCTGGTAATGAGCGTAAGCAAGGTTGTATTGCATCTGCGGAGATTGTGGTGCCAACTCCGCCGCCCGGCTCAAAGGCGTCAACGCTCTTTCCAATTCCCCGTGTTGGCCGTAAGTCGTGCCCAATGCTGTAAGTTTTTCTGCGTTGTCGGGATCGTACAATTGCTCGCAGACGGCTAACGCTTCTTCCCGAGGGCCCTGATCCAGCTTTTGCGCGCACTCGAGCTTTATCCTGCTCTCGTTGGTATCACGTTGGCGTAGTTCCTCCGACGTCGCGATTGCCTTTTGCGCATCCTGCTCACGGCCTTGTTTGCGATACACGGAACCGAGTTGATACTGGACCCGTGCGTCACGTGGATTCGTTTCCGCGGCAATCTTTAACCACTTTTCAGCGGAGGTTAAGTCGCCCTGTTTGAAGTAAGCGTACCCAAGATAATAAGCGGTGTCGGGAAAAGGGGGCTTGGCGGCGGCCTGATTCAAATTCCGGATTGCGCCTTCGAAGTTGCGAGCATCCAGGTCGAGCCGGCCAAGGTAATACAAAACGTTTGGGTGATCTCCCACTTCACGGCGGACGATTTCAAGTTCGCGGCGCGCTTCATCCGATTTATGCGATTCGAAAAGCGCAACTGCCAAAGGAAATCGTGCCCTCAAAGTTAGCTTGGGGTCGATTTCAAGAGCGGCTCGAAATTCGCTCGCGGCCGCGTCGTACCTATCTTGCTTTAGAGCGTCGTAACCCCTGCCCAGATGGGCTTCCGGAGTGTCGCTCGTGGTTGGTTTTATGGATGTTTCTTGGAACGCGAAGCTGCGCCCGCCCGGAATGATCAATGCCAATGTGGCCACGAACACCAGGATGCATTTTGAAGGTTGCGAAATAGATCTAGCAACGCGTGGTGAGTTCCCGTTCATAACACGTGTATTTAGAATAATTTGATAGGTCGTAAGAATACAACCGTGTGCACGGTGTGAATTCACCCAATCTTGACGAGTTCCAGCGTGACTGTTAGATTGCGGATTCCGCAGGTAGATTTGGGGGAATGGTCCTGAGTCGGGCATCGAAGAAGTATTATCCGTCTAGTCATTGCCCGGTAGACGCCAGTCGACGCAACTTTCTGATCCGATGCTGCCAG
>MNDG01000112.1:6144-14705 GCA_001914815.1 Acidobacteriales bacterium 13_2_20CM_55_8
TGGGAGCGAACACTCACCAGATTGTGAGTTTCACCTGCATCCTCACTATCGAGCGCGGACCCCGCTCGATGAGACGCTCTTGAAGGTGCAGGCAGGTTCGGACGAGTTCGTCACCGAAAAATATCACGATGAGATCGCGGCGACTCTCGCAGCATGGAGTTCGAGTTTGCTGAAATCTCCGAACGACCTGCAGGCACTCGAGAAGACTCTTGCTTCGGACTTCTCGGGTTCCTCCCTGCGGCCGGTCGAATCGCGGCTCGTGCGCTCCGGGCCGGTGCTTGAGATCCAGCGAAATAAGTTCACCGAGGGACCTGCTCTTGCACGAGTCGCCTTTCTTCAGGGATTGCGATCTGCCATGAGTTCTTTTTCGAAGATCGTGACCGCTGAATTCCAAGTGATCAGTATTGACGCGCATTCGCCAGGCCGTCTGCATACTCGCGTGCGCTATGAATTAGTCGGGTCGGGTCAGGGTTTCTATCGCGAGCAACGTCTGGGGCATTGGGATATGGAGTGGGAAAGGGTTTCGTCCGAGGCCGCACCTTTTCGTCTGCGGAAATGGCAGGGGCTTGATGAGACGCAAAGCCGATCCTCTGCTCCCATTTTTGCGGACATCACCAGCCAGGCATTGGGCAATAATTCGTCTTACTCTTCTCAGTTGTTGCATGGAGCTGACTACTGGCGGACCGTTCTCGATGGTGCGTGCGGCATTGACATTTACGGACACAACGGGGTTTCAGTCGGCGACGTCGACGATGATGGCTTCGATGATTTATACGTGTGTCAACCCGCTGGTCTTCCTAACCGACTCTATCGCAATCGTGGAGACGGAACGTTCGAGGACATCACGGAACGATCAGGGGTAGGGATCCTGGAGAATACAGCTTGTGCGCTTTTTGCCGATATAAACAATGATGGCCGGCAAGAGTTAATCGTAGTCCGCACCAACGGCCCTCTGCTATTTCTCAATGAAGGCGGCGGCAAGTTTCGCCAAAAGCCTGATGCTTTTCAGTTCGCAAAGGCTCCGCAAGGAACCTTCACCGGTGCGGCCATCGCCGACTATGACCGCGATGGCTGGTCGGATATTTATTTCTGCCTTTATCTTTATTATCAGGGCGCCGACCAGTACAAGTATCCCTCTCCTTATTATGACGCCGAAAACGGGCCGCCCAATTTCATGATGCGCAACAACCGGGATGGGACTTTCCGGGACGTTACTGCAGAGTCGGGTTTGAATCGAAACAACACGCGATACAGTTTTTGCTGTGGATGGAGCGATTACAACCAGGACGGCTGGCCCGACCTTTATGTCGTAAATGACTTCGGCCGGAAGAACCTCTACCGCAATAATGGCGATGGTACTTTCACTGACATCGCTGCCCAGGAGGGGGTGGACGATGTCGGCGCAGGGATGAGTGTGTGCTGGTTTGATTACGACAATGACGGTGCTCAGGACCTCTACGTGGCGGACATGTGGTCGGCGGCCGGGAATAGACTTGCGACGCAGGGCGTCTTTCAAAAGGATGCGCCTGAAGAAGTTCGAGCGCAGTATCGCAAACACGCAAGGGGCAATTCTTTACTTCGAAATAGCGGCGGCGGAAAGTTTCAAGATACAAGTGCCTCATCCGGAGTTGAAATGGGCCGCTGGTCCTGGTCGAGCGACGCCTGGGATTTTGACCACGATGGCTTTCCGGACTTATACATCACTAACGGCATGGTCTCTGGTCCCTCACACGAAGACTTGAACAGTTTCTTTTGGCGCCAGGTGGTTGCTCATTCACCCAGGGAAGCCAAGCCTGAGCACGATTACGAACAGGGGTGGAACGCCATCAACGAACTCATCCGCTCCGATGGCACGTGGAGCGGCTTCGAGCGGAATGTCTTTTACGCAAACAATCGGGATGGAACCTTTTCCGACGTCTCCGGCGTCGTAGGGTTGGACTTTCTCGAGGACGGAAGGTCGTTCGCGCTGGCGGATTTCGATCATGACGGCCGACTGGAAATATTCTTGAAAAACCGCAATGCTCCGCAGTTGCGGATTGTGAAGAATGTGATGAAAGAGTTGGAACCGTCCATCGCCTTTCGACTGCGTGGTGCTAAGAGTAATCGTGACGCGATCGGCGCGGCGGTCACGGTGGAAACCGAATCTGGACGCCAGATGCACATGCTTCAAGCTGGGTCAGGATTTCTTTCACAGCATACTAAGGAAATATTCTTTGGCCTGGGCAAGGTCAAAGGCCCGGTGCGAGCGTCTATCCGCTGGCCGAGTGGGCTGGTGCAAGAACTTCAAGATCTTCCGGTCAACCATCGAGTGTGGGTTGAGGAAGGAGCGGCACTGTCGAGAACGGAAGCGTTCAAGACACAGGAGGCCGCACCCCAGGGGCTAAAGCCCGGCTCTATCGGACTAGTCGGCCCGGCTGAAGCCGTGCCCTTCCCAAAACAAATTCCTGAAAGTGCCAGGCCATTCAGCGAGCCACTTCCGACCGGAGTAGAGACCTGGCTGGTCGCGCCGGTGGCTGCGCCGAATTTTTCTCTTCCTGATGTGGCTGGGCAGAGGCGAACTCTTGTTGCACTCCGGGGGAAGGCAGTGCTTCTTGATTTCTGGGCCGCGCGGTCGGAGGGAGACTTAGAAGTCCTCAACCGCTTGTATTCTCACCTGTCGGCGCGGGACTTGCAGGTGCTTGCCTTCAACCTCGATGATTCTGCAGATGCCGACAAATTGCGGACGCTGGTACGCGAGCGCAATCTTTCATTTCCCATCCTTCGCGGATCCGATGACGTGGCTGGCATTTACAACATTCTCTATCGCCATCTATTTGATCGCCATCGTGACCTTTGCATGCCAACATCATTCTTGATCGACGAGAAGGGCGACGTCGTCAAGGTTTATCAGGGGCCAATTGATCCAGAGCACGTCGAGCAAGACTTTCAAAATATTCCGCGAACCGCTGCAGAGAGGCTGGCGAAGGCGCTGCCCTTTCCCGGAGTATCGGAGCCCGCAGAGTTTCGTCGCAACTATCTCTCTTACGGGTCGGATTTCTTTGCTGAGGCATGGTATGGGCTGGGAAGCGTCTACCTAAAACAGCAAAAGAATGCTGAAGCGCGAGAGAGCTTTGAACGTGCGACCAAACTTCCCGCTGGCTATCCCGGGACGTTGCCAAATGCATGGAACAACCTGGGCCTTCTGGCGACGCGGGAAGCGCGTACTGCTGAAGCAATTCCGTATTTTCAAGAAGCTCTCCGATTGAGTCCCGATCATTTGATTGCGCTTGAAAACCTGGGGAACGCGTATCGTCAGCAGAAGCAATGGGGGGAAGCGCGCAAAGTGCTCGAACGGGCGGTTGAGGTCAGCCCACAAGATCCCGAGGCGAACTACAGTCTCGGAATGGTGTTTGCGCAACTCGACGATAACGAGCGTGCCTACGAATTCTTGCGGAGAGCGCTGAAGTTCCGTCCCGCGCACCCTGAAGCCCTGAACAACCTCGGCGTACTTTACTTGCGCACACGTCGGCGGGACGAGGCGGTTGCAACTTTCGAAGAGTGCATCCGAGTCGCTCCTGGCTTTGATCAGTCTTATCTGAATTTAGCCCGGGTATACGCTATCGAAGGTAAGCCGGACAAAGCTCGGAGCATCCTCCTCGACTTTCTAAAACAACATCCTGATCATGCGGCGGCGCAGAAGGCGTTGGCACAACTGCCGCAATAAACTCACCGTGCCCGCCCGCCTTCTTAATTCAGTGGAGTTTTGGCGTGGGTGCTTTTAGCAAATCCACAAACATGTTGTAAAACTTTTCGGTATCGAGATCGACTTGTATTTCAACCGGCTGGACCTGGATCTTGGGCTTGTCGGATTCAACCCAGGTCAAAATGTTCCCATAGCCTGCACCCCGATCCAAGTCGACATCCATAAATCGAGTTTCCTTTTTCGTAATCACACTGGGATCGAGCCACGCCGCCGACGCTAACTCATCCCACAAATAATTGTATTCGCCATAGAGTTGGGCATATTTGCCGACGTAGCGAGCTGCCGGCGAGTCACCTGCCTTCACCCGGTTGATCAGTTCTGTAGTCAGGCGCGTCTTTACCGAGATGTCCACAGTCGTGCATATGATTTTTTTCCATGGAGCCCGCAGAACAATGTGAGAGGCCTCGGGATCGAACCAGATGTTGAATTCGTGCCGTGGACCATTGATGAACTCGGGATTATCAGTTCGCGGATTGAGGCTTGCACCCATGAACACCAACTCTTTCGCTAACCGGGCAAATTCGGAGTCGATAGAGATGGCGAGCGCCAGGTTGGTCATGGGGCCACCCGCGTAAATTGTGATCTCGTTGGGATATTTACGGACCATGCGCACCAGGAAGTGGGCAGCATCTTCATCAGCGGCTTTGGTGGTGGGTTTGCCTTCCGGCATTTCTCCTAGCTGATCGGGCGGATGGTAGAACTTGGGCGTCCAGGCTCCCAGCCAGGTTACCGACCCGTACATCTGTTCCCACAGTTCAGTCTCTTCTTTTCGCCGAACTAACGGATACTCTGCTCCGCGGAAAACCGGAATGTCTGTTCTTCCGATGACTTCCAGCATGCGTAAGGTGTGCGCGACCTCTGCGTTGAGCCATTGATCGCCGGTCACGACCGTGATACCCAGAACTTCCGTTTGCGGCGACTGGATCAACAGCAGCATCGACTGTTGATCGGTGCCAGCGGGGCCTCCTGCGTCCTGATCGATGATAATCTTGCGTTTTTGCTGGGCCCAACACGTGAGACACATCAGGAGTACAGCCGTTAACCAGATTCGGCCGAATTTCATGATTCACCTCAAAGTCTAAAAGGCTTTCCGGACAAACGGCCAATGAGTAAGTCGAAGAACCTTGCCGAATCCACATTCATGGCCACTTTTGCGTTGAGAACAAATTTGTCGCGCACAACTGGAGATGTTCTGGTAGTGGCTAGAGTAGGAGCCGACCCGCGGATTTGCATGGTCAGAGCCGCCTGCTTTTCGCTCTCGGGGCGACGCTGTAAATCCCCGGACATGGGACTGTAACCTAAGGTTTCGCCAGCAGTCAGCTCGCCGGTGGTTTCAACATCAACGTAATAATCCTGAAATTTCAAAAGCGACGGATCAAGAAAGCCAGCCACGGCAAGTGAATCGTGCATATTCGGCCCAACCAAAAATCCCTGCTCGCGGTTGTGGTTAATAGCATTGCGGGCGATCTTGGCCGCAGCCTGACTGACGGGGTTCTGACCGGCTTCGAGTGTTCGGACGTGTTCGTCGGTCAGCGAGGTTTTGCGCGTGACGTCCAGGCCGACCATGGTGATCGGAATCCCCGATTGAAATACGATACGGGCCGCCTCTGGATCCACGTAAACATTAAACTCTGCAGCGGGGGTGATATTTCCTCCGGATAGCGAGCCGCCCATCATGACCAAGCTTCTGACCATGCCTGCTAATTCGGCGTCCATAGTTAACGTTGTGGCGATATTCGTCAGAGGTCCGATGGTGATCAGAGTTACTTCGCCGGGATACTTTCGAACTATTTGTGAAATGAATTTCGCTGCGGACTCCGCGATAGGTTTGATCTTTGGCTCGGGAAAGACCGCAGACGGCGCAGCAGAGGGGTCTTGGCGCCCGCTGCAACAGGAATATCCGTGCGGCCGGCTATTTCCACCATTCGCAAGGCATTGGGGAGAGAAAGCTCCAACGGAACATTTCCTGCGACAGGTGTGATGGCTTCTATCTTTAGCTCTGGTGAGCGCATGGCGAGGAGCAGCGCCAGGGCGTCGTCCACGCCGGGATCAGTGTCAATGATTACGCGGAAGGGGCCGCGACCCATTGTCTGGTTTGTCTGTCCCGCGGCTAGTAAGCTCGCGGCGAGAGTCTGGCGCACGAAACCGCCTGCTGCCAAAGCGGCGGACGAGGATGCCACAAACTGGCGTCGGGTTATGCGAGAAGGTGTTGAATCCATGTCGGCTTCCCTTGATCCTGCGCTCTGCTGAACTTCTTTGCGCTGCTGGAGTAGCCGGCAACATGCCGGCGCTACCAAGATCCCTTACTTTGGCTGGCGCGGAGGCTGAGTCATTAATTTTATGTAAAGATCGTACAGTTTTTTTGTGTCGACATCGAACTGAACAGTAGCCAGTCTTTCATATGGAGGAAGCTCAGTCCCCGGCTCCCAGAAGAGCGTTTCACCGTAGCTTGACCCGTGGTCAACGTCGATATCAACATAAAGTTCTTTCTGCCCGGTGATAATGGAAGGATCGATCATGGCTGCGGCAGAGAGCTCATCCCACATAAAACTTTCCGCAGCGTATTTGGTGAGGTAGCGTGCAACGGGCGTGTCGGTTTTGGCGATGGCAGCCTTCAGTTCAGGATTTACCGTCGTTTTGACCGAGATGTCGATCGGCGTGATCGTAATTTTTTTCCAGGGCGAGCGCATCACAATGCGTACCGCTTCTGGATCGAACCACCAGTTAAATTCGCGGCGACCGTCAATGCTGTTAATGCCGCCCTGGTTTGCGTACATGCCGCTGCCCATCAGGACGAGCCCTTTCGCCAATGCTGCCACTTCGGGATCCAGGCGGAGGGCGAGCGCGATATTAGTCAATGGACCGCCCGCCCACACGACTACTTCTCCCGGATACTTACGCACCATCCGAACGATGAAATTTGCGGCGGTCTCATTCAGAGGCTTGGTGTGCGGCGCCCCCTCAACCAGCGTCGGTACCACATCAGGCTCGTGATACGGAGCACGGAACGCAGCGGGAGTGTCGGGCGGCAGCTTGGAGAAGTCGCTCCAACATCCTTTGTAACGAAACTTGCCGTAAAGGCTTTCCCAGCGTTCCGTTTCCTCTTTGGAATTCAGCAGTGGGAACTCGGCGCCCGCGACCACGGGAACGTCGGTGCGGCCGGCAATTTCCACCAAGCGCAAGGTACGTTGTGTTTCTTCTTTTACCCACTGATCGCCGCTAACAGTCGTGATGCCCAGCACGTCGAACTTATCCGACTGCAGGAAGATCAGGATCGACTGCATGTCGGTGGTGGCCGGGCCGCGCGCGTCCTGGTCAACAATGACTTTGATTTTTTGTGCCTGCAGTTCGGTCATTGCTGCCAAGGTCAGAATTGTGGTCAACAGAACGAACCAGCCTCGTGCCTTCATGGTGAAGTCCTCGTAGGTTCTCAGGTTTTGCTTCTGATGATTTCTTGAAAGATTATCCAGTCCAGTGCCCGGTCCGAAAAGAACTGGCATTGTAGTGCGTATTTCGGGCCCTGCCAACCTCAAAGCCACAGTTTGCGCCGATTGCAGGCTGCCGCTCTAGCGATTAAAATTGCGCTTTAAGCGCACGATGTTTTCATTTTTAGCTTGTGTTTGTCGGCTCGTCTTATGAACGGTTCAAGCCTGACCTCACAGTTATTCGGACATTTTGGGACTCGTATCACAACCTGCGTGCTGGCGACGATGGCCGTGCTCGCTCTGTTCCCGGTTCAGGGACGATCAGTTCACGGACAGTCTACAAGCCGTAAGGGCTCGGCCACATTGCAGGGATCTGTCCGTGATTCGCGCGCCCGACCTGTCGCGGCAGCCATCGTCCATTTGCAGGTTGAGGGTGGATCACAACCTCTGACCGCGCACACGGACTCGGCTGGGACGTATCGTTTTTCAGCGCTTCGCCACGGTGAGTACGTTGTTCGCGCCGAGCTGGTGGGCTACGGCGAGGCAACTTCCGGTTCCTTCGTCCTCGGCGAGAACGAAATCAAGAGCATTGACCTCACGCTCGAATCTCCAAAAACGAAAGTATCGGGCCTCCCAGCAACACAGACGGAATTCTTCGACGAACCCAGTTTCACGGTGGCTGGGGTAACGGATAGCACGAATCTTGGCGGACACGGATCAAATACGATCGCGAGAACCAAAGAAGCATTGGTGAAAGATACTGTTGCTCTGGGCAGGGAGTCGCACGCTGCTCCTTCTCCGGCCACATCCCTCAGCTCCCTGGAAAAGTCCTTGCGGGAGACGGCTGCCCAAGAGCCCGGAAACTTCGAAGCGAATCAAAAGCTGGGACAGTTGCTAGTCGCGGAGGGGAAGGCAAGAGAAGCACTCCCCTATCTCGAGCGGGCTTCCCAGCTCAATCCAAGCTCCTACGAAAACTCCTATCAACTATCGCGTGGTTATGCGGATTCTGGTGTCTATCAACGCGCGCGTAGCAATGTTAAAACGCTGCTGACGACGCAGGGTAAAGATGCGCACCATGGTGCCGAACTCCATCACTTGCTGGGCGACATCGAGGGGAAGCTGGGAAATCCTGTCGAAGCGGTTCGGGAATATCAGCTCGCGGCGGAACTGAATCCAAGCGAACTGAATTTGTTCGATTGGGGTTCCGAGCTTCTGATACATCGCGCGGATCAACCTGCCATCGAAGTTTTCAGCAAGGGCAATCGTCTGTTCCCGCTTTCAGTCCCTATGCTGCTCGGTCTGGGCGCCGCCTGGTACGCTCACGGTTCCTACGATCAGGCGGTCCAGCGTTTCTGCGATGCATCAGACCTGAATCCTGCCGACTCGACTCCTTA
>MNDG01000062.1:0-3430 GCA_001914815.1 Acidobacteriales bacterium 13_2_20CM_55_8
AGGGCGTAGCTGAATTTTTCCCGAAGTATACTACCCCCCCAACGGTTTGACCCCGTTTTTACCTCGCCTGTAATATCAAAGTTTATCTTTCTGCGACAAGACAGTTAAGCTGAACTCTGCCTGAATGGTTGAGAGTTCCGCGCCGGACGGCTGCATGGTTGCAACTGTGTCCCACGAATTATCCAAATCGTATGAGCCGGGCGCGATCGAGAAGCGCTGGGCTGAGTACTGGATCGAGCAGAAGCTCTTTCATGTTTCGGCTCCGACCAAAGAGGATCCTCGTCCGGTGTTCAGCCTGCTGCTGCCGCCGCCCAATGTGACTGGATTTCTGCACATGGGGCACATGTTCGAACAGACCCAGATGGACATCATGGTTCGCTGGCGGCGCATGCGCGGTTTTTTGACGCTGTGGTTGCCGGGTACGGATCATGCGGGGATTGGCACACAGATGATGGTGGAGCGGCAGCTCCAGAGTGAAGGGAAAAAGCGGGAACAAGTTGGCCGGGAAGCCTTCGTTGAACGAGTTTGGGAATGGAGGCGGCATTACGGTGGCGCGATTCTGGACCAAATGAAGCGGCTGGGCGCTTCGGTGGACTGGGATCGCGAATACTTCACCATGGATGAAAATCTTTCGCGGGCGGTCCGCGAAGTGTTCGTCCGGTTATATGACGAAGGGCTGATTTATCGCGGCAGGTACATTGTGAACTGGTGTCCGCGCTGTGGCACTGCGGTTTCCGACTTGGAAGTGAAGCACGAAGACGTCGCAGGCAAGCTGTACGAAATCCGCTATCCGGTTGTCGGTACGAACGAATTCATTACCGTGGCGACCACGCGTCCGGAGACCATGCTGGGCGATACAGCGGTTGCAGTGAACGAAAAGGATGAGCGGTATCGACATCTGCACGGGAGAAAAGTCCGGCTGCCGCTGATGAATCGTGAGATCCCAATTATCACCGACGAACTGGCTAACCCTGAATTCGGCACCGGCGCAGTGAAGGTGACTCCGGCGCACGATCCTAATGACTTCGAAGCTGGGCTGCGGCACAATCTGCCGCAAATCGATGTCATGGACGAGCATGCTCGCATGAATCAGAATGCGGGTCCTTACGCTGGGCTGGATCGCTTCGAAGCCCGCACTCGTGTGGTTCAGGATCTCGAGGCACAAGGCTTGTTGGTCGCCATAAAGGATCACACTATTCCCCTTGGCAAGTGCGATCGGTGCAGGACGATTGTTGAACCTCGACTCTCTGCGCAATGGTTTGTGAAAGTAGAACCGCTGGCCAAGCGGGCGATTGAAGCGGTGGAGAAGGGCTACGTCCGTTTTACGCCGGAGAACTACAAACAGGTTTATCTAAACTGGATGTACAACATCCATGATTGGTGCATCTCGCGGCAATTGTGGTGGGGACACCGTATTCCGGCGTGGCGCTGCCTGGATTGCAATACCATCATTGTGGCTCGGGAAACTCCGACGAAATGCACGCAATGCCCGGGCTCGCGGCTGGAACAGGATCCGGACGTGCTCGATACCTGGTTCTCCTCCGGACTGCTTCCGTTCACGGCGCTGGGTTGGCCGGATGCGACACGCGATCTGGAAGTTTTTTATCCCACGTCGCTATTGATTACGGGATTCGACATCCTGTTCTTCTGGGTGGCGCGCATGATCATGTTGGGCTGCTGGTTCATTGCGCCTCCGCATAGACCACAGCGAGCGGGAGACGACGCCAAGTCCGCGGACGACGTGTTGCGCGAGAGTGTGCCTTTCCGCGAAGTTTATATTCATGCTCTGGTGCGCGACGCCGACAGACAGAAAATGTCCAAGACCAAGGGCAACGTTCTGGATCCGATTGAGGTGATCGAGCAGTATGGGACGGATGCTACACGATTCACGCTGGCAGCGATGGCCGCACCCGGGACCGATATTGCGTTCAATGCCAGCCGGACGGCGGGCTATCGAAATTTTGCCAACAAAATCTGGAATGCGTGTCGCTTCATGTTCATGAACCTGGACCGCGTGGCACCCGGATTGCGTCCCGATTCCGCTGGATCAAGGCCCGAGGCGGGTGTCAGGGGTTTCGAAGCAATCGCACTGGAAGATCGCTGGATCCTCTCTCGATTCAATCGAGTTGCTCAGGAGGTGAGCGAGGCGCTGGAAGCGTATCGTTTTGACGACGCCGCTCGTGGAATTTACGACTTTTTCTGGGGCGAGTTGTGCGACTGGTACATTGAGCTGATCAAGCCGCGATTGGCAAGTGAAGAAGGCGCGGAAAAAGAAGCTGCGCAGCGCGCTTGCAAGAACCTGGTCAGCCTGTTTGAGGCCGCGATAAGGCTGTTGCATCCCGTAATGCCCTTCATTACGGAAGAAATCTGGCATGCCCTCTACGACGGACGCCCGCCGCTGAAATCGGTGGCGCTGGCGGCGTATCCCGTCGCTCAAGCGAAGCAGTTGGATCTTGCAGCCGAGATTGAGATGGCGGTATTGCAGGAGTTAATCGTGAGTGTGAGAAATTTGCGGGCCGAGCTAGCTGTTGAACAAAAACAGCGCGTCCCGATTCAGATATTTACGGAGGAGACGGCTGTCCGCACTCTGATTGAGCAGAACCGGGGCGCTGTGGAACGGCTGGCGGGCGTGGCGAAAGTCACATTCGCGAAAGACTCGTTGGCCAAGTTGTCGAGCGTGCGTCATGCCGCTCGCTTCGATGTCCATGTCGTTTATGAAAAGAAGATTGACGCTGCAGTGGAGCGCGTCCGCCTGAAGAAAGAATTGGAGCGGATCGAGAAGGAAATCGCAAACGTGCAGAGGCAATTGGGGAATGACCAATTCCTTTCGAAAGCCCCGGCGCAGGTGGTGGAAGGACTGCGCAAGCGGGAGCCGGAACTGGCCGCTCTGCGGGAGAAAACACAGAGCAAACTGCAAGAGCTGCGTTAATTCGTTTTCGCAGCCAGGCTACTTCGGCGAGCAAAAACCGTATGGACTGGAACAGTCGTCGGCTTACCGGGATAATTGAGAACGCACTGCTAGAAGATCGTGCTACCAGTGACGCGTCCAGCTACGCCTGCATCGATCCCAACCAGCGCGGCGCAGCCACGATCATTGCCAAGCAGGACTGTAGTCTTGCCGGACTCGGCTCCGTGGCACGCATCCTGGATGTCTATGCGATGCTGGATGGAGCCGTGGTCTCACATCATGAAGTCATCAGTCATCCGGAGATCTTTGACGGAGTGCGGTTGCACCGCGGGCAAGCGGTGGCTGTGATCCGACACAATGCGCGCGTGATCCTTTCCTGCGAGCGCGTGATCCTGAATTTCTTGCAACGCCTGAGTGGTATCGCTACATTGACACGGAAGTTCGTCGACGCGGTTTCCGGCACCAAAGCGCGCATTCTGGACACGCGAAAAACGGCGCCTGGCCTGCGTGTGCTCGACAAGT
>MNDG01000062.1:3480-23274 GCA_001914815.1 Acidobacteriales bacterium 13_2_20CM_55_8
CCCATCGCAACCGCCGTGGTTCGCAGCTCATTGAGATCGAGGTACGATCACTGACCGAGCTGAAGCAAGCTCTGGAGAATGGCGCGGAGGCTGTTCTGCTGGATAACATGACTGTGGACGATGTGAAACAGGCGGTAGGATTGTGTTCGCGACTTGCGAAGCGTATTCCAGTGGAATGCTCGGGCGGCATCACGCTGGAAAATGTTCGGCCTTATGCCGAAACTGGGGTGGATTTTATCTCTGTCGGTGCGCTAACTCATTCAGTGACGGCGGTGGATATGAGCCTCAGGATAGCTCCCGCTTAGACACTAATTTGGCGGTAGGCCACCCGCGGCCGGAGGCAGGCTTCCCATGCCGGCATCCCGCCCTTGAGGGCCACCGGCTCGGATGGGGTCGAGACGTGCTGCCTGCTCCTGGGCAGTGTCAAGCCGTTCCCCTCTTCTTTCTGAAGCGCGATCCCGCCAAAAGATGTATGTATTCTGCGCCTGTTCTATTTCCTCTTGAGTCACGGCATAGTCAGCTTTGACGACGTCAAAGTCGGGATTGTAGTGATCGGCCTGATCGCGATCTTCATAAGGCTGAGATTTAGAAAATCTTCTGTAGAGATTATCTTCAATCTTGTTATTCAGTTTTTTGGCCGCGGCGGAGATTTGCTTCCAGTTCGTCCGTTGTTCAGTTGCGATTTGCCAGACGTTCTTGCCTACTTTGAGCTGTGCAGCAATAGCCGTCATGGTCGCGCCGCCACTAATGAGTTGATGTGCCACGAACAATGAGCCATAGTTTAGTCCGGTCTGGCGGCGTTCCCGCACCAATTCGCGCCGACTGACGCCAAGCGCGTCGGAAATCGTCATGCTCACGATGCGGCGGCCGGTCGAGTCGGTCGCCATCGCGATAATCCGGTTGATTTGTTTTTTCGCTTTTTGCTGATCGTCAGCGACGACGGGCAAGGCAACTGCCATCACGAGAATGGTGACGATGAAAAAGGTAAGAGGTCTCATGATGAGCATCCTCCAAAGCTCTTCTATGACAAAAACAGTTTCACCGCGTTCTACTGCGGCGGCCCACTCTGAGAGGTTTGGCCGGGCTGAGGTCCGCCGTTTCGTACGTGATCGTGTCCCTCCCGGGCAGCACGTTCGTCGGCAGTGTCGAGGGATGTATCTATCCGCTTTGCCGCGCGATCACGCCAGAGAAGATACACATCCTGCGCCGACGCTAACTCCTCTTTGCTCACCTCATTATCAGCTTTGACGCCGTCAAAGTTGGGATCGTAGTTGTCCGCCAGATCGCGGTCCTTGTCCGCCTTGTCATTGACGAAATGCTTGTAAAGATTGTCTTCAATTTTGGTGTTCAGCTTTTTGGCATCAGCAGCGATCTGCTTCCAGTTAGCGTGCTGATCGTTGCCGATCTGGTAGATATTTTTGCCGGCTTTCAACTGCTCGGCGATATCGCTCATTTTGGCGCCGTTGACGGTTAGCCGATGGGCGATAAACAGCTGGCCATAATTCAATCCCGTTTCGCGGCGCTCTTGCACCACATCAGATCGCTTCATGTTCAGCAGGTCAGAAACGGTCATGCTGACCACGCGACGTCCAGTTGCATCGGACGCCATCGCCGTAACTTTGTTGACCTGTTTTTCGGCTTTCTGCTGATCATCCGCGACAGCGGACAAAGCCACAGTGAGCGCGAGAATGACGGGGAAGTAACGCAGCAAAGATTTCATAAACAGCTCCTTCAGAAGTGTAATTCTATCCAAGGGGGATAGCAAAAGGAAAGAGACGGCAGATTTCTCCACATAACATAGGTTTGAGGTTTCGGCTCCCGTACCGCATAATTCCGCCATTAGGAAAGTACTCACAAATCGGACTGTACGGACCGAAAAAAGCTCCCTCCGAGGATCCACAGCAGAGTTGCAGAAGACCGACACCCGCCTGGGGCGGATTGTTCGTTTACTCATGGCCCACGCCACGGTGGTGGTAAGTGGAACCAAGATTGCCGAGGAGATCGCCACCAGCCGCTCCGAGGTTTGGCGTTTGATACAGCAGTTGCGGGAATTGGGCGTCAGTATTGCGGGGCATCCTGCAACTGGCTATCGTCTGCAGGCCGTACCTGATTTGCTGCTTCCTGACATTCTATCGCCATTGGTGCAGGGAACTATCTTTGGCAGTCACTTCCATCACCATTACAAGACTGGGTCAACGAACACAGTGGCCATGGAAGCCGCAAGTGCCGGTGCGCCCGAGGGAAGCGTGTTTCTGGCTGAGCGACAGACCGCAGGCAGAGGACGCGGTGCGCACAATTGGCATTCCGCTCAATCGGCTGGGATTTACTGCTCGGTCGTGCTGCGGCCAGCGTTGCCGCCATCGGAGGCGTTGATTCTTTCCTTGGCTGCTGGCTTGGCGGTGCATGCGGCGATCCAGGCGATTGATCCGGCAGTCGCTGTGGACTTGAAGTGGCCCAATGATCTGTTGATCAACGGGAGAAAAGTTGCAGGTATTCTCACTGAGATGAATTCGGAAGCGACTCGCGTCCGCTACATCGTGGTGGGAATCGGAATCAACGTCAACCAGGCAACTTTTCCGGTCGAACTGCAGCGGACGGCGACCTCGCTCCGTCTAGCCACGGGCACGGAATGGTCGCGGGTGGAACTGTGCGCGGCTTTGCTAAAATCGCTCAACCGCGAATATCGGAACTTGGTGGAGAAGCCGGGAGCGCATGATGCGATCCTGAGGCGTTTCCAGGAGCAATCCTCTTCGGTGCGCGGCTGCCAGGTGCAGGTCGAAGAAAATGGCGGCTTCGAAGGAACTACGGAAGGATTGGACCAGCGCGGATTCCTGCAGGTTCGGACGGCGCACGGCGTTCGCAGTGTCTTGAGTGGAACTGTACGACCGAAATAACAGTGGACATCAAAAATCCGTCCACGGAATGGTGCCAATGCTTCTGGTTGTGGATGTCGGAAATACGAATACGGTGCTGGGAGTTTTTGCCAAGGTCGCAAAGGGCGACGCCGACAGCCCTGCGAGCGAAGCGCTGGGTTATGAGCTGGTAGCAAACTGGCGTCTGGCGACTGTGGTAACGCAAACCGTGGACGAATACGGCGTGCTGTTCCGAAATCTGTTTGCCATGAACAAAGTTGAGGCGAAAGGCATCCACGGCATCGTCATTTCTTCGGTTGTTCCGCCACTTGACTCCACACTACGCGAGGTCTGCGAACGATATTTCAGCAGCAAGCCACTCTTCATTGAGCCCGGCGTGAAGACCGGCATGCCGGTGCTGTATGACAATCCCGGCGAAGTTGGGGCTGACCGAATTGTGAATGCCGTGGCTGCTTTCGAGAAGTATGGCGGGCCATGCATTGTCGTAGATTTTGGCACGGCCACAACCTTTGATTGCGTGTCCGCCAAAGGAGAGTATCAGGGCGGCGTGATCAGTCCGGGACTCGGAATTTCCGCTGACGCATTATTCGAACGTACTGCCCGCCTTCCTCGTGTAGACATTCGCAAGCCCGCTCGCGTGATCGGCAGCAATACCGTTGGCAGCCTGCAGTCTGGTCTTTATTACGGTTATCTCGGTTTGGTGGACGGAATTCTCGAGCTGCTGCTAAAAGAGTTGGGCAAAGAAGCGAAAGTGGTGGCAACTGGCGGCCTGGCTAGCCTCATAGGAACCGGATCGAAATACATCAAGAACGTGGACGAATTTTTGACGCTTGAAGGCCTGCGCATCATTTGGGAGCGCAATGCGGCCAGATCGGGTCGCGAGCCCTCCCTGACGAAAGCAAAGAATGCGGCCGCGGAACGCACCGCATCCAAACCCTGGCCCGGCAGCAAATCTAAAACTCGCTGAGCTGTCGTGGAAAACTACTTCAACTACTTCACTGAAATCGAAGAACATTTTCAGCGGCGGCGCGGGGGTCCCCTGTTAGTCTCCACTATCGATTGGGGGCTGATTGAAATCTGGAAGGATGCTGGCATTCCGCTGGAAGCGGTTCTACGCGGGATTGATGAGGCATTCGACAAATACGAACGGCGTCCTTCGAAAACTCAAAAGATAAACGGCTTGGCTTGGTGCGCGCAGGCAGTGTTGGCTGCGGCCGAGGACATGAAAGAGGCTGCGGTAGGCTCGCCACAAGGGAAGAAGAACGAGACGGCGCGGGGGTTCGAAGTTGCAGAGATCGTGGCCTTTCTGCGGCATAATGCGAAGCAGTTACTGACGGCCAAGTTGCCGGAGGCAAGAGGCGTGTCAGGCAGAGCGTCGGCGGGAGAAACTGCCGAGACGCTGGACGGAATAGCGGCCAGCCTCGAAAGTCAGAAGGCGCCGCCTCGTCTGGAAGATATAGAACGGCGTCTCACTGTGCTGGAGGAAAAGCTGTTTGCGATATTGCTGGCGGCGACGCCTGATGAGCAGATTGTCCAGATGCGTAGCGAAGCCGACCGCGAACTATCACCCTACCGCAGGAAGATGCCAGCATCGCAGATTGAGCAACTTCAGAAACAGTATGTGCATAAGCGGCTACTGGAACTTTACGGGGTACCACGGTTGAGCTTGTTTTATATGTCTTAGAGACCTGCGACCATCGACGCGGGAGCGCGCAACTGAAGACGTAATTGCCTGCGAGATTGGATTACTGCGCCCGCTGCCGGATCGCTAATGTTGCCGTCAGGCTGCTTTCCTGCGTGGCCGTGAGCTCCGAGTGCTATGACCTGGTTCGCTGCGAGCTTGCGCGTTGCTTCCTGTTGAAGCTTTTTTCGTAGCTTTCCTTCTAGCACGTGAGGTGTGGGACGGTGTCCTTTTTTGGCCGCTGGCGGTGTCATCCGGCGCCAGAAGAGCGAGATTACTTTCCTTAAACTTTTTGAACCATTCCTCCCAACCGACCGCTTCCAATGACGGTTCCACGCTGTGGCCGGGGAAGTCGAACCGAATCAGGCCAGCGTGAGTGTCGCTGCCTTGCACGCGTGCCGGTCTGGCGCCGCGTACCTCTACGCATTGCGGGACCTCCTCAGGATCGGTCAAGGGCCTGGCTAATGCTGAAGTGCGTGCCATGGGAGTCTCTCCTGTGACGAAAATTTCCGCAAAGATTGCTCATGATGATGGTCCAGCTAATTGATCTACGTGCGGTGCTTGGCCGCCCAACCATTCAGGATGGTGCGCTGTTGAATCGAAATGCTGCGAGGTCTTGAACAGTTCGTAATCCCCTTTGGCTGCCGCTGGCGCCGTTTTGGACAGCAGAGCCGCGAGTTGGTCCTTACTCAGAGGCCGGAAGGTTCGTGCAGCCTCCAGTGCCTGCTCCAGAATGCGCATACTATCTATCCCCGTGATCACAACCGAGGTGGGAAGGTTCAGGGCGTAGTGCAGGCACTCCACAGGTTGCACTGTCTTACTCTTCAGAATGATCCCGTCCCCCATGGACTTCATCCCCAAGACGCCGACTCCTTGCTCGACCAGCTTGGGCAATACCAGTTTTTCGAAGCTGCGGAAATGGGCGTCCATCACGTTGAGCGGCATCTGGACCGTATCGAACTTGAATCCGTAATCGGATGCGACCTTCAACATGTAGAGGTGAATGTGAGGATCTTTGTGGCCGGTGAACCCGATGTAGCGGATCTTGCCTGCCTTTTTAGCTTCGAGCACCGCCTCGTGCGCTCCTTGCTTGGCGAAGATGCGGTCCGGATCTTCGAAGCGAATAATCTCGTGATGCTGCATGAGATCTACGTGGTCCGTCTGTAGCCGCTTAAGGGACTCGTCAATCTGTTTGGCTGCTTCTTGTTTGGTGCGGCCATCCAGCTTGGTCATGAGGAACACTTTCTGGCGATACCCTTCCTTCAAGGCCTTCCCCATCCGAATTTCGCTCTGGCCTTCGTTGTAGTCCCAGGAGTTATCCATGAAGTTGATGCCTCGGTCTACGGCTGTCCGAACCAAACGGATGCTTTCCGCTTCTTCCACTCCTGGCTGTGCCAGATGAAAGCCGCCCATCCCAATTGCGGAGACACGTTCTCCAGTCTGACCGAGAGTATGGTATGGGATGTCTTGCTTGGGGCGATCCGCTGACGAGCCGTCTGGCGCCGAAGCCATTATTCCTGTCAGAGCCAAGCCCTTGAGGAACTCTCTTCGCTCGATGTTGCCGGATTTCTCGCGCCGAGAGTAATTGGGCAATAGCCCATCTGCGGAAGATGGAGATTTCGAATCTTGGGTACTGGGGTGGGAATTCATATGCTATCGCGCCGTCTTGGATCGTGACAGATACCCCGGCGCTCCCGAGTAGAGGGATTAGCGGACACGATAATCAAGAATGTTCAAGCGTTTGAATCAAAGTATGAAAACACTGGAGGGGAGGTCCATACCGTAATAACTGTATTTTGAAACCACACCACTGTGAATATGTTGTTGAAGGTGTGATATTTAGCTAAGGTTCGCGGGGACGAGGGAAGACTCGAACGTTGCCACGGGTGTTGCTCAATTTTGTGACCTCTCAATCCGAGGGCCGCTCTTCCAGGGTGGCCTAAACAGCATGGATGTGTTTCAGGCAATCGGGCTTTAGCTCCGGTCGTTGGCGTCGCATAACCGCAACAGCTTCCACCAGGGCTAAAGCGCATACCAAAAGCCATCTGACGCGGCGCTAAAGCGCCGCTCTTCCATGGGCCAACGTTCTACTTCGTGATCACACCACAGGCAATGCGATCCCCCGCGTTCCCGGCGGGATCGGTCTTCATGTCATCGGCTTTGGCGTGGATCACCAGGCCCGTTCCACCATTGCTGAAGAGCGAGTGGCTGTCATTGCCGAGGTTCACATCTTTGTTCAGTATCGCGACTGACGCTTTGCCTTTGCCGTTCACCGTGAAGTTGGTCATATCACCGGCATGGTGTCCATCGGGATTCTCAAGCCCGTGCTTCTTGCCATCAGGATTAAAATGCGGGCCTGCGGATTTGAAATCTGGCGGATCGCACTTCGCATTCTGATGAATATGAATGGCGTGCTCTCCGGGAGGAAGTGACTTCAACTTTAACTTGATTGCCACACCGGCGGTAGCCGGTATGATGATGGCCACGCCCACGCTCTGGCCTTTCGCATCCTTCAACTGAACGAGGGTCTTAGCCATGCTCGGGAGCGACAAAGCAAGAATCGTCAGGAACAACGCAGGGAAAAGTACGCTCTTATGTCTCATGGGCAAACATTATAGCCAACTCGGCGCTCTGTGAGCCATTCATCGCAGCATTGACACGTACCACGCATTGTTGCCGGAGCGGAGGTCTTTCCCGTAGGAGAGAACGGCCCCAAAGCCAAGCAAGCGCACCTTAACTTGGGCGCCGGCGTCCCAGAGCCATTTGTGAGAACCGAGTCCTGGCAATGAATCCGTAACCTTGCCCGCATCCACAAATGGTCCGACCTTCAGGTTGAGCAGTCCCTTGCGATAAACATTCTTGTCGGCTTCCCAGTTGGACAGAAAATAGCTGCGTCCTATAAGACCACTACCCTTCCTGCCGTCGCGAGTCGCAATGTGACCGCGCATCCACAGATCACTGTCCCCATCCAAGCCCAGCATGAAGAGCTCATCGAAGGGGACATCGCCAGCAGTCTTGCCTGCGCGTATCCGGTGTTGGATTTCATAGTCGTCGCCTTGGGACAGCGGGAACCAGTGCAACCTGAGCGATGGCTGTATTTTGAGAAACGCATGTCCAGGTTGCGACCATATGCGTCCGGCCTCCGAAGACAGGCTGCCTTTGAGCGTGATTCTCCTTTCTGAGAAGTTCCAAATTTCCGCGCCCACCTGGGCGAGTTGTTTCAGCTGGTAACCGCGGGCGAGCAGGTTTGTGGTCAGGGCAACTCCCTCGAACACGCTGCGAAAGTCGCGATGAGAGAGTTCGCCTCCGGCAGACCAATTCCAACGGCCACTGACAACGGAGGCAAACTGAGCACCGATTGCTTCCCGGCGCAAATTTAAGCTGCCCAACAACGGCGCCGGCCCTGAAAAGGAATTGCGGATGTTCCAGTTTTCACTACGCAGGTCGAGACTGACCCCGTACTCCCGGCCAGGCTCGCGGCCCAGAGGTGCTGAAAGAGCGGCAGTCAGACGCCGTTTTTCGGCATCCCAGCGCCACATCGACACCACGTTTATCGCGCGGTGTCGCAGGTTGTAGAACTCCGGATCGATGCTCTGCCACGGCAGTCCCCGAAAAAGCAGGATTAGTCCTTCCCATTTGTTGCGCCCCCATCCATTTTTCTCTTGATTGCGAAAGAGCAGAGAGAATTTGCTGTCTTCGCGCGCCTGCAAATCGAAGTGATAGCGTGGAAAAATTCCCAGCGCGTCAATGCGCGCTTCGGAAGTACGCAAGTCTGCAACTTGCAGCGTGCTGGCTGGAGAAAACGCGAAGGCGCGATCCAGCACCACTGGATCGAGTTGCGGCGTGGGTTCAGTACGGATCTCCGCAATCTGAGGCTTACCTGCCCGATTCCAATACTTGAGCGCTGCGTCAAGATTCTCTTGCAGAAAATAGACGCTTCCAAGGAAATCATTGGCATATGAATCGCTCGGAGCAAGTTCCAGAGCGCGATGCAGGTATCGAGTAGCTTCAGGATAGAGTTTTTGTTTGAAAGCAACTCCCGCCAATTCCAGGGGAAAACGTTCATCCGACGGATGCAGACGTGCACCGGCCTGAAAGGCCTTGCGGGCATCCTCCAATCGGCCCAGGCGCGACAGCGCGGTTCCTAAGTAAAAGTCGAGTTCGGCAGACGGCGCGGGGGTGGACTGAGCCAGGTTAACAATTTGTTGCCAACGTTCCTGAGCAAGAAGTTCTTTCGCGTGAGCAATCGCGGGATCGATCGGGCGGGGTTGTCCTATTCCAGCGGGACAACAGATAAGCAAGACAAAAATAACAGCGATTCGGGTTAGTGGATGTCGGGCTGAGGCAGTGCCAGCAAGGTCCATTTTCCAGCGGCGCTCCACTCCCGTTCGAAGCTCGACCGATCTTGCTTGAGCAGCTTGCGCTGGGCCGGATCGTTGATCAAAACCAGCGCCTGCTTCCAGTCGAGCCCGGTTACGACCACATAATGCAAAGGAATGTTACCTGAATCAGGCTTGAGCGCGACAATCAGAGGGCGTCCCTTCTCCAATTGTTGTTTCAAATCGGTCCATTCTCCCTGGAATGCAAAAGTACGGAAGCCCTGTTGTTGCAGATAGCGCTCCAGATCTGAGGCATAGATACCTTGAGCATGGCCGGAGTACAAAGCACTTTGGATCTGGATTGCATCGGTGCTCGGAGGCTGCGGTCGAGCTTGCTGGAGCATCCAGTACTGCATCACCATGGCTATAGTCGCAGCGCCGCATCCGTTCTTTTCCTGTTTGACAAAAGGAACATCGAGCCACAGCCCTGACGGCTCCGCGGCAACCACCAGGTTGCAGAGACACAACATCAGCGCCAGCGTCATAGAAAAGTATCGGGTCATGCGATCAGTCCTATCGGACTGCAATAATGATCAAAACCAGTGCCGCGATACCCAGAATGATGAGAAGCAGATCCCGGTCACTCAAAGTACCTGCTGCGAAGTCAGCTTGAGCCTTGTCCGCTCGCGAAGCCAGTTGAGCCAGTTCTGCATCACTCAGCGACGCGACTCCGGTTTTCACTTGTTCCGGATTCATGTGCACGGTTTTAAGAGCCTTTTGCGCCATTTCGGATGACAAGAACTTTTTTACTTTCTCCACGTTCAGCTCGCGTCGCTGAGTGGCGTTCAGTATCTCTTTCTGCAGATCCGCCGGACTCACTACATGGACCTGCGCCAGCAGGCTGGGGGGAACCGAGAAAATCGTGACCAAAACGCACGCAATCACTACTCGGGCAGACTGCCTCAAATCGAAACGCATGTGTCGTAACCTCCGGTGGATTGTGATCAATGAATAGAAAATTCTATACGACCGGTTTCATTGGATGCAGGGGAATGTGCCGGGGTTTTCACTGCGGGGACACGAATGATAAACAGCCAGACAGCTCACAAGTCGTCCAGCTTTTTCTGCAGTTCACCTGCAATCCATCCAGGATCGCTGCCCTGTGGAAAACGAACTGGCGCTTCAATTTTCACGCTCACCGTATACGGCCGGGCAAATTTCTTTCCCGCTTGCTTCAATTCAAACAGTCCGTTGATACGCAGCGGAACGATGGGTATCCCAAGATTATTTGCCAATAGGCCGATACCCGAGCGGAACCGACCCATCTTGCCATTCGTGGTGTGCTGTCCTTCGGGGAAAACCAGCACGCTATAGCCGCGATCCACCAACTCACCAGCGAAGGCAAAGCTCTCCCGAAACCCTGCTTCGCGGGGCAAGGGGAACAAATTCAACAAGGACACGCCTGACAGCCAGGTCACTCGATCCCACAACTTCAGCAGGAAGTTTCTTGACGATGGCGGAGTGCGCAATGCTTCGAGCGCCTCACCGCCGGTCGCCGTTGCCAGCCTATGTCGAAATCGAGACGGAAGAGCGGTCAATACGAAACCAACATCGACATCGCTAATGTGATTACAGATCACCAGCACCGGACCGTGCACACCAGTCAGGTTCTCTCGTCCCTCAACACGAGGCCACCCCAGAAGACAAATTGCCGGACGCAGCAACAGATAATGCGCGATCAGCCGTATCCACGTCACCGGCCAGCGCTGCACCCATCGTGGATAGTGGTATCGCGCCCGCGAGGGAGTCTGGCCGTGCAGGATGCGCTCCAGGTCTCCCACTGTATTGACGGCTGCAAATCGAGTTTCGCTCAAATCAATTTGGTATCGATCTTCTAATGCGCCAAGCAGTTCGACCCGGTCGAGCGAGCTGAGATTTAGATCGGTTTCCAGATTGGCTTGGGGAGATAGTTTGGAAGCAGAGTGACGAGCAGAGTGACGAGCAACGTGACGAGCAACGCGGGTGATCAGTTCCCGCAATGCACCGGCAATCGCATGGTCTTTGGCTTCACTCCTCAGCTCAGACTGCACTGTCTGCCGAATCAGATTTGTGCGCGGCTTCTGGGTAGAGGTCCGCGGAAAATCTTCCTCCGGCCACACGAACCAGGAATTTATGCGCTGGTATTCGGCCAAGCTTTCATTGGCGCGTTTCACAATTGGAGCTGGGTCCAGACCACGATCCCGCAAGATCATCACTGCGCACGGTTCAGCGTTTCCGTCGCGCGGCAGTGGGATCACCGCGCAGAGTTTTACTTCGGGCTGCCGGAGCAATGCAGCTTCCAAATCTTCGGGATAAATGTTCATGCCGGCGGGGGTGACGATGACATCTTTTTTGCGTCCTTTGAAATACAGATTACCTTCCGCATCGAGCTCGCCAATGTCGCCAGTGGGATACCAGCCTTGAGCCCCGGCCATCGGCTGCAGCTCGCGCTTATTCCAGTAACCACTTGCCACTCCGCCTCCGCGCACCAGGATTTCGCCGTCTGGAGCCAGCTTGACTTCGCGTCCTGCCAACACCTTTCCAATCGATCCTTTTCCCAGGCGAAAGGGATGATTCACACTGATGATCGAAGTAGTCTCGGTAAGCCCGTAGCCCTGAATGACCGCGTAACCTAATCGTCCCCAGAACTCTTCGGTCTGGCCGTCCAGAGCGGCGCCGCCTGAGATGAAGGCCCAAAACTTCCATCCCAATTGGCGATGTACGCTCCTGAAAATCCACCATCGCCGCAGGAAGTGCTTGCCTTTCGCCGT
Organism: Acidobacteriales bacterium 13_2_20CM_55_8; assembly: GCA_001914815.1. Lineage (GTDB taxonomy): Bacteria > Acidobacteriota > Terriglobia > Terriglobales > Acidobacteriaceae > 40CM-3-55-5. Next base: position 15,164 of record MNDG01000062.1, read on the forward strand.
CTCAAATCGCCTCTGAAAGTCTTCGCGTTTGCCCTGCTCTTCAAGAGAACGTTCGATTTTTTCTCTCAAGGATTGCAACACGCGAGGAACTGCCACCAGCACCGAGACACGCTGCCGCCAGATGGTGCCGATCACCTCAGAAGGATTGAGTGTGTCGTGAAAGATGACGGTTGCGCCCATCAGTTGGGGCAGAAAGATTCCCAAAAACTGTCCGAACACATGACTTAACGGCAGTAGATTCAGAAAACGAATCGGATGCACCAGTCGTTCATACTTTGTATATTTGCGAATCTCGGTTTCCAGCGGCTCGATGTTGGCAAGAACATTCCCGTGCGTGATTACGACACCTTTGGGTTCGGCAGTGGCCCCGGAGGTAAAAACAATCTCCAGCGTATATTGAGCATGGATCGCGGCTGTCGCAAAAGGGGCGGACGAGTAATGGGCCAATGTTTCCTGAAGGTCTTCCAGGATGATCCCCTGGATGGAGGGCTGCACATGCTGGCGTGAGCACGCCAGTAATTTCGCATTTACTTGCCGAGAGACGCGCAAGGCAAAATCCGGCGCGGCGCCATCGTCCATGGGGACAACGATCACTCCCCGTAGCACGCAGCCAAAAAAAGTCGCGACCCATTCCGCGGAGTTCGGTCCCCAGATCAGGATATGATCGCCCTTTTCGATCCCGCGCTTCTCCAGTTCACGAGCGAACTGGAATGCCGTCCCGGCGACCTGACGATAAGTCCAGCGTACGTTGCGGTAACCACGACGCTGAATGTAGGCAGATTCGCGCCCTAGTCGCAGAAAGTTATCGAGGTACTCGAGAAGAGAGCGGCGCTCCATAAAAACGCTCAGCGCCTCACGCGCTGACGTCTATGTTACTCAGGATGCTCTATTCGCGTCCCACTCCTAGCGCATCCGCCACCCGATTGATGTAGTTGAACCACGATGCTATCAGCGTGATCTGCAGGATAGCTTGGTCATCGAAGCCAACCGCGCGCAGCCCATCGTGATCATTCTTCCAAACTTTGGTCGCATCCTTGGTGAGTTTCACCACATAATCCAACATCACGCGCTCCGGCACTGTGATGGGAGCGGTCGTATAATCCCTTTCCAGTGCCTTCACCAACTTCTCGTCCAAGGTCACCCGACGCAGAAACTCTGCGTGTGACTCAATTCAATAAACACACCGGTTGGTGACCGAGACCATGGTGGTAATCATCTCGTGTTGCCGTCGGCTCAGTGGGAGATCAGGCGACATCAGCACGCCAAAAGTGGCGAACGCGTGATACAAGGCGTCAGGTATAAGGCTGTGGGAAGCCACAATCAGCGCTCCTCCGCCATCGGTGGGATGCACTGGTGTGGCGTACTCTTTGGGATAAAGAGCCTTTTGGCCTTCCATTGCGTCGCGGAGCTTTTCGTCGGCCTCCGCCATTGAGATGGTGCGAATCCAAGCCATAAAGAACTTGCTTTCCTTTTGTATTATTTGCCGTAAAATCCTACTGGCGGAAACCTAATAGGAAATCTCTGTTGTGCCAAGACTCTATTTTAGTCCGTGACCTCGGGGAAATGACTTATTCGCGGGTTTCCGGCGCGGGAGGATCGGGTCGATGAGCATTATGGTCTGGAAGGTCATGCGCAAGCTGCCCAAGCCTCTACTGCTCGTGTTTTTATTCTTCCTGCTGGCAGCAGTGGCACGGGCTTAGCCTCACCAGCACGCCGACAAGTCTGCAATCCTGCATTTTCAATTCGAAATCCCTTTTTCTGCCGGCAATTCTACCCTGGTTCCGGTGGTAACTCGTTCGTACACTCCCTCTTGGTAACCCTTAGTAACCATGCGGTTTTAGGTAGCGAGCTTTACAATAAGCCTTGTCCGAAGACCATCTTCCAGCGGTGTCTCGCGCTACCGAAGAATGGTCGATCCGACCTTTGAGCTTTTCCGAAGGAAGCGTTTCAGGGTGGGCGGAGAATCGGAGCCGGAGTCCGCACTTATATGGCGTTTGGTTTTGGCTTCAACAAGCAGAAAGTTCTCAGTGCTGCGGAAAAATTCGTCCAGCAGGGCAAACTGCCGAACGCCATCGCTGAGTACGAAAAGATCCTCAAAGCTGATCCTAAAGACCTCACAGTTGCGAACACCGTGGGCGATCTTTACGCTCGTCTGGGCCAGGTTGATAAGGCGATCGATTGTTTCAAAAGCGTTGGCGATGCCTATGCCACTCAGGGTTTCACGGTCAAAGCCATCGCCATGTACAAAAAGCTCACCAAGCTTAAGCCCGCGCTTGACGGCGTGCTTCGGCTGGCTGAGCTTTACACTCAGCAAGGTCTGTTCAATGATGCCCGGGCTCAGTATCTGCAGGTTGCCGAAGAGTTCCTGCGCGCCGGCGAACTAGAACAGGCTGTCCGAATATTCCAGAAGACTCTAGAAATGGATCCCGAAAATACTGCCATGCGAATGAAGCTGGCAGAGGTCTATATCCGCCTCGGCAAGAAGACGGAAGCCTGGGAGATTTTCGCCTCAGCGGCTGAAAGCTTGCGCGCCCGCGGCTCGCTCGGTCCGGCCCAGGAGATCCTGAAGCGAATGCTTACCCTCGATCCTGGCAATAGCAACGCCATGATGTTGCGCGGCCGCATTGCGTTCGAGTCTGGCGATGTTGCCGGAGCTATCAAAAATCTGGGGAAGGTTGCAGATCTGGATTCCAACCCCGAAGGCCTGCGCACATTGTTGCAGGCCTACTTGCAAAGCGGGGCCTTGGCTGAAGCCGGCACCCTAGCCGCTAAATTGGTTACTGTCCATAACGACACCGCCGCAATGGTCGGATACGCCGAAGCATTGATGGCTGCGGGCCGCTTTGAAGACGTGCTCGAGATATACCAGGAATATTCCGATCGCCTGCTGGCCAGCGATTCAGCCAAAGTGATGGAGAGTCTGCACTCGATTATCGGGCATGTGCGCGAAAACACATCCGCCCTTGAAATCGTGCTCCAGCTCTTCCAAAAAGCAGGAGAGAATACTCACGTCACCGAGGTTTATGAGCTTCTCGCGCATGCCTACGTGCAGGCAGGCGAGCTCGAAAAGGCGCGCGATTACTACCTGAAACTCACACAACTGGAGCCGCAAAACCAGTTGCATGCGAACAACTACCAGCAGGTGGCGGCCCGCTTTAGCGGGGCAGCGCCCGCTACACGACTCATTACTCCCGAGGAGGGCGCAGTTCTGGTGGACGAACTGGAGGCCACTGCTCCCTTCCTCGACCAGCGTTATCCGGACGAGGTTGCCCTCGCCCTTCGTTCTGCTCTCACCGATGCCGAACTTTTTGTCTCCTACAACATGCCGGCGAAGGCCTTGGGCCCGCTGCTCTCCGCACTGCCTAAAGCACCTCGAGATTTACGCTTGAACCAGCGTCTCGCCGCCTTGCATACTCGAGCTAGCCGGTTTGCAGAAGCTGCGGTTTGCTGTCGCACTCTGGAAAGTATCTACCACGACGCGGGACACGTGGACGAAGCCACCCGCTATGGAGAGTTGGCCGGCAAGTATGAAGAACGGGGCTCGATCGGGATCGCAGCACCGCAGGAGTCGATACCCGAACCCATATTAGTAGAAATGCATGTGGAGCCAGAGGAAGAAACCGCGGCTGCACCGGTCGCAGCGCCCGCGCCTGTCGCGCCGGTTGCCAAAGCGGCTGCGGCGGCGCCGGCAACGTCCGCGAAAGCTTCGGGTCTGTTCTGGCATGCTCCAGCCGCGCCTGCGAAAGAGGCATCAGCGCCTGAACCGGCGGAGTTCGAGGTACAGCCTGCGCCAGAGGTTGCCGAAGCAGAAATTGATCTTTCCGAGGAATGGGAAGGTGAGCTTGCCGAGGATCCCGCTTCCACTCCCGAGCCCGTGGCGACCGTGGCTGCTGAAGTCGTGCCTGCTCCCGAAGAAGCGATTCCTGGGCAAAGGGACGAAACACCTTCGCAGGAGTCAGCGGTTGAGAAGGCTATCGAAGAGATTCGTTTTTACCTGGGGCATTCGATGCCCGAAGAAGCCCGCGAGGCGATGATCAAGCTCAAGCAATTGAAGCCGGATCCCGCCACGTTGGCTGCGGTGCGCGCCGAGGTGGAAACTGCCATCATCAGTGCTGCACTAGCCCAGGACGAGATCTCGCTTGAAGAAGCAGAAGCTGTTCCCCAGCAGCCGGCGAAGATGGCATCACCACCCCAACCAAAACCGGCTCCAACCAAGGGATTTTCCGACCTGAGGCCGCCGGTGCGCGAAGCCTCGGCGCCAAAACCACCAAAAGTGGCGCCGCCACCCGAGCCGGAGGTTGTGGACGATGCGGTTGAAGAGGTCGAGCCAGCCTCTGCAGGCGTCTTGGGAGAGTTTGTTTCCGAACTGGAGGAGTCGCTTGGGGATGAGTTCCTCTCAGAAGCGCCAATACCCGCAGTCCAGGTTGAACCGAAACCCGTGCCGAAGACGGTGGCAACTAACGTCGCCTCTCGGGTTGCGCCACCGCAAAAACCCGCTGCTCCACCAGCCATGGCTGCCACAGGATCGGCATCGGCTCCGCGACCTGAACCTGTAACCGCGTCTCCAACGTTTTCGCAGCAGTCCGCGCCGGCTCGGCCATTGGTGCCGGGAGCCCCGAAAGCCGCTCCGAAATTCGATTCCGGTCCTGGAGTGGACCTGGCTGGAATGTTCGGCGAGTTGAAGCATGAACTTGAAGAAGATGCCGCTACTGCCGACGAAGACCCTGAAACGCATTACAACCTGGGCGTTGCCTTCCGCGAGATGGGTTTGCTGGATGAAGCTATCGGCGAATTGCAGAAAGTGTGCCAATCGGTTGAGCGTGGCCATCCCTTTCCGCTGATCATGCAGACTTATACCTGGCTGGCTCAATGTTTCCTCGATAAAGGTGTGCCTGAAGCAGCTATTCGTTGGTACGAACGCGCACTCAAACTCTCCGACCTTGACCAGGACACCCGCATCGCACTGCACTACGAACTAGCCTCCGCTTACGAGACTGCGGCCGATAAACCCGCGGCCCTGAATCACTACATGGAGGTGTACGGCAGCAACATCGACTATCGCGACGTCTCGGAGCGCATCAAGGCCCTGAAGTCGTAAAATGCTGCAATGGGTTTCTATTTGACATATGGAGTCTACGGCGCGGATCTCGTTCGGCCGGCGCTGAGCCGGAGCGCGGCGTGACCGCCAATCCCAATCCACCTTTGCCTTCGAGTTCACTGGGAGCAAAGCTGTCCGCTTCCGAGACCGCGGGTCCCGCAACTGAGCTGGAACAGGAATCGCCCGAAGATCGAAGGCGCTATACAAACGTTGAACTTTGGCTGCGCCGGCTTGCGGTATTGATGTTTGTTTTCATGTGTGCCAGTGTGGGAGTGTTCCTGGTCATTCTGCCTTGGAGGCCGGAATGGACACATAACCACCTGTTGTTGTCCTATCCCGGGCTCCGCCAATTCATCGCCAGTGGTTTTGTCCGTGGCGTTGTTAGCGGTTTGGGCATGCTCGATATCTGGATCGGTTTTTGGGAAGCAGTTCACTACCGCGAGGAAAAACGATCATTCCGCCTGGGTTAGTTAGATCGACAATTAAATCGTCAATGAGTCCTCGATATTTCATGGAAAGACCAAGTCATCATGGATGAAAGTAAACTCGCACCTGCGCCTCTGGCCTATCAAAACGAACCCTTTCTCAACAGTCCCGATGGACGAATCCTGCGCATCCTGGCGGAATACAGTGAACCGGTAGCGCGCTTCCGCCGGGAACAAATCCAGGACACAGTGGTGTTTTTCGGGTCGGCACGTTTTCACGGTCTTTCCACGGCGCAGAAGGCTTTGGCCGAACTGGAGGACATGGCGCGCTATTACGAAGATGCCCGCCGTATGGCGTTCCTGCTGACCGAGTGGTCTATCCAGATTCCGGCGAAGAGACGGCGCTTCGTGGTGACTACGGGCGGCGGGCCTGGGATTATGGAAGCAGCCAACTTGGGCGCGCAGGAGGCGGGTGGCAAAACCATTGGTCTGAACATCCATCTGCCGTTCGAGCAGAATCCGAATCCCTACATCACGCCTTCGCTGAACTTCGAATTTCACTATTTTTTTATGCGTAAGTTCTGGTTCGCATATCTTGCCAAGGCGCTTGTGATTTTTCCCGGTGGCTTCGGCACTCTGGACGAGCTATTTGAGATCCTCACTTTGGCGCAAACCGAAAAACTGGCCAAGAAGATTCTGGTCGTTATTTACGGGAAGGAATACTGGCATCGCTTGATCAACTTTCAGGTCATGGTCGACGCCGGCACGATTTCGCCACAGGATATGGATCTCTTCAGGATTGTGGACTCTCCGGAAGAGGGATTCGAATATTTGCGCGACGGCCTCGCCAAATACCACCTCGGTCCGCTGCAACCCAAGCGGGTCGGAGAAGTCGTCCCGGAGATTGCAAAGACCAACCCCTAAAATCGAATTTCCTTGTTGCTTTGCTATATCACCGACCGAAGCCAGTTCCCCGGCAACGAGTCTGCCCGCCGCGGTCGTCTGCTCGAAAGGATTACCGAAGCCGCTTGCTACGGAGTGGATTTCATCCAGCTCCGCGAGAAAGACCTGACTGCCCGCGAATTGGAATTGCTGGCTCACGAAGTAATCGGCGCTATACGCGAAAATTCTTCCTCAACCACCCAATTGCTCATCAACTCCCGGACCGATGTTGCTCTGGCAGTCCGAGCCGATGGTGTTCATCTTCGTTCGGACGATATTTCCCTGCCCGACGTACGGAAAATCCTCAATCACCATGGCCGTGGTGCCCGCGCCCGTTTCACCATTGGCGTCTCCTGTCACTCGATCCATGAAGTCAGACAGGTGGTCGATGATGCAGACTTCGTTGTGTACGGCCCAATCTTCCAGAAGAAGACAGTTTCAGGAAGTAGTGCTGCTGGCGTAGAAGCATTGCAACAAGCTTGCCAGGAGAAGATTCCAGTGCTTGCGCTGGGCGGTATCACCATGGAAAACGCCGGCGCCTGTCTCCAAGCCGGCGCAGCCGGGATCGCCGGTATCCGCCTGTTCCAGCAAAACGAGGTTCGCAAAGTGGTTGACGCGCTGAGGTCGCTCCCACAGCTGAATGTGGTAGATTGAAAATCTGTAAGAATCTTCGCCGTCCCCCACGAGCGCGCAGCAGTTGAGCTCGAGCGGCGAAGATCCATTCCAGGGAACCAATCCATGGAACATCCGGGAGCAATTGTCCTGGCAACGGACCACAAACCATCGGAGTTGCACTCAGGAGAGAAGGGTTTTGGCACTGCCGCAGGACGCGCTTTGGTATAAAGACGCGCTCATCTATCAGGTCCACGTCCGGACGTTTTATGACAGCACCGGCGACGGCGTCGGAGACTTCCGGGGCCTCGCCCAAAAGCTGGACTATCTGCAGGAGCTAGGCATTACTGCCATCTGGCTGATGCCTTTCTTCCCTTCCCCTTTGCGGGATGACGGGTACGACATCGCGGATTACCGATCTGTCCATCCCAGTTACGGCACGCTGGACCACTTCAAGGCATTTCTGGAAGCTGCCCACCAGCGTGGTATCCGGGTGATCATCGAAATGGTGTTGAATCACACCTCTGATCAACATCCCTGGTTCCAGGAGTCTCGCAGTTCGCGTGTCAACCCGCGCCGCGACTGGTATGTGTGGAGCGAGACCGACACTCGCTATCGCGGTGCCCGCATTATTTTTGTAGACACCGAACTCTCCAACTGGGCATGGGACCCGGTCTCGAAAGAATATTACTGGCATCGCTTCTTCAGCCATCAGCCCGATCTCAATTATGACAACCCAGAAGTCCGGGAAGAAATGTGGAATGTAATGAAGTTCTGGCTGGATATGGGCGTCGACGGCTTCCGGCTGGACGCGGTTCCCTACCTGGTCGAGCGCGAAGGCACGAACTGCGAGAACCTGCCCGAAACCCACGCCATTCTTAAAGATTTCCGTGCCCGGCTCGATCAACAATTTCCAGGCAAAATGTTTCTGGCCGAGGCCAACCAGTGGCCGGCTGACCTCCGTCCGTATTTCGGCGAGGGCGATGAGTTCCACATGGCCTTCCACTTCCCCCTCATGCCGCGGATGTTCATGG
>MNDG01000080.1:0-3824 GCA_001914815.1 Acidobacteriales bacterium 13_2_20CM_55_8
CTGGCGGCGTCGATCCGTTCGCTGCGCTTGCGTGGCGGGCTTAGCCAGCGGCAGTTGGCATTGCGTATGTCGGTGCCGCGAACTTACGTCTCCAAAATTGAAAATGAAAAAGCGACTCCGACCCTTTCCTCACTGGAACGGCTGGCGCGCGCGCTGGAGGTGACTGTGCCTGATCTGCTCTCAGGCGGCGAACGTAATCGCCAGGAAGAAATTGGCGAGCTGATTAAAGATCAGTTTATCGCGGAGATGCTTCCCTTCGTGTCGCAACTGAATGGGATGCAGATGTCGAGTATCCTGACGCAGGTGCGGGATCTGACTATGCGTCCGCGGCGTACGGCTTAAGTTCACGAGTTTATCCGGGCAACCAGCCAACTAGGGCCGGGGTCGTAAAGATCCCGGCTTTTTTCTTTCCGCGAAAAACCTTAGAGAATGCCTTGCGGTTGTCGTGGAGGGATTAGAGGGCGTGGGGTCCTTCGACTGCGCAGAGCGATTCGTGACCGATTCGCTCTGCTCCGCGCAGGATGACAATTTTCTAAGGCGAACCTATGCTGCAAAGTCTTCTTCAGCGGGTAGAGGGACGGGCTGGGGCAAGCGGTCGGTAACTTCAGCTAACGCTGCCAGTTTCTCGGAGAGATTGTGAGTCAATGATCCGGGCTGATAGCGCCAATGATAGTTGCCTTCGTGGCGGCTGGGCGTATTCAGGCGCGCCTCGCTGCCTAAGCCTAAGACATCCTGCAGCGGAACTACTGAAAGGCTTGCTACTGAGGCTTGGGCCACGCGGATCAGGGCCCAGTTGATGCCCTCTTCGCAACATCCTGTGTAGGCTTTGGCGGCCTGACGTTCGTGCTCTGTCGCGCTGGAATTCCACCAGCCGAGAGTGGTGTCGTTGTCATGCGTGCCGGTGTAGATGACGCGGTTCGGGGTGAGGCGGTGAGGCAGGTACATGTGAGCTCCGGGATCGCCGAAGCCAAATTGCAGAACGGCCATGCCGGGAATGTTGTGGCGCTCGCGGAGGGCGTGGACTTCGGGAGTGATGTAACCCAGGTCTTCAGCAAAGAAGGGCAATCCGCCCAGGGCTTCGCGCAGCCTGTTGAAAAAATCATCCTTGGGACCATCCACCCAGCGGCCATTGATTGCGGTCGGCTCGTTGGCCGGAATCTCCCAGAACTGTTCGAATCCGCGAAAGTGATCGAGGCGGATGTAGTCGCAGGTTTGAGTGGCCCAGTGCAGACGCCGAATCCACCAATCGTAGCCGCGGCCGCGCATCGCATTCCAATCGTAGAGAGGATTTCCCCAGCGCTGGCCGTTGGCGCTGAAGGCGTCGGGAGGGACGCCGGAAACGACTTCGGGTTCGAGGTTCTCTTTGAGGCGGAAAAGATCGCGGTGGGTCCAGACATCGACGCTGTCGTAAGCCACGAAGATCGCGATGTCTCCCACGACGCGGATGGACTGCTGCGCGCAGTAAAAACGCAATGCGTGCCACTGTTCCCAGAAAGCAAACTGGATCACTCGACGGAGGGCCAGTTCAGTAGCGAGAGCGCCACGAGCGCTTTCCAACGCTTCCGGTTCACGGCGTGCCAGTTCACGTGACCATTGATTCCAGGGCGTGCCACCATGACGATCGCGTAAAGCGTCGAAGAGGACGAAATCTTCCAGCCACCAGTCGTTGTCGGCGCAAAAGCGCTCAAAGCGAGCCTGCACGCTTCCAGGAGCACTCTCCAGGAAATTGCGGGCCGCTTCTCTGAGGAGAGGCAGCTTGTGCTGGCGCACGTCCTGATAGTCAATCAAATCGACGCGCTCCGGCAATTCGGTCAGGCGCGCGTGATCAATCCACCCACGGCTTGCAAGACGCTCCAGACTGATCAGCAGCGGGTTGCCGGCGAAGGCCGAGGTCGAAGAATAGGGAGAATTTCCATTTGCCGGCGGACCCAGCGGCAGCACTTGCCATAGGCCCTGACGCGCGGCGGCGAGGAAATCAACGAATTGATACGCTGCTGGACCGAAATCCCCGATGCCACCTCGAGAGGGCAGCGAAATTGGGTGAAGCAGAATTCCAGTGGAGCGCGGGAATGGCATTTCTACTTTCTTAATGAGGACTGCGATTATTTTGAAAGGGGACCGGCGCTGCTAGCCTTCTTCAGGAGCTTGCGAGCGGCTCAAGCTTTTCATCTCGTCTTCGTTGATCTTGATCTTGCCCGATTTTTGCATCTGCTCGCGCAGGTTCTGGACGAAAAGCCCAAAGAGTTCCTGCTGCTTACTTTGAAGAAGAGAGTCACGGATCTGATCCTTTTTGGCGGCAAAATCCTGCGCCGAAGGCTCTTGCTTATCCAACAAAGAGAGGACCGCGCCGGTGTTGCCATTCTCAATCGGCACACTGATTTCGCCGGGCTTCATGCTGAACACGACCGCGGCCGGCCCCGACAGGTTGCCAAGATCGGGGACTTGTCCGTCGGGCAGTACGAAATCTGTGGTCTTAACCGCGGCCCCGACTTCTTTGGCAGCTTTTTTCAAATCGTGCTGAGCTTTGGCGCGGTCGGAAAGCTCTTTCGTCTTTTGAGAAAGCAGGGCGGCGGCGCGCTCATTCTTGAATTCAGTTTCCACACGGCTGCGAATTTCCTCAAAGCTTGGCGTGGCCGGAGGTTTGATCGCGGTTACTTCGTACACGACCACCCCTTGCGGCAGCTGTACCTGGTCCGGCGGCGACTTCTCACGTTGCTCGAAGGCGGCGTTCATGAACTCGGGTGAGTTGCCGATTCCGGGAAGCGAATCGGTGCGGCTGACGAAATCGGTGCTGATGACTTGCAGTCCTCGCGCGACTGCGGCTTTACCGAGGCCGGCAGTGCGGGCCTGGGTCAGTAAGGCGCTGGCCTGGATATCGGCGGCGCGCGCGACTTTTTGTTGCTTAATGACGGACTGGATCTGATCTTTGACTTCTTCCAGCGTCTTCAGGTGCGCGTCTTGCTTATCGTCCACGTGAATGATGTGGAAACCATAACTGCTCTGCACCAGATCGCTGGTCCCACCTTTGGGCAGCGAGAACGCCGCTTTTTCAAATTCAGGAACCGTGCGGCCTTTGCCAATCCAGCCCAGTGAACCGCCATTTTTGGCGCTGCCGGGATCTTCGGAGTACTTTTTGGCGAGCTCCGCGAAATTTCCACTGGACTTTATTTGCTTAAGAACGTCTTCGGCTTTCTTGCGGGCTTCGTCTGCTCCCTTTGTGTCTACTTTTCCATCGGTGCCTGGCAGTGGCGTCTTGATCAGAATGTGGCGGACGTTCACCTGCTCGGGAACACGGAACTCGTCGCGGTGCTGGTCGTAGTAGGCCTGCAGGTCGTCGTGAGTGACCTCAGTCTGAGCCTCCACCTTGGCGGTTTCGAGCACCACGTAGCGGAGCTTGCGCTTTTCCGGAATCGAGTTGTTGTAAGTACCCTTGTTGCGTTCGTAGAAAGCCCTTAACTCGGCATCGCCGGGATGAATGTTTTTGAGCAGATCGTCTTTGCGAAGCACCGCATAGTCAAACTTGACTTTGGTGTTGCGACGTTCAAATTCCTTACGAACTTCGGCATCCGTGACGGCCGCGCTGGCAGTGACTAAATTGCGCAGCTTGTCGAACAATATTTCGGATTTGACTCCCTGCTCAAATTCGGGAACGCTGATGTCTGCCTGGCGAAGCCTGGCTTCGTACTCGTCTTGTCCAATGAACTTGCCCTCCGGAAAGAAAACCTGAGCGTAGCGGCCGTGTTGCAGCTCGTCGCGCAACTCTTCATCGTTGGCGCGCAAACCTAGGCGCTCGGCTTCGACGAGAAGAACTTTCTGATTAATGA
>MNDG01000080.1:3895-6586 GCA_001914815.1 Acidobacteriales bacterium 13_2_20CM_55_8
CGCCCGCAACTCTGGCCACGACACCGCGTGGGGGAGCGCCGAAGCCGAAGGCGGAACCTAGGCCACCGGGTACAAGGGTGATCACCATTGAGCCGCAAATAATCAGCAGCACTCCGCCGAGAATAATCTTCAGCATCGGACCAGGAGTTTGCAAAAATCGAATCATCTAAGGACTCCAGAAAAATGGGCAGGATGCATCATTATAAACCAACGGACCAGGCTCGATCTTTGGATCAGCGCGCTGAAGTAGCGGCTCAGTTTCAGAAAATCATCGCAACCAGCGAAAGCTGATCGACCACGGGAATGCGAAAAACAGGTAGTAGATAGCCACAATCGCACGCACAACAATCCCGGAAATTGCCCCTCACTTCATGGCCGCCAGTATAGGGCAAACGCATGGACCCAGACATCAGCCGTCAACGCGAGCGGGCAACTGCATCACGCGAAGTTTGCCACCCAGCCATGCGCACGGGATCGCCGTGACGATGAGCGCGACAGGATACCAGTGCGGCCCGAGTTCCGGTCCCCTGTTCCACGTCGCCACGGCACCCGCGGTACTGATGATAAAGCCCATGACGCCAAGCACCAAGGCGTGCGCCATGGGCCGATTGGGGGCAAGCCGCGCCGCTATGTAGCTGCCCCCGATGCAGTAGATGGTGCGATAGACCGTCGCCAGCAGGAAGAGCGCGTCTGACATCCGCTGGTCCCACGGAGGAAAGACTCCGGCTGCGTGGAGCACCACATCCGTGCCCAGGGACAAAACGACGACAACGACAAATCCTGCCACCACCGCGCCAATGCTTTTTAAAGTCTTCTTGTTCATGCTTTCTCCAATAGGCTTGCAAGCCGGTCGTAGCTCGCGACTATTCCCTTTTCCATCCCGGACTTAAGAACACCGTCGCGCGCCTCGCGAGACTCATAGAGAATCGTCTCCGTGAGTGTGGTCTTTCCGGCCTGCTCGATCAGGACGAAGGTACCAAGTGCCTCGCCGGGGTACCAGGACTGGTCAAACTTTTCGGTGGCGACAATGCGCTCCGGCGCTACGATTTCGCGATAAACGCCGCCCATCCCCATTTCAGTTCCGTCTTTGTCGCGCCGCCACACGTAGCGGTACTTGCCGCCCACTTTCAAATCGATCTCGCAGACCGGCATCGACCAGCCGTCCGGTCCAAGCAACCACTGCTTGACCAGCTCGGGTTTGGTGAAGGCGTCGAAGACCAGCTTGCGCGGAGCATCGAAGGCGCGTGTGATCACGATCTCGCGGTCGCCGCGTGTAGTTAGTTTCAGATTTCCAGGGTTCGTCATCGGTGATCTCCTTTATCGCTTAGTTGGCGCTTCGTGCGAGCGCGTTTCTTTTCCTTGGCCTTCAACTCCGCGCGCTTAAGATCATGGAGCAGGGTGTCCAGGCGCTGAAAGTTGCTCTCCCAGAGACGCCGGTATGTCTCCAGCCACACTTCAAGCTCCTGGAGCGGCGCTGGACGCAATGCATAAATTCTGCGCTGAGCGTCCACGCGGACGTCCACCAGTCCAGCGTCGCTGAGCACTCGCAGATGTTTGGAAACTTGCGGTTGGCGCAGATGCAGCCGATGGACCATTTCTCCGACCGGCCGAGGTCCGTCCCGCAACAGTTCGACGATTTGAAAACGGTTAGGCTCGCCCAGCGCTTTCAGGGTCTCAATCATGGCGAGTGCCAATATGCCTTAACAAGCATATTCTTGTCAAGACATATTCTCATGAAGGAATACATAACCCCCCGAAGGTTCTGGCTGTTCTGGGGCCAGTGTCTGTCGCCCCTTTCGTGGCTGGTCGGTTGTTGCATGACTACCCACGGCTGGCGCCGTGGGCTGCATTCTTACGCCACTTCGCGGCTGGGTCGGGTTCTTGCAAGGGCCGACGGTTGCGGTCAGACGGTTGCATTCAGCCGACGGTTGCGGTCAGTGCATTGGAACGAATCATTGAAACGTGTTATTAGTTGCTAACCCGCTGTCAGAATCAATTAACTTAATTTAGTGCCGCCGAGGGTCGCGGCAATGGAGCGCCTTTGAACCTGATCTTGATCTTCCGCCCGAAGAATGCCTTGATGAAATTCGGCTTACTGTGCCTGATGTTCTGCTCTCTCTGCTCCCTCTTCTCTGCGCAGCAATCGCCAACGCGGCATCCGCAAACCGAGTCCAAACTTTCTTTGCGGGATGGATGGACGCTGCAGTCCTCCGCCAAGGTGCAGCAGCGCGGTGATGTGCTTTCCGCGCCTCGTTTCCAGCCGACAGGGTGGTATGCGGTCACGGTGCCGACCACGGTGGTCGCTGCTCTGGTGAAGCAAAAGGTGTATCCCGATCCCGCCTTTGGCATGAACCTGCGCTCCATCCCCGGAGTTACGTATCCGATTGGCATGAATTTCTCGAATCTTCCCATGCAGCCGGACAGTCCGTTCGCAGTTTCGTGGTGGTATCGCAAGCAGTTCGTGATTCCGGCCAGCTTTAAGGGGAAGAGCACGTGGCTGCAGTTCGGCGGAATCAACTATCGGGCCAATATTTGGCTGAATGGAAAACAAATCGCAAAGTCCGAGGATGTGGCGGGCGCATGGCGCACCTATGAGTTCAATATCACGGATGCAGCAAAGCCCGGACAGGCGAATGTACTGGCGGTGCAGACCTGGGCTCCTGCGGAAACTGATTTAGCCATTACTTTTGT
>MNDG01000080.1:6787-9375 GCA_001914815.1 Acidobacteriales bacterium 13_2_20CM_55_8
GAATTGGCTGACGGTGAAATCAAGGATATCGCTTTCGAACCTGATAAATTCTCCCAGCTGAATATCGCCCATCCTCGTCTTTGGTGGCCGGCGCAGATGGGAACACCAAATCTTTACAAGCTAAGCATGGAATTTGATGTGGATGGGAAAGCTTCCGACCGGGCAGAAACTCAGTTCGGTATTCGCGAGATCAGTTCAGAACTCAGTTCGGACAACCATCGCGTCGTTACCATCAATGGAAAGAAAATTCTGATTCGTGGTGGAGGCTGGTCGCCGGACATGATGCTGCGCGAAAATTCTCAGCGACTGGAAGATGAACTCCGTTACGTGCAGGACATGGGCTTAAACACAGTTCGGCTGGAAGGCAAGCTGGAAACTCAGGAATTTTTCGATCTTGCGGACCGCAAAGGAATCCTGCTCATGGCAGGCTGGTGCTGCTGCGATTTCTGGGAGCACTGGCCGAAATGGAAACCTGAAGATTTTAAAATTGCGGAAACATCGCTGCGCGATCAGATGTACCGGCTGCGCAATCACCCCAGTTTGGTGATGTGGCTGAATGGCAGCGATGGTCCGCCTCCTCCTGACCTGGAACAGATTTATCTGAATGTGGAAAAGCAAACACGCTGGCCAAATCCAGTGGTGATGACTGGTCCTTACGAATACGTTGCGCCCTCGTATTGGTTGACTGACTCCAAGGCGCCGCAGCCGCATAGTTGCAATCCCGGCGGATGCGGTGGAGCCTATGGCTTCAATACTGAGACCAGTCCAGGGCCGGCGGTGCCTCCCATCGAGAGCATGCGCGAGATGCTGCCGAAAGATCATCTGTGGCCGATTGACGATTGGTGGAACTACCACGCGGGTGGCGGCGAGTTCAAGGATATCCACGTATTCACCGACGCTTTGAATGCGCGATACGGCAACGCGACAGGAGTTGAGGACTACACCTTCAAATCCCAGCTCATGGGATACGAGGGTATCCGCGCCATGTTCGAAGCGTACAGTCGGAACAAGTACACGTCCACTGGAGTAATTCAGTGGATGCTAAACAATGCATGGCCGTCGGTGATCTGGCATCTGTACGACTTTTATCTGCGACCGGGCGGAGGCTACTTTGGAGCGAAGAAGGCGATGGAGCCGCTGCATCCAGTGTATTCATATGATGACGGTTCGATTTGGGTTGTGAGTAGTCAATATGAAGATGCGAAGGATCTAAAGCTCACGGCCAAAGTTTTCAACCTCGACATGACTGAGAAGTTTTCGCAGCAGGCCACGCTGGATGCAGCGGCGGACAGTACGAATAAAGTTTTGACGTTGAAAGAAATTCAGGACTTGAGCCCCACTTACTTCCTGGCGTTGCGACTCGAGGATACCAGCGGTAAGCTCGTGGGATCCAATTTCTACTGGCTCTCAACCAAACCGGAGACGCTGGATTGGGAAAAATCAAACTGGTACACGACTCCGACGGCCTCCTATGCCGATTACACAGCGCTTTCTCAGTTGCCCAAGGTCAAGCTGCATCTCACCAGCGCTAGTGAACGCAAGGGACCTGATGCGGTCACTCATGTGACTGTGGAGAATCCCAGCAAGAGTCTGGCGTTTTTCGTTCGACTGAAAGTCAGCAGCAGTGGAAAGGAAATTCTGCCTGTGTTGTGGGAAGACAACTACTTCTCGCTGCTGCCGGGTGAAAAGCGTGAGATTAGCGCGACGTACAAGGCCAGCGAATTAGGAGCAGCAAAGCCGACGGTTGAAGTCAGCGGGTGGAACGTGGCTTCGCGGTGACACTGTTCCGTCAGCTTGACTTCAGGTTCTCGACACGGTCGGGAAAATGGTTTTGGAAAAGTTTCCCGCCAGGGGCTAAAGCCCCCTCACTGGGGAGACAGGCGGCACGGCTGAAGCCGTGCCCTTCCCGAAACTAGCCTGCCCTACGGTTTGGGTCTGGCACTGTTACCAACCGCGACCAGGAAAATCGCGCTCTTGCCTTCCGCGTGCGGAGAGAAGAATCCAATCACTTCATCGTCGTAAAAAGTGAGGCCCGTCGCGCCCAGGTGTTGTGCGTAGGCTCCAAGATAAATTTTCCCTCCGAGAACACCGGCTTCTAACTGGACGGCGCGATACCCCCGATTGCCAAAGCGCTGCAGAATAGGCCGCAAGTCCGCAAGGAAGAAGATGTCGACGGCCGCGTCGGCAGGCAACGATTGCTCTAACCCAAGGTAGCCGGCTTGGACGCGAAAATTGCCCGGCTTCAGGGACTCGAGCAGTCCACGGTCGCGACGGAAAAGATATGCTCCGGGCTCGAGACCTTCCACAGCATTTACGATCAAGTAGAGATGGTTGAGCTGAGATCCGATGGGATCGAGAAAGTCAGCGGGCACGCTGCGGGTAGCTCGGTCCAGCATGGTCGAGAGCTGCGTCAACGTGATCGGGGTCCGGGCAAACTTGCGGCTCGAACCGCGACGCAGAATGACCTGCTCGATGGAGTCGCGAGGTATTTCAGCGTCGGATAAAGGCTGGAGTTGAACAACAGGACCCGTGGACTCCGGAAGCTTGGTAACCGGAGTACGTCCGCGCCACGCTGCAACCTCTTCGGG
>MNDG01000068.1 GCA_001914815.1 Acidobacteriales bacterium 13_2_20CM_55_8
GTTCGCGCTGGTTGCGAAATGCTGCCTGGAGTTGTTCGAGGCGCTGCGTTTTCTGCCCCAGAAACTTCTCATAGTTGCCGGTGTAGAGATGAATGTGTTTGTTCCAGATTTCGGCAATTTTGTTGACGGTCACGTCGAGAAAATACCGATCGTGGGAGATCAGAACAAAGGCGTAGGGATAGTTTGTCAGATACTCTTCCAGCCAGTTGCGCGCTTCGAGATCAAGATGGTTGGTGGGCTCATCCAGCAAGAGCAGGTTCGGCTGTTGCAGCAGGAGCTTGGCCAGGGCAATTCTCATTTGCCAGCCGCCGGAGAATTCATCAGTGTGGCGATGCCAGTCTTCCTTGGGAAAACCTAATCCCGAGAGCACGGTTCCAACTTGCGCTTCGATGGCATAGCCGTCGCGCATTTGAAATTCGTGCTGGATGCGGTGATAGCGGTCGGCGACCTGGTCGTACTCCGGAGATGAATGATCAAGCTCCGACATGCGGCCGGTGAGATCCTCCATTTCCTGTTCCATGTCGCGCAACTCGGAGAAGACCGACATGGCTTCGGCAAACACGGTTTGAAAACGCAGCGCCTCGAACAACTCCAGGCAGCATTTCGCAACCAGCGCGAACGCATCGAGCAGCTGGAAATTTTCATCACCGTGGATTTGCCGGTTCCATTGGCGCCCACCAGGCCGACACGGTCACGGGGCGTAATCATCCAGTCCGCTCCTTCGAACAGGAGCTTGTGTCCATATCGTTTTCCGGCTGCTGATAACTGGATCATGGGTTATTTCTATCGTCTCATGAGGAAGGCAATTTTGACGACGGAGCGAAGAGAAATTGGCCTGTTAGGCGTAAATTTGTTGTCATTGTAGAGTGGACTGGTGCATCTAAGGCTCTTAGATTCCGGATTTCAGACTGCTGGAGGCTTGCTTGAGAAAGTTGATCGTGATTGCCGGATTATGCGTGTTCGTTTTAATGCAGAGACCTGCTCAAGCACAGGAGTTCGACGCGGCTTTCGGCGTGGGTACATTGACCGCGCCATCTGCATCGAGCGCGTCGGGGAACTACGCGCCGCAATCATTAAGCGGCGGGGCTTACCCAAGCTTCAGCGGAGATTTTCTGTTTAGAGGGCGGTTGGGAGTGCAGGGAGAAGTCGCCTGGAGAGCCAGTCGAGCCATCTACGGTGGGTTCCAGCCGTACCGTCCCATTTTTTGGGACTTCAACGGAATCTATGTCCCAAAATTAGGGAAATTAGCGGCCGCCGAATTGATGGCCGGCATTGGGGCGGAAAGCTTGCGCGCCTATGTGCCTTTCACTACCTGCAGCTTTACCGGCTGCACGAACTACGTCACTACAAATCACTTTATGGGGCATTTCGGTGGCGGCCTGCGGCTTTATGCGCATGGGCACTTTTTCGTGCGACCGGAAGCGCATCTATACCTGGTCCACAATAATGTTGAGTTCAGTTCCGGCCGGGCTACACGCTTTGGTATTTCTCTCGGCTACAACTTCGCTCCTGGTTTTTGATTGACTCAAAATCTCTACGCCATGATGGTCGAGCCTGATGCCTCCGGCACCTTCAGGTTAGGCATGGGTGGAGCTGCAAACAGCCGCTGACACGGTTTCGCTAGCCAGCGGGCCCAGCGGGCAGATCGGGAAACGCGCGCGCTGTCGGTGGCGATTCCAGTATCGGCGTACATCTGGCGATAAATTTTTGAGATCAGCAGAAACGCCAGGCGGGCACGCATAGATTTAATAAACCGCGAACGGACCCAAATCGATTTCAGACTGTAAAAAGTATCCCAGACAGATTGGGTATGGCGGCGAATTTCCTCAGCCGACATCGTGGGGTGCGACCAGTACAGCTTGGGACGCAGATTTCTGGGGATAAGCCAGCGCCGGGTGATGGGAACTCCGGCAATGTGGACCGGAGAAGCTTCCATCATCTTCTCCCATTTCATGAAATCTACCGTTCCCGGGTAGGGCGTCAAGGTGACGAATTGCGCAAATGCAACCTCAGCCTGGGAGGCGGCGAGAACGGTGGCATCGAATGTTTCCGGCCGGTCGCTGGGCAGACCGAAAATGAAGGAGCCGAGCACGTAGACTCCGTGCTTTCGAAAAGTTTTTAGCCGTTCAACCAAGTCCAGGCCGGCGGAATTAAATTCCTTGTACACATCCTTCAAACCCTCTGGAGTGACCGACTCCACTCCAACCAGCGCGCCTTTGATATGAGCTGCCTGCATGGCATCCAGGAAGTCGATATCTTCTGCGGCCTCCATGGTGATCTGAGTAAAGAAGATCGTATCCGGGGGTAGCTGTGCCAGGCGGGCCATCAGTTCAAAACGCTCCGCGCGAATAGATTTGAGTTCATTCAGCCGAGCGGTGTTATGTTGCTCCTCGGCCAGCCGCAGATCGGTGAGAGTTACGGGATAAAAATTGTCGTCAGCGAGCGCGATGAAGCGAAATCCGAGCCGGCGCAGTTGGACGATTTCCTCAATCACCACATCGGAGCCGCGCTGACGCGGACGCTGGCCGTCAGTTCGCCATACAGAACAGAAAGAACAGTGCTTGGGACAACCGCGGACAGTTTGAACCGAGGCCCACATATAACTTTTCCGCGGCACCAGATCCCATCGTGCCGGTAAAAATTCGGATGCTTCGATACGGCCTCCTTCGTAAACTTTCTGGGGCGCGCCGCCACAGCAATCGGAGAGTACCTTCGCCCATACGACATCACCATCACCTTTCACCACGGCATGGGCTCCCCCAAGTTCATGAGCTTCGTTGGGATAAAGGGTTGCGTGAATGCCACCGAAGACGACATAGGCGCCGCGTTCGCGTGCCAGTTTGCCGATTTCATATCCGCGGAGGGCATTCGCGGTGTGAATGCCAATACCAACAATATCTCCAGCTTGAATGCTGGCGGGATCTACGGCGTCGAGAGTTTCGTCCACTAGGGATGCGTCACCATAAGTCTCCGGGGTGGCCGCCGCCAACACATACAACCAGCGAGGGGTTATGACCGCGGTACCAAAGGAAACTTCACTGGGATTGATGAGGTGAACACGCACGCTATTTTCGCCCTCCTTCAGTGGTCTCGCCTCAGGTAGGGCGAGCGACATCTAACCTCGAAATCCTTTTGGTTTCTTACGAGTCGCGAACTGCCCCGCAGATTCTACTCCACGACAGAATCAGCGGAAATTGTCAGGTTTGGGCATTAATAAAATCTGGTCAAAATTGAACACTTTTAAAGGGGGTGTGCGGCTATGGTTAGAAGGTGATGAATCGGCGCATCCATTCTGGCTATCTCACCTCCCTGGTTCTGATCATCATTGGTCTGCGCCCCTCTGCGATGGCAGAAACTCCGAATGCACCGCTGAACACGGAGCAAGTCGTAAGCAACCTGGTTCAGAAAAATTTCGAACGGGCTCAGGCGCTTACGTCCTACGAGGGCACGCGGATTTATCGGCTCCAATACCATGGCTTCGCCGGTTCCAGAGATGCCGAGATGGTTGTGGATGTGAAATACCAGTCGCCTGCAACCAAAGAATTCACAGTTCGCAGTGAGACCGGATCCAAGCTGCTGATTGAAAAGGTATTCAAAAAACTGCTGCAAAGCGAAAAAGAGGCGCTGGCAGAAGAGAATCAAAAGCGCACAGCTCTCAACCCCGAGAACTACCTGTTCACCATGGCTGGGTATGAGACCACGCTGGATGGGCCGATGTACATTCTTCAGGTCGAACCGCGAGTAAAGAATAAGTTCCTCTACCGCGGTCGAATTTGGATCGATGCCAACGACTTTGCGGTTGCGCGGATCGAAGCAGAGCCCGCGAAGAACCCTTCCTTCTGGACCAAAGAAACAAAAATAGAACAGATTTATACCAAGGTGAACGATTTCTGGCTCCCTGCATTCAATCGGAGCGCCAGTGCCATTCGACTTGGCGGGCGAGCCAGCTTCAGCATTGAGTACAAGGACTATCAGATTACGGCTGCAACCCCGTTGAGCAAGTCCAACCGCACTATCGCAGGCCGCTAGCAGGCAGACATAATTGTAAAGCCCTACGTTTAGTGGCGAACAGTGGATTCGCAAGCCCCCACCCGCATATTCAACGAAACCTGATCTGCATGAATATGTTGTTCCGATGCAACCAGAAGTGCGTCTATTCGGATCAAAAGTGCGGGGCTTTCCCAAGGGAAGCGCGCGAGGGGCCAACCGATAGGGCGGAGGTACTCAGAATGCGGCGCGGCGATCTGATGAAGCCTGATCTGGTCAGCGAAATTGTGTTGCTGGGCAGTGGCGCGGTGATCTTCATAGTTTGCCTATTCATTATACTCGCTGCCCTTGCCGGGCAAATACGCTAAGCCTCGCAACACCTGACCAGGAAGCCCGTAAAGGGCTACAGGATTTCCTGTAAGGGTATATTTCGGGCGCGCTGCGAGAATCGAAAGCTCTGTTAGCCTCCCCTGTGTGTAGACATCATCTGTAAACAAATTCAACTGGACCTCCAAACCGTTTAACTAAAACATTTAGTGGCCTTCGACTCAGTACGCTGGTGGAAGGCCCATCTTTTTTATGATGGCGCGATAGCGGGGGTTCAGGATGCACGAAATCAAAGTCCGGAAAGCCTTGCACCCACACCATGTCGGGCGCGTGCTCTTCGTATGCCTGTTCGAGGTAGCGGAGGGTCTCTTCCTTGCGTCTCAGTTGCGCATAGGCCAAAGCAAAATCGATCGGTGAGACGTATCGTCTGGCGGCTCTTTGCTGGTACACGCTCAGGTTCCATTCGAGCGTTGCGTGAAAGCCGCCTCGGTGAAAGGCTCGTTGCTCCTGCGCGGCCAACTCTTTTTCGCCCATGATCTGCAGATTCCGTTCCGATTCCTGCTCCGATTCTTTCTCCATCCCTTTACAGAGGTATGCCGCAGAAAGAAGGGCGTGCAAGTCGGCATTGTTGGGTTGAGCTTCAACTCTTATGCGCGCTTCGTTCAGCGCAGCGTCGAACCGGCGGGCGTGAATGAGGGCCCAACCCGGCCCGTCGGGGCCTGCAACGCTTCGTCCATGTGATTTAAACTACCCAGCACATATGAACGCAAGCGATGAGCTTCGGCAAAACCTGGATTGAGTTCTACCGCGCGCGCCGATTCTCTCTCCGCATCCACCCAGTCCCAGCGATCGAAAAAGTAGGCGGCGGCGACGGAGTTATGCGCCTCCGCCAGTGAAGCATCCAATTCCAAGGCCTTCTGGGCTGCCGCCTCTCCCTGTGGCATGACCGCCTCCGGGCGAGACCTTCCGGACACCGCGCTCGCGATGTAGGAATCAGCCAGACCGCTCCATGCGGCGGCATAGTCGGGTTGCAGGTCAATGGCTTTCTCGAAATATGGCCGGCTCTTATCGTATTCGCCGGCAAACCAGTAATACCTTCCTAACAAGTAGGTGTCGTGTGCCTCCGGTTTGATTCGCCTTTCCGGTCTGCCGGAAGCAGATGTCGTAGCCCCGACTTGCTTCGCGATGGTTTGTGCCAGCTCGTTCTGCAAAGAACCCACGTCACTTAAATCGCGATCGAAGCTTTCTGCCCACGTCTCACCAGCTTACAGAAAGCCGTTCGACTTGATCTTTCACAGGGCAAAAAATGAAGATTGGTCGGGGCGATAGGATTTGAACCTACGACCCCCTGCGCCCAAGGCAGGTGCGCTACCAGGCTGCGCTACGCCCCGACTGTGTTGAGGTTCTGTTCGATTGTAGTCGACTATTCTTATTCGGTGGCCGATTCACGGCGTTCGGGGCGCACGGTATAATTCCAGTTTAATGATGCAGACTCGCCGTTATGCCCTGGTGGCTTACGTGAGGAATCCCGTCGGGGAATTTGTCGAGCGCCTCCGGCAGGAACTGCATCCCGATCTACCTCATTTGCCGGCTCACCTTACCGTGCTTCCACCTCGTTGCCTGCAAGGCGGCGAATTGTCCGCGCTGGCTATGCTGGAAGAAGTCTGCAGTCAGGTGAATCCATTCGAAATCACCCTCGGGGATGTGGAAACCTTTGTTCCAGTCACCCCCACAGTTTTCATCCGCGTAGCCCACGCCGCTTACCGTATGCGGGAACTGCACGATCGGCTGAACACCAAGACGCTGGCCGCGGAAGAAGAATGGCCCTATATGCCGCATTTGACCATCGTGAAGATGAGTGCGGAGGAGCAGGCGCAACGGGCGTTCATGACTGCACGCGACCGCTGGGCGGAATTCGAGGGCGGGCGTCACATAGAGGTGAAAGAGCTGACTTTTGTCCGCGAGGAAGAGCAGAATCGCTGGGTGGACTTGGCGGGAGTTCCCCTAGGCCGCAGTCTGGTTTCTCCGCATACCCGTTAACCCGCCCGGCGCAAATCGGTTTGATTCGTTAATCAATTTCAGTTCCGCTCCGCAATCGTGTCCCGATTCCGGAAGTACATGTCCTTCTCTCTTATTGCCAACGCCCGGGCCGGGGCGTACATAAGAACTTGGGGTGCTGCGCGGATGCCGCTCTCCGAGCGGGTTTTCTGGCACCTGAGGGACGCTATGCAGATCGGAGTTTACGGATCCGGGTACCTGGGTACGCTGGTATCGGCCTGTCTCGCCGATTTTGGTACACCGGTGATCTGCTGCCATCCCGACAGCTCGCGCATGGTGGCAATGGCGCAGGGCAATGTGCCGTTTTTCGAGAAGAATCTAAATGAAGTAATCAAGCGCAATGTACGTGCCGGACGATTGGCATACTCCACCGACATGGAAGCTTTTGCCCGCAGAGCGAGTGTGATATTTCTGGCCGAAGATAGTGCACAGCATCTTGCCGACCATGTGCTCCGGATCGCGCGCCTGGCCCCCAAACTTCCTATCCTCTCGGTGGTGACGCCAGTTCCTGTGGGCACCGCTTCCGGGATCGAGCGGCGAGTGGCCGAAGCGGGCCTGAAGGCCACGCTGGTTTCCCAGCCCATATTCTTCACTCCCGGCTGTGCGGTGGAGGACTTTAATTGGCCGGATCGCATTATTCTGGGAACAGCGTCCAACGAAGCGGTGTTGGCGATCAAACAGATCTTTCATCCATTGGTGATGCGCGGCGTTCCCGTCATCGTCACCAATCATGAAACCGCCGAACTGATTCGCGAATCGGCTACAGCTTTCGTGGCCACGAAGATTTCGTTCATCAATGAGTTGTCTAATCTGTGCGAGCGAGTCAACGCCGACGCGGTCAGCCTTTCACTGGCTTTGGGACTGGACAAGAAGATCGCGCCCCGCTGCCTGCAGCCCGGAGCTGCGATGGGCGGCCTGTTCGCCGAGTCGGATATGGATTCGCTAGCCGAACTGGCGCGCGAGAAAGGGGTTTCGCTGAAAGTGCTCAGCGCCGCTCGCGAAGTCAATTTCAGTTTGGCCGATCGCTTAGTGGACAAGATCTCTGGTATGGTCGATTCGGTGCAGAACAAGGACGTGGGAATCTTAGGCCTGGCATTCAAGCCCAATACCAATTCAGTTGCGGGTTCTTCCTCTGTGCGACTGGCGCAGGGACTGATTGCAAAAGGAGCCAGAGTGCGTGCTTATGATCCGGTCGCTATTCCGGAAGCACGGCTTGAGTTGAATGGCGCAGTGAATTATTGCGAATCCGCCTATGCCGCCGCCGAAGGCGTGGACGCGCTGGTGGTGGGCACTGGCTGGCCGGAATTTCGCGCGCTTGACTTCGATCGCATCAAGCATCTGCTCAAACGTCCCATCATTGTGGACACGAAAAATCTGCTGGATTCAGTTCGCCTGCGGGCTATGGGATTTGAGTACGCTGGCGTTGGCCGCGGGTAAATTAGATTTCTCCTTCGCTCCGCTTAGTTTTCCGGCTCTTGCCAAGTTCGTCCTGGTCGCGATTCTGACAATCCTCGCAGGCTAGTTGCTATAATCGACGGGATACGGTGGGAGTAGCTCAACTGGCAGAGCACCGGACTGTGGCTCCGGACGTTGTGGGTTCAATTCCCATCTCCCACCCCAACCTGACATGTCTGAATGATTTGTCCGACATTGTCAGAATGTCGAGACTTCCGTCCCCGAACGTTAGAGTGTGCTCCCTGCATGGCCCTGACGAGCGGTGTTTTTTCGTTTCGCCTTTCCGGGTTTCTAATCCCGCAGGAATTCTTTTCTTACTTCGAGTCTGAAGCCGTCAAGTAGGAGTACAAGTCGGGATTTTCTCGCAGCACCTGAAGTAATTTCGGCGAGAGTTGGTAAATGAATTGGTGATAGGTCGTAGTACGGTCGCTTTTTTCGGTTCCGAGGATGGCGTGTTGAAGTTCGTGCAAAACAGTGGTCTGTTCTTCTTTGAGGGTATGGCCTTTTTCAATATAAATGCGGTCTTTGACGTCGCATACCCGCAGCTTTTGAGCTTCCTTGTCGCAAGTTCTGCCCGAGAACCTGGCAAACTCGCTCGAGGCAGGAACTTCTTTTACCAGTTCGATGGTGTAAGTAGCTTTACCAATAGTGAGACGTGTCGGGGGGAGCGGCCGGCGATTTTCTGGTTCGAACGGGGTAACGCAATTGCTGGCGATCATGCTGGCTTCGGTGAGCTTGCTATATTCAGTTCTGTATTGTTCGACAAACTGCAAGCGCTGTGCTGGTGCCGTTCCAGCCAGCCCCTGGAGAAGCATTGCAATGATGGCGTGGCCCAACTTCAATGGGTTTCTCGCTAACAGACCTAAGGATCTTCCATCGTTCGGTTGTTCCCGATGGGGCGTTTAGATCTCGCCCAAGATCAAGCTAATGTCCCTAAGGTCTCTTTTGAGGATAGAGAGTCGCTGCGCAGGCTGACAGATTACGAATGTATAACCACTTTGGTTCTAAGCCGGCGTTCTGGTAACATCGCCGTCCGAAAGGAGTGGCACCCATGAAACGCATCCTTATGTTGGTAGTACTGACAATGGCCACGTCGTCCTTCACCCTGGCTCAGATGGCGGCCGACAAGTCCGCTCCCAAGGGAAAGACCGAACAGGAGTTGACCAAGCTTGAACAGGATCGAGCACAAGCCACCGTTAAGGGCGATACGGCTTTCCTCGACCAGAACACTACCGACGACTACACCTTCATAAGTCCCCGCGGTGCTCTCAGGACGAAGGCGCAGATATTGGCGGATTTCAAGTCTGGTGAGATCAAGTTTGAAGGTTATGACCTCGACGACCTGCAAGTGCGGGTTTACGGCGACACAGCAGTCGTGACCGGCCGTTCAACGCAAAAAGGGAAGGCCTATGGCCAAGACGCTGCGGGCCAATATCGATTCACACGGGTGTACGTGAAAAAGGACGGAAGCTGGAAGTCGGTCGCCTTCCAGTCCACACGTGTTGCAGAATGACGATGGTGCTTGCCTGACCCCTGTCCCTGAAAGATGGGGGTCCTTTTTTACAATCTCAACGTGCTCTTCCCGCCCAACTGGACGTCCTCTTCGAAGCGATCTGGAGGCTCAGAACTCGAAGCGCACCCCTAGCTGCCCGTGCCGTGGGAAGCCCAAAGTGGAGGAAACCACGCCGAAGGTAGAGTCGCCGAAAAGAGTGTCGGGATAGGCGAACCGTGGCGTGTTGAAGGCATTGAAGAACTCGCCGCGGACCTCCAGCTTCATGCCTTCTCGAGGCGCGAACGTTTTGGAGAAAGCGACATCAATATTCTGAATACCGTCGGTGCGCAGATTGGAGAAGTAACGGGGCGCATTGCCGGGCTGCTGATCGCCAGGATCGGCGAAGCAACTCAGGTTGAACATGCTTGCGCCGGTCAGGGCCGAGTTGTGTGGGCCCACTCCGCTGCCCGGATTCGAGCACACTACGTTGGGCCGCTGATTGCCATCCGTAATCGTTGCGGCCGACATTCCGATGGCAATCGGCTGGCCTGACTGGTAGGTCAAACTATTGGCGATGCTCCAGCCTCCGATTATCGCGTCCACAACACGATTCATGCCGCTTCCAATCCAGCGTCCTCGCCCGACCGGAACATCAAAGATAATGGCAGCGGCGAGGCGATGCGTGGTGTCATTGGCGCTGATCGAGTGCTCAGCCTTCAGGTTATCCAGTTCTTGCGGGTTTCCCGTGTTCAGGTTCCCAACGAAGGCGTTCGCGCCGGTTGAGGAGTCGTCGGTCAACTTCGAAAACGTGTAGTTTCCTTCAAAGGAAAAGTAGTGGCTCGTCCGCTTTTGAAAGCGGAACTGCAGCGAGTTGTAGAACGATTGCGATTCCAGAAGCGGAAGACCTTCAAACGGGCCGGGGAACTGCGGAAAAGGCCGCAGCAGGTTCTGCAAAGCGATGACGTCGTCGTTGTAAAGAGAGTCTGGTTCGTTGAAGGTGGGACTCGCGGGGCAATAGGCGGCCGGAGAAGCCACGGTAGTGAACAAGCACTGAAAAGGGTTAGTCACCACTCCATCGAGATCGCTGGTTGTGAACTGCCGCCGCAGTGACGAGGGAATGAAGTTCCGGTTACGAGTGCTGGAGTATCCGCCCCAGGGCAAGTGAGTACTGCGATTGGCCGAGTAATCGAGGGACACGGTAGTCTGCCACGGCAACAAGCGCTGTACCCCCAAATTCCACTGATAAATGTCGGCGTTCTGAGCTTCCGTCGTCCCCAAATCATTCTGGTTAGCAAAGCCCCACATCGCCTGCGGTCCGTACCGGGTTCCCTGGGGCGCGGGCAAACCTGCGGGAAAAGGATTGGCCAGTGAGGCGTACTTGGTCTGTGTTCCATCTTTGCTGAAGTAAATGTTCCCATCCTTGCGGAAAGCTGTGCCGGCGTATTGGAAGTTGGTGGCAACGCTCATCCCGTAGTACACGCCAGCTCCGCCGCGAACGACCGTGTTCGAAGTGAGCTGGTAAGCAAATCCTAAGCGCGGCGCCCAGTTGTTGCGGTCAATAGGCACGTGGCGCTGGCTGTCGCTTGCATACTCGGTGATGCCCTTTAGTGTGCCCGGAACCAGCGGTAATCCGTCCACGTGGATTCCGCTGTCGGCATTGAAGTCACTAAACTGGACCCGGTTGAACCGCTCACTATAAGGAGTGCTCCATTCGTATCGCAGCCCGAGATTGACTGCGAGCCGCGGCGTAATCTTCCAATCATCCTGGAAATAGAACGAGGTCTCTTTCGACTTGTTGGCGACCGCCGGGTAAACGGAAATCCCACCGTAATCGCCATAGCCCAGAAGCAAGTCTGCGAAAGCGTTGCCTTGAGTGACGTCGAAGTTAAAGGGAATCTGCTCGGTGATGTCCTGAGCGAAGTGAAAATAGCCGGTGGGATAGGGGGGCTGCCGAAAGTTGTTAAAGAACAGGCGCTGCTCACCGCCAAACTTCATGCTATGGCGTCCCTTCACCCAGGACAGCATTGAGGAATAACCGTAGAGCGTATGCGCGAAGTCGGTGTCCGGGCAGCACTGGGAAAACAACGACGTCCAGGGCGAATCCATTAGAAAGGCCGGCATACGCACGATCCCGTTAGCCGTATCCAGCAGCGACGGGAATCCAAACTGCACCGGATCGGGATAATTGTTGGCGTGTCCCGGTGCGAAGGCGCGATCTACACCGAAGCGGCTCGATAGCAAGACTGTGGGCGTTATAGTCCAATTCCACTCCAGCGCCGTGTTCTGTACGTTAGTGAGAAAAACTACACCGTCGCCGGTATCGTCGTTCCCGAACACAGTTGGGACGTTATTCGTAGCGTGCGACCGGCTATAACGGCCGGAGAGCCGATGCTGCGGTGTGAGCTGGTGATCCATCTTGATATCGAACTGCAGCGATCGCGTTGCGTTTGTTACTACGCTCCGAAAATTGTTCGTGCCCGTACCGGGATCTCCGGGAACATTGGGTGACGGATAGAGATTAATAATCTGCTGCCCGATGGGATCAATGAACTGGGGATCGATTACGTTTGGAGTGGAGAAATCCGCTCGTTGGCCCCCGCTCAACTGATAGGGATTGAAAATCCGGTTGGGAACCACGTTGCCGCTATCGTCCAGGATGTTGGTTTGCGAAAAGTCTCCCAACCGCTCCAATGCTGTGGGTACGGTTGCGTTGATGGGCTGCGGCGCTTTGGCATTGATGCGTTCTATGTCGACAAAGAAGAATGTCTTGTTCTTTATGATGGGCCCGCCCAGAGAGAAGCCGTACTGGTCGCGAGTGTGTCCAGCTCTGGGTTGGCCGGCTTGTTTGGTGAAGAATTCATTGGCATCCAACCAGCCGCGTTGTCCAAACCACCAGCCGCTGCCATGAAAGTTGTTGGTGCCGCTCTTCAGTACCATGTTGACCACAGTTCCGCCGTTGCTGCCGAATTCGGCGGAATAGCTGTTGTTCTGCACCTTGAACTCTTGCACGATCTCAACTGACGGCTCGTAGTACACGTTGCTGGTCGCGCCTTCGCCCTGTTCCGGAGCGCTCACGAGTGCACCATCAATCCGCACTTCCGCCGTCGCGTTGCGCTGCCCGTTGGAAACAAAATTGGTGCCCGTAGGATAGTTATCTGCTGTGCCTGCGCCCGTCACTTCTGTGACACCGGCGCTGAGAAACATTAGTCCGAAAAAGTTGCGGTCGAGCAATGGAATCTGTTTGACGTATTCATTAGTGACGTCGGTGCCCAGAGATGCGCTCTCGGTATCGAGCAAGGGTGCGGCGGCTTCGACTTGGATTTGCGTACTCACACCCGCTGGCTTGAGGGCGAAATCGAGGGTAGTCTGCTGATCGACCGCGAGGACGACATTCCGCTTTTCCACAGCCTGAAAGCCGGGAGCCTCCGCTTTCACGCTGTAGGTCGAGGGCCGAAGTCCGCGCAGAATGTAGTAACCATCGGCGCCGGTTTTTGCGGTCGTAGAGAGATTGGTGCCGTTCTCGGTGATGGTGACGGTTGCATTGCCCACAACGGCGCCGGTCGGGTCTGAAACCACTCCCCGAATCTGCGCCTGGTATGTTCCCTGGCCAAGGGCCGTGGCAGCGAGAAAAATCACGAGCACTAAACTTGTTGCGGCTGCGAAAAAGAAGAGACGTGTGCTCATACGACCTCCTTAAAATGCTCTTGCAGGAAAATGCCAGGTTTCGGGTATACTTCGAATTCTTACTTTTACTTTCGATAGGATGACATTGTCAAGTAAAGGTTATCTGATAACTGCTTGATTAACGTCGCTGTCGATAAATGCCGAAGAAGCCAGCCGCAGGCGGGACTGCTGGGTGAACCCACGTTCCCCCGCTGCAATGGCTGTATTGATAAGGCTCTGCGACTGCGAGTGCATCGGTTGCGACAGCCTGGGGAGTGTGCGAGTACCGCTTCCGAGGCGTCTTCAGAAAGCGGTAGAAATGGAAAGAAAACGAAAGCTTGCTGGGGTATCACAATTCATCGTGCTGTGCCTGCTTATAGCGGGCGCGGCCGCTCAGACGACCAAACCGGAGGCGCCGGCCTCAATCCCGGCGCAGAACCAAATTGGCTATAAGTCGGCCGCCGATGCCGAACAAAAAAAGACTCTACTGCTCAAAGACTTCAAACCAGCTTCCATGCTGCACGCTGCCAGTCACAGTGTGGATAGGGCGAAGTACTACGTCATCGACGTGCATAACCACGTCAACGACGCGCAGGGCATAGACGATCACATGCCACCTCAGCGCGTAGTTGAGATCATGGATAAAACCAATGTCAGGACAGTGGTTATTCTGACCGGCATGTGGGCTGACAAGCTGCAGAAAGTCATCGATGAGATGGTGAAGCCTTATCCCGGACGCTTCATCGTCTTCACACAAATTGACTGGAGCAAGATTGACGATCCCAACTTTAGTTCGGAGATGGTGCAGCAGATCCGCGATGCGGTTGCGCGCGGCGCGCGTGGTCTGAAACTTCTGAAAGATCTTGGCCTTGGTGTGCGTGACAAGTCAGGCAAGTTTATCGCTGTGGACGATCCCCGTCTCGATCCTGTTTGGGAAGAATGTGGGCGGCTGGGGATTCCGGTGTCGATTCATACTGCTGATCCGGAAGCTTTCTTTCATCCCATTGACGCCACGAACGAACGTTATGAGGAACTGATCGAACATCCCGACTGGAGTTTCTATAGTCCGCAGTTTCCGTCCATGGAACAGTTGCTGGAGGCGCGTAATCGCGTCTTCGCCCGGCATCCTCGGACTACTTTCGTATCTCTTCACATGGGCTGGCCAGAAAATCTCGATTGGGTGGCTGGCATGCTCGATAAGTATCCCAACGTGATGGTTGAATTCGGCGCGCGTGAAGCTGAACTGGGACGCCAACCCCGGCGTACTCGCGAGCTATTTTTAAAGTATCAAGACCGCATCATGTTTGGGACCGACAACGGGATGGAAGAAGCGATGTATCGCAATCATTTCCGCTGGCTCGAAACCGCCGACGAATATTTCGACTACTGGGGGTCTCCGGGACAGGGCCGCTGGGAAATCTACGGACTGAATCTCCCTGATCCCGTGCTTGAGAAGGTCTATCACTTAAACGCAGAACGGATGTTTCGCCAGTTCAAGGGATTATCGCGCTGAAGGAGGCGAAGTAATGTCTACCCGATCAACTTTCTTTGCGTGCTCGGTGCTTATGCCAATCTTGCTATTGACCGTTGCTTGTTCGCGTCATGAAGCGCGATCAGCTTCAGCGCCTTCTCGTCCTTCAGAGATCAAGGTTACCGTTAACGACGGTGGTCCGCTCGTAGTTCAGACTTCGACGGCTGAGTTTCATGTCCTCCCCTCAGGTTACGTGCAGGGTTTTCTGCTCAAAGACGGCAAGAAGCTTACCCTGGACGAGCCATCCTCAGACGCGCGTAGCAGCGATTATGTAATCGCGGCGGGCAAAGATATCCAATTCAAGGTTGACTTCGGCCAAGCCAAGGTTCGCGAGTCCGAAGGCAAGATGGGACGTGGCAAGCACGTTGAAATCCAGGCCAGACCGCTGGGCAGTGCCTCTGCAAGCGGACTGCAACAAACCCTCACGGTCGAAGCCTACGATGATTTTCCTAATATTGTTTTAGCTGCGATGGAATACCGCAACACCGGACAATCTGATTTCAAGATTGATCAGGCGGTGGCACAATCGCGACGATTGAACGCCGCCTTGAGCGAACACCAAGCACCGCACGGGATGGCAAAGATTCAGCCCTACGACATGTGGTCTTTTCACGGCTCCAGTTACGAGTGGGGCAAAGATGACGTCATCAAACTCGGGCGGGGGTTCTCCCAGCCCAACGTCATGGGCGAAATGATCAAGGGAGGTTATGGCGGAGGCATACCGGTAGTAGCTTTTTGGACCGGCTCTGTGGGCGAAGCAATCGGCCACGTCGAGACTCTGCCGCTGGTGGTTTCAATTCCTGTGAAGACGGAGAACGATGGCCGAATTGCAGCCTCAATGACCATTCCCGCCAACACCGTTTTGAAACCTGGCGAAGTGTATTCCACTCCGCGCAGCTTTCTGGCTGTGTACTCTGGAGATTATTACGAGCCTCTCCGTCTCTGGTCGAGTGTACTCGCAAAGGAAGGATGGAACCTTCCGAAGCCCTCGAACGAAGCCTACAACGTCAGTTGGTGTGGATGGGGTTACGAGTTTAACGTCACGCCCGCCCAGATGACCGGCACCATACCAAAGTTGAAAGAGTTCAACATCAAGTGGGCGACTCTCGACGACAGGTGGTTCGACAATTACGGCGATTGGAATCCGCGCGGTGATACTTTCCCCGGCGACGCTATTCAGAAAATGGTTGACGATTTTCACAAAGAGGGCGAACTAGTCCAGCTATGGTGGCTGCCGTTGGGCGTGGAAGACGGCCAGGGTAAATGGGAATCGCATAAGTACATCGTTTCGAAAGTGGTTCAAGAACATCCCGATTGGCTCATTCTTGATAAAGAGGGCAAGCATGGGCGGATCGCGAGAGACCTGGCCGCGCTCTGTCCTGCAGTTCCCGAGGTGCAGAGCTACTACAAGAAGCTGACTGAAAAGTTCATCCGAGACTGGGGATTTGATGGAAGCAAACTAGACAATATTTTTTCCGTTCCGGCCTGTTATAACCCGGCGCATCACCATAAGTCACCGCAGGATTCCGTCCAAGCCATGGGTGAAGTCTACAAAACAATTTTCCAGACGACACGCGCCATCAAGCCGGAAAGTGTCACTCAAAGTTGTCCTTGTGGAACTCCTCCCTCGCTGGCTTGGTTGCCCTACATGGATCAAGCTGTAACGGCTGATCCCGTAGGCGCGGTACAAGTGCGGCGTCGCGTCAAAATGTACAAGGCGCTGTTAGGTCCGGAAGCCGCCGTCTATGGCGATCATGTTGAGCTGTCCATTATGAACAGATCAGGAAAAGGCAATTGGGTTGAGTCCGGCAACGATTTTGCTTCCACGATTGGCACCGGTGCAGTGGTGGGCACCAAATTCGTGTGGCCCGATCCAGGGCCGAAGTTCAAGAATGTGTTGCTGACCGAGCAGAAGGACGCGCATTGGAAAAAATGGATCGGAATCTATAACCAGAAAATGCTCTCGAAGGGTACATTCCGTAACTTGTATGTCTATGGATACGATGTGCCGGAGGGTTATGCGATAGAAAAGGATGGCAAGATGTACTACGCGTTTTTCGCACCATCCGCTTCGTCCTGGAAAGGTAAGGTCGAGTTACGAGGCCTGAAAGATGGCGCGTACCGGGTCGTCGATTACACGGATGGAGGAGACCTTGGCTCGGTGGAAGCCAGGGCCGGCAAGGCGCCAAAATTGAAAACGGAGTTCAAGGATCACTTGCTGCTGGAAGTAAGCCAATAGCCCGGATGATCGCGGTTCGGACCGCGTCATTTCGTTGCTGATTTGTGAGTTTCGAAGAACCGTTTGCGGTGCTCGGGATCACGAAAGGCTTCGGTTCCCCCGGCTCGCGTAGTGGAGAGAGCACCCGCCTGATTGCCGCTCGCAAGGCAAGTTTCTAAGTCTGCACCGCGCAGGAATTGATGTAAAAACCCGGCGTCGAAACTGTCACCTGCCCCAACTGCATCTACGGCGTCCACTTTTACTGGCGGACTGACGAACCGCTCAGAACCGCGCTGTGCCATGGCTCCTCGCTCACCGAGTTTCACCACCACTATCGGAACCGTTTCCGCCAGTGAAGCGATGGCAGTGTCAAGATTGTCAGTGCCGGCGATTCGCCGTGCCTCTCGTTCGTTTGGGAGCAAGACATCGACGTAGCGCAAGGCATCGCGAAGGCCTCCCTCCCAGCCATCGTCGGGATCATCATTGGTGTCGAGCGAAATCGTGAGACCGGCGGCTTTCAGCTTTCGAAACAGGTCAGGGACTTGTGGCCGGAGGCCGCGCTGCAAGTAGAAGGAAGAGAAATGAAAGTGCCGGGACGAGGCAAGGTAATCGAAATCCAAATCATCGAAAGTCAATTCAAAGATCGTTCCGGCATAGGTCAGGATGTTGCGCCAGCCATCGCGTTGCAAAATAACAGTTAATCCAGTCTTGGTGGAGCCAATTACACGACGAACCTTGGAGATGTCCACGCCGCTCGCGGCCAAGAGATCGAGAGCGATCTGACCGAGTTGATCATCACCAATACGAGAGATGAACCCAACCCGGTTTCCCAAGGCGGCGAGATTGTGCGCCACAATAGCGGATGAACTGCCGAGCGTGAGCGTCATCCCCCTGGCTAAAAGTTCGCGGTCGCGTGGAAGCTCTTCGGGTAAACCGTAAAGGATCAGATCGAGGTTCAGCTCTCCCGCTACGGTAACTTCGAAGCGCCGCATGCTTGGTGATTGATCTCCTAGCCCGTTTACTCTCGTTGGGCAACGACGCAGGATGTAAACGCTTACATGATTTGCTATTGCATTCGCCCTGCGGTTAGCTCCCACGTCTTACTGCTGCACTTTCCAAATCTTGTGAGCCTGGTAACAGATAAGCGGCGCTGGTGGAGGAGCGGACCACGAGGTGAGTTTCAATCCGGTATGCAGCGCCTTTTTGTGAATCTCCGCGAAGAATTCGGAAGAGGGCGTCAAAAGCAATTCTTCCCAGTTCAGTGCGCGGAAGACGGATAGTGGTCAAAGGCGGCTGCGTGAACTGACTCAGTTCGATGTCGTCAAAGCCCACTATCGAAATGTCTTCAGGCACTCGAAGGCGAGCGTGGTGAATGGCGCGTAAAGCACCGAAAGCAGTCAGATCGTTGGAGGTAAGAACAGCCGTGGGCGCTCTTTTGAGCTGAAGCAAACGGTACATCGCTAATTCGCCGCCGTCGATTTTATGATTTCCCTCCACGATCAACGTGTCTTCTTTCGCAAGGTCATACTGTTTTAAGCATTCCAAAAATGACGATCTCCGGGTACGTGCAGATTTCAGCGACAGGGGGCCACTGATAAAGCCGATGCGCCGATGTCCCAGGGCGCAGAGATGATCTACCGCTTCGTGAATCCCCTGCGCGTAATCCACACAAATATTGCTTATACGATTGCGAACGCTGCCGACGTCGAGGAAGACGATAGGAACGCCCCGGCGCGATAGTTCCTCTATCAACTGGCGGTTCATTTCCGAGGTCATGATGGCTACGCCTTCCGCTTTGCGTTCCAGCATCCGCTGTACGCACGATGCCATGCGCGTCGAATCGTAGTTTGTGTTGGTAAGAATAACCTCGTAATTGTTTTGCAGAGCCACGTCCTCAAAGCCTTTCACCAGTTCCGGGAAGAAAGGATTGGAAATATCGGAAATGATGAGACCCAGGATACGACTGCGACCGGAGACCAGTGTTCGAGCATGGGTATTAGGATAATAGTTTAGCGCCCGGATCGCCTGCCGCACGCGTTGGGCAGTTTTTGGACGCACCGCCGAAGAGCCATTGATGATGCGCGACACCGTGGCGGTAGAAACTCTGGCTTTCTTGGCTACTTGCTTAATGTTCATTTCAATAATGCCACGCCTAATCGGAAGTTAAAGAATGGGGGGCGACCACGCTCATTTGTTATCACAAAAATTCTTGACACGCCAGCATTAGCCGGAGTATTTTTCCAAGAGTTTGTCTAATGGATGTAATCGTTTACATGGCGAGCCCTGGGACCAAATCTGCAACCATACCCTGATATTGATCTGTTTGGGCTCGCGAAGTAGCCCGGACCTCGGAATCTCGATTAGAGGCCTGACCCGTGAACCTCACGACCATCGATTGGATCATCATGCTGGTGTACTTCATTTTTGTGCTGGGCATTGGTTTTTTGCTCAAGCGCAAAGTGAAAACCAGTACCGATTTTTTTTTGGCAGGTCGTGCGATTCCCGCCTGGGTATGCGGGCTGGCGTTTATTTCGGCCAATTTGGGCGCGCAGGAAGTGATCGGGATGGCGGCATCCGGTGCAAAGTACGGCATTGCCACCAGCCATTTCTATTGGATCGGCGCCATTCCCGCCATGGTCTTTGTCGGCATTTTCATGATGCCGTTTTACTATGGCTCCCGAGCCCGCTCGGTCCCCGAATATCTTCGTCTTCGCTTCGATGAGAAAACACGCGGGCTGAATGCCATCTCCTTCGCAATCATGACGGTGTTTTCTTCCGGCATTTCGATGTATGCAATGGCCCGGTTGATTCAGACTCTGCACATCCTCGACGCTCCTTTCCGGCGCATGTCTTTTCCGCCACAATGGATTTTTGATGTCAGCATCCTTTTTTCGGCGCTGGTTGTGCTGGCGTACATCCTCCTGGGTGGTCTTTCGAGCGCGATTTACAACGAGGTGCTGCAGTTTTTTCTTATCGTCGCTGGTTTCCTGCCACTGGTCTGGTTGGGATTGAAAAATGTTGGAGGTTGGCACGGACTTACCGAAAGACTCCCGCGCGCTTACACCCATTCCTGGGCAGGCATGAGCAACCCGCACACCAATCCTTTGGGCGTGGAATGGTTCGGCCTGGTAATGGGACTCGGATTCGTCCTGTCGTTCGGTTACTGGTGCACCGACTTTCTGGTTGTGCAGCGCGCGATGGCAGCGGATTCCATGAGCGCAGCCCGACGTACTCCGCTAATCGCTGCCATTCCCAAAATGTTTTTCCCATTCCTGGTAATCCTACCCGGGCTGATCGCCATAGCTCTTCCGACGCAACTCTCGCCAGTTGCATCAACCGCAGCCGCGCAATCGGTTCCATCAGCTGGCGAAGGACTTATCCCCGCGAAGATGGATGAGACCGGCCAGCCCAAACTCGACCAGAATGGTAAACCCGTTCTTGACTATGACCTGGCGATTCCCAACATGCTGTTGCGCTATTTTCCGACAGGAATTCTTGGGCTGGGTCTCACCGCGCTGTTGGCCAGTTTCATGTCGGGTATGGCGGGCAATGTCACGGCATTCAATACCGTCTGGACCTATGACATTTATCAATCCTATATAAGACCGAACGCCAGCGACGCTCATTATCTTCTTATGGGAAGATTGGCGACGGTATTCGGTATTGCGCTCTCCATCATGGCTGCTTATGCAGCCACTCGTTTCAACAACATCATGGACATGCTGCAGTTGGTGTTTGCTTTCGTCAACGCTCCGTTGTTTGCCACGTTTCTCTTGGGCATGTTCTGGAAGCGTGCGACCGGGCACGGAGCCTTTTCCGGGTTGGTGTCGGGCACCACAGCCGCCGCATTGCATCACGGCCTCACTCTATCTGCGGGTGCCGCGCCTGGTATTAAGGGAGCTTGGCTGGGTCCGGTGCTCCATACCTATCCCAGTGAGATGGCACAAAATTTCTGGACAGCTATCTGGGCATGGACAACCTGTTTCGTAGTCACGATTCTCGTCAGTCTGATGACACCGCCTCGTGACGAAAAGGATCTAGTCGGACTTGTGCACTCTCTAACCGCGCGACCCAGCGAGGAAAACGTGCCCTGGTATAAGCGGCCCGCGATACTGGGTGCATTGGTATTGGCGATGACACTCTTGCTTAACTTAATTTTCTGGTAGAGGGGGCCTCGAATGGGACTCGATATCCGATTGCCGATTGGTGGTTTGTTCACCGTGCTCGGATTATTGCTGGCCGGATATGGCCTGGTGAGCGAGAAAGCACTTTACGAGCGTTCGCTTGGAATCAACGTCAACCTTGAATGGGGCCTGGTTATGCTCATATTCGGAGTGATCATGGTTGTGCTTGGTCGCCGGGGGACTAGAAATGGCGACAATCGCCGACATGAGGTGGCCCAGCATCGTCCGGATACCAGCCATCACTGAATTCGATATCGCGATTTGATACAGAACGTGGGAACCAAGATAACAGCCGAGCTACAGCAGAAATTCCGCGAGCGTTACGGCGGCCGGGCACATGTTTATCGAGCTCCTGGTCGCGTTAACCTCATCGGAGAACACACTGACTACAATGACGGCTTCGTAATGCCGGCAGCGATCGACTTCTACGTTTGGATCGCTATTGCTCCCCGGAATGACCGCAAGCTGTTATTGCATTCCACGAATTTCTCCCAGACTGTCGAAATCGATTTGCAAAATGGCGTCGCGCCGCGAAATCACTGGAGTGATTACGTCTCCGGAGTGGCCGTCACGCTGGAGCGAGCCGGCCACCATCTGCAGGGCGCAAATCTGTTGATTCACGGGAATGTGCCGATCGGTTCAGGATTGAGTTCGTCCGCGGCAATCGAAGTGGCCAGCGGACTTGCACTGCTGGAAAATTCGGGACTGGCCGTTCATCGTCTTGAGCTGGTGAAACTATGCAGGCGTGCCGAAAACGACTTTGTGGGTGCACGCGTCGGCATCATGGACCAGTTTATTTCGGGTTGCGGTCAGGCAGGCCATGCACTCATGTTGGACTGCCGATCCCTGGAATACCGTTTGCTTCCGCTTCCCCGTGATGTCAGCCTGGTGATCTGCAATACCATGGTTAAGCACGAACTTGCCAGTGGGGAATACAACACCAGGCGCGCGGAATGCGAAGAAGGAGTGCGATTGCTGTCAGGTTCCTTGCCGGGCATTCGTGCTTTGCGCGATGTTAGTCTCGCCGAGCTGGAAGCTCATGCCGGCACACTCCCGGAGATTATTTATAAGCGGTGCCGTCACGTAATCAGTGAAGATGCTCGCGTGACCAAAGCCGCCGCCTCATTGGAGCCAGGGGACCTAGAAGCTTTCGGAGCGCTGATGGCCGAATCTCATGGCAGTCTCAGAGATGACTATGAAGTCAGTTGCGCCGAACTCGACCTGATGGTGGAACTGGCGGTTCAGCAGGAGGGCGTTTACGGAGCGCGTATGACTGGAGGTGGATTCGGAGGGTGCACCATTAATCTGGTGAGGACTGACTCCGTCAGCGACTTTCAATTCCGCGTTGGCGATGCTTACCAGAAATCAACCGGCCTTGTGCCTCAGATATTTGTGTCTCCCGCAGCTGAGGGCGCAGGCGAGGTAAAGGAATGATTAGGTTCCCACAAAAGGCCATCAACGATGATGAGCTCGCGCGCGTCGGCTGAGGAGCATGCACGTGGCTAGTTTTGATCTCAAGGAACACCCTCACCGGCGATTCAATCCGCTGACGCGCGAATGGGTCCTGGTTTCCCCACATCGCACTCAACGCCCATGGTTGGGCCAGGTAGAGAAGGTAGCCACCGAGATTCCGCCTACATATGATCCCGCGTGCTACATGTGTCCGGGAAATGCGCGTGCTGCCGGAGCAAGGAATCCGAAGTATGAAGGTACCCTGGTTTTCGACAACGATTACCCAGCATTGCTAGCCGGCACTCCGGAGGGCAGTCTCGATGATGGCGGACTGATTATTGCGCGCAGCGAATCCGGCATTTGCCGCGTTGTCTGTTTTTCTCCGCGACACGATTTGACCGTATCGCGTATGCAACCGGACGAGCTTCGCACAGTCGTGAAGGTTTGGGCCGAGCAATACGAGCAACTGGGTGCGGTGCCGTTTATCAATTACGTTCAAATCTTTGAAAACCGTGGCGCCATGATGGGAGCGAGCAATCCGCATCCGCACGGCCAGATCTGGGCCAGCGCGAGCATCCCGAATGAGCCCTCCAAGGAGCAGCTTGCAATGCAGACATACGAGTCTTCACACAAGTCATGTCTGCTTTGCGACTACTTGACGAGAGAACGCGAGTTGGACCAACGTATGGTCTTCGAGAACCAGCATTTTTCCGCGCTCGTGCCGTTCTGGGCGATTTGGCCATTCGAAACTTTGGTGATTTCCCGCCGCCATTCGTCGTCAATGAGCGATCTGAGCAGTGGAGAACGCGATGGGTTAGCCGACATTTTGAAACGACTCACAACCCGTTACGACCGTCTGTTCGACATTTCTTTTCCGTACTCGATGGGCTTTCATCAGCGCCCAACCGATGGGCTAGCACATCCAGAGTGGCACCTGCACGCGCACTTCTATCCGCCACTGTTGCGTTCTGCTACCGTGCGCAAATTTATGGTGGGATATGAAATGCTGGGAACACCACAGCGCGACATAACTGCCGAAACCGCCGCCGCGCGTTTGCGGGAAATGAAGGATTGACGTTGATTCAGGCTATTTTCGTGCAGAGAATTTGTACATCGTGCGCGAATGCAATGTCTGGCCAGGCCTCAAAATCGTTGAGGGAAATTCAGGATGATTGGGCGAATC
The DNA here is from genome assembly GCA_001914815.1 of Acidobacteriales bacterium 13_2_20CM_55_8. Taxonomy (GTDB): domain Bacteria; phylum Acidobacteriota; class Terriglobia; order Terriglobales; family Acidobacteriaceae; genus 40CM-3-55-5. The sequence goes on from MNDG01000068.1 coordinate 23,551, forward strand.
GGGGAAATGCTGCGTCTCCAGGCATAAGCCATAGCGACGCTTATACACGTGGCCCTGCTTCCCGGTGATTGTGCCATCCAGAAAATTACCAGCATAAAATTGCACGCCCGGCTCCGTAGTATAGACCTCCATCACTCGGCCGCTGGTTGGTTCGTAAACCCGGGCCGCCAATTCCAAGCCGTCCGCCTTTCGAGTGATCACGAAGTTGTGGTCGTAACCGCCGCCAAATGCAATTTGTTCGTAATTGTCATCGATGCGTGCGCCAACGGCGGTTGGCTTGGTGAAGTCCAACGGCGTTCCCTTGACCGCGCGGAGTTCGCCAGTAGGAATGAGCGTCTTATCAACTGGTGTGAACCGGTCGGCGTTCAACATGAGTTCGTGTTTCAGGACGTCTCCCGTTCCCTCACCTGCCAGATTGAAATAACTATGTTGCGTCAGATTTACGGGAGTGGCTTTGTCCGTGGTGGCTTGATAGTCGAAGACAAGCTCATTTTTGTCGGTAAGAGTGTAAGTGACTTTTGCTTTTAAGTTGCCGGGATAGCCTTCTTCGCCGTCCTTACTTGTATACGTGAAGGCGACGCCACTTCCTTGTTTGTTTTTAAAGGGCTCAGCCTGCCAGATCGCTTTGTCAAATCCTTTTAACCCTCCATGCAAGGCATTGGGGCCATTGTTTTTGGCCAGCGAGTATTCCTTTCCATCCAGGGTGAATTTTCCGTTTGCGATGCGATTTCCGTAACGTCCCACGATGGCGCCGAAATACGGACTCTTATCGAGATATCCGTCTAGCTTGTCGAAACCAAGAACGACATCGTCCAGCTTACCGTTCTTATCCGGCACGCGCAGCGACACGATGATTCCACCGTAGTTGATCGCGCCTACTTCCATGCCATGCGAATTCGTTAGGGTGTAAAGTTCGACCGGCTTACCGTCCCTGGTCTGACCAAATGATTCTTTTTTAATCGGATGGCCTCGTTTTGCAGCGGGAGATTGTGCAAAGCTCCAATTCGGTACAAAGGAGATAACAACCAAAGTAACAAGGAACGATTTTGGATAATTCATCAACGCCCCACCTCTGATGCGCAAGATGACGTGCCGGAGATGATAAAGCCTTCGGCGACCTGTCAATGAGATGCATGTCTAACGACTGGTTGAAGCCACGCACGCTACGTAAAGCGAGTCGAATGATACTCTCATTATAATTGCTGGCAGCGCCAATCATTTTGGAGGTCAGTGTGGACGGCCAACGATTTAACCTTCCCCCAGTCAGCATGATCATGCTGGGAGTGCGCGATCTCGAGAAATCTCTGTCTTTTTATCGGGACCGCCTGGGCATTGACGTCCGGCAGAGGATTCCAGGCTTCGCCTTCCTCGACAGCGGTGCGTTGACCATTGTCTTGAGTGAACCCTTGGCGAAGAACGTTTCCCCCTTGGCAGGCGCGACCGAGGTGATCTTCTCTGTGAACGACGTGCGGGCGTCTTACGAAGCGCTGAAAGATCAAGGGGTAGAGTTCAGCCAGGCACCCCGCAATGTTTCCGGTCCGATGTGGGCGGCGAATTTCCGCGATCCCGATGGAACAGAAAAAACTTGGCACTTAGCATTTAGCACTTAGCATTTGGCCAGTAGGGGCTTGTGCAGATCGGCAAGAACCCCCAGGGGCTAAATGCTAGATGCACGAACCTGGTGGCGGGAGGCGGGCGGGGCCCGAAAGGGTAAATGCCAAGTGCTGAAGCACAGTCGCATCGTTCTGCTATCATCTTTTTTCTGCCAGGTTGTCGTCCTATGGACGACGAGATTCTTAGCATTCGTATTCCTGCGGAGGCATTCATGGATGAATTACCCACGTTGACGGCCGGCGCGCGTCGAAATGAGGACATCGCCCTCGATCTGATGAAGTTCGTCGCTATGACGACCGGCTACGGCCGTACCAGTTCTTCCGGAGTTGGTTTCCAGGGCAGCGGGGCCGCCTCCAAGCCGGAAGAATATGCCGGCCACTTGCTCGAGCTCTACGGACGTTGCCTACACGCAGTGGCAGGAGGGAAGAAGTAGCTAAACTCGTTCAGCAGAGAATTTAGGCCGCGGCGCGAACGTCAATTGCTGGTTCACGTTCAACAGCAGGCGCGGAATCAGACGAGAATAGCGGCCATCCCTTGCGCAGCACATACTCCAGCCATGCTCCCGCAGCTTGGGATGTAAGGACGGCAAGCAGGACCAGCGTGGTGTATGCCGTGGCGTTCACGATGCCGGCGTCATAAGCCACGCTTGCCAGGACGATTCCGGGCCCACCGCGGGCATTGGTAGCAATTGCCAGGTTCAAAATATCCAAGCCACGGAATCCGGCCAGGCGGGCTCCCAATCCGACCGAGAGCAGCTTGATGGCACAGGCGCCAACCAGAAAAATTCCGAGAACGGTAATCGAGAAAGTCTTCCACAGGTCGAGCCGGTAGCCGACGATCACAAAATATACGGGAATAAAAACTGAGAAAGAGAATCGTCCCAGCGAATCCAGGGCGTCGGCGAACAGTTCTCGGTCGCTGGCCACTCCGTAGCCCGCCAGAAATGCTGCGAACACCAGGCTCACGTCCAGCATGGCCGCAACCGTGGCATAGGCAAATAAAACTGCGACCAGATATCCGATCGGCGAAGCTGCCGCTAGAACATTCCACCGCGCCTGATGCAAACGTCTCAACAGCCGAGGAGCCAGGGCTAGACCGACTACGAAGAAAATAAAGGTTACTGCCAAGTGTCGGAAGATTTCGTTTTTCGGCAGCACGGAAGATTTGGCCAGTGCAGTTGCCATCGCGAGCACGGCCCACAAAACTATATCTTCCAGAACCGCCACTCCAAGTACCAACCGGGCAAATCGCGTGTGCAGGATCTTAAGATCGTAAAAAATTCGGGAAATAACTGGAATCGAGGTGACAGCCACCGCTATACCAATCACCAGAATCAATGAATTCCGCTGATTCGCAATACCCATTAATTTTTGCACTGGAAACAGGGGAACCACCAGCAGAGCCATGACGAAGGGCAAGACGGTACCCATCGAAGCCAGCCAAGCAACTTGTCGACGGTCGTCCCTGCCGAACAGTCGCCGGGTTTCCGAACCGGAGATGAACATCAGAAGCAGCAAACCCATCCAGTAGAGGAAACCGAGAACCACATCATGAACATGCGCCCCCGAGGTTGTGCCGTCGGAAAAGATGGCTGCGGAAAACGAAGGCGCAATGCGGCCCAGCAGCGTAGGTCCCAAAACTACGCCGGCGACGATTTCGCCGATGACCTTCGGTTGACGAAGTCGGGAGAACAAAGATCCAAAAAAGTGGGCAGTAGCGATCAGGATCAGCAGTAGAACGACTATAGAGCCGATTTCTTCGTTAGACATGCAGGCCGACACCCCAGGACATGGGACTAGGATGAGCGGGGTGGTACTGGCGCTGCCTCGGGCGGGAGGTATTTTAGGAGAAACAGGCCGCGGCACGAGACCGCGGCCTCAGATGCTAAGCGAGGAGAAGGACTTAGCTCGTATCAGAATGGGCCTAGCGGCGACGTCCACCTTTGCGGCGAGCCGATCGCTTTGCCTTCTTTGCCGGTTTTCTTTTGGCCGTCTTCCTCTTGGCCGCCTTGCGGGCAGGTTTGCGCTTCTTGGCCGGCTTTCGTTTGGGAGCTTTCTTGGCTGACTTTTTCTTCGCGGGCTTAGCGGCTGGTTTTTTGCCCGCAGGCTTGGAGCCGCCGCCCCCTCCACCACGCTGCGGCGCAGGAGCACCGGGCGTGGCGGGTTGGGATCCCGGTTCGGTCATGCCGGGCATTTCAGCTTCCTCTTCTTCCTCTTCTTGCTCGTAATCTTCTTCCAGCGAGTCGCCGTAGGCGGCGCTGCCAGTGTCACCGAATTCGTCCATTTCGTCGTCACGTCCGTAGAGGGTGTCCTTGAAAGTCATTTCTCCTCCTGATTTCCGGCTGCGCAAGCGCCGGACGCTGCATTACATGCGCCGGGAAATAAAAAGACAACTAGAAAACTGCTGTCGTTTGCTTGAACGGCGCGCGATTATAACACACCGTTTTCACGCGGCAATATTGTGCCGCATACTCCAATCCATACGTTTGCATATTACACTGATTTAAAACTTCAAGCGCGAAGGCCAGACACAAAATACACGTTTCTGAGCACGACATCCGATGTTGTCATGTTGAGTTTGCAGGAAATGCGGACGACAGTTTAACGAACGTCTTTGATAAGGAGAATCATTCCTGGCCGAAGCGTGGCAACATCCCCATTGTCACGCTTCAGAGCTGCCACAGTAGTGTGATGGGTGCTAGCGATCGAGGTCAGGGTTTCACCTCGTTTGACCTTGTGACGGGACAAGGACGAGTCGCTAGCTGT
>MNDG01000118.1 GCA_001914815.1 Acidobacteriales bacterium 13_2_20CM_55_8
TGAAATCCTGGATAAGGCCTCCCTCAAGGACTAACAGACTGGCGACTGGTGTTCGCAGACCTAACATAAACGTAGGAGTCGAAGGCTAACCTGGAATACTGAAGTCGAAGGCTGACATCGGAGGCTGACGTCGAAACGAACATGGAAGCTGAAGTTGAAGAGTAACGTGGACACCGGCGTGGAAGACTGGCGCAGACCACGCCCCGTCAGGGGCAACATAATTTAGCCCAGCGCTTCAGCGCTGGGTGAGCAGGCAACGCAAATCGGCGCTACACGAAAAATCCAAAATGCAAAACCAAAAAACATAAAAAATCCAAATAAAAAAACCAAAATCCAATACATAAGATGAGACGACCTCAAATGCCTCAAACCGGGTTTTAGCTGGGAAACTCGATGAAAGTAGCTCTCGGAGTTAGCGGCGGCATCGCAGTCTACAAAGCGGCGGAGATTGTCCGCCTGCTGCAGGAACGCGGCGTCCGGGTTCAGGTCATCATGACTCGCGCCGCGCAGGAATTCGTACGGCCACTGACCTTCGCCGCTCTTTCCGGCGAAAAAGTCATTACCGACATGTTCGCCACTGGTGAGGGCAATACCAACAATGCCCAACCGAATATTGATTCCGCCGTCGAGCACATTGCTGTCGCGCAATCCATCGATGCCTTGCTGGTCGCTCCCGCCACCGCCGACGTCCTGGCCAAGTTTGCTCAAGGCATGGCCAGCGATTTTCTAAGTACGCTGTACCTGGCAACGACAGCTCCGGTCGTGGCAGCTCCCGCAATGAACGTCAACATGTGGAATCATCCGGCCACGCAAGCGAATCTCGAAATCTTGAGAAAGCGCGGCGTGCGGATCGTGGAGCCCGGCGAAGGCTACCTGGCTTGCGGTATGACCGGCCCAGGACGTTTGGCAGAAAACGAGTCCATTGTTGCTGCGCTGATGGAGGCTCTAGGAGCCTCGCAGGACTTAGGCCGCGAAACCGTTCTAATCACGGCCGGCCCAACGCGAGAAAAAGTCGATCCCGTACGCTACCTCACCAATCGTTCCAGCGGACGCATGGGATACGCTCTGGCCGAAGCCGCCTCGCGCCGTGGAGCGCGTGTGCTGCTGGTCAGCGGTCCCACCGCGCTGACGCCCCCGGGCGCAGCCGAACTTACCCAGGTAGAATCCGCAGAACAAATGCGCCAGGCCGTGCTGAAACTATTGCCTGAAGCGACGGTAGTCATCAAAACCGCTGCCGTATCGGACTATCGCCCAAAATCCACGGCCTCTCAAAAAATCAAGCGCAGCGGACCAATGTCGCTCGAGCTCGAACCTACGGTAGACATTCTTGCCGAGATCGCCCGTCATAAGAATTCCCAAATCGTCGTAGGCTTCGCTGCCGAAACCCAGAACGCACTGGAAAACGCCCGCAGGAAGCTGGCCTCGAAATCGCTCGACGCCATCGTAGTCAACGACGTCTCTCGCGAAGGTGTCGGCTTTGATTCTGATCGTAATGCCGTCACCATCATCACAAACGACTCGGTCGTGGATGTCCCCGAAACCACCAAATGGGAAGTCGCCCAGCGAGTTCTAGACGAGGTCGTCCGCCTACGGCAGCGGATACTCACAACTACACGTACAGCGAACTGACGTCATAGCGTTGCTTGTGTATCTCTGGTCCTCCCCGGAAGTACGATGAGGCAGGGACCCAGGCCCCGTAGGGGCCGAATAACTTAGCCCAGCGCTTCAGCGCTGGGTGAACGAGCGACGTGAGGCTTGTAGCAACTGCGAAACCCAGAAAAACCAAAACCTCAAAACCAAAACCTCGAACCGCAAACCAAATCGACAACCTTCCACATCTAACGTTGAACAATGACACAAAATAAAATGACACAAACTAAAATCTTACGAACTAAAATGCCCTAACCATAAAATGTCCCGAACTTTCGATCCACAACTCCGCCGCGCAATCACTGAACGCATCCGCTATTACAACGAACTCGGCATCTACGATTTCTACCGACGCGAACCCGACTCCGAACTTCCGCATGAACCGGAGGCGTCCGTGATTGTCGAACATCAAATAAATGACCCCGCCCTGCTGCTCCGCATGATCCGCGAGGACTTGGGCGATTGCACCCGCTGCCCACTTCACAAACAGGGACGCAAGCAAATCGTATTCGGCGTCGGCAATCCGCATGCGGAACTGATGTTCATCGGCGAAGCCCCCGGCGCCGATGAAGACCAACAAGGGGAACCTTTCGTAGGTCGCGCCGGCCAGTTACTGAACAACATGATCAAAGCCATGGGCATACAGCGGGAAGATGTTTACATCGCCAACATCATCAAATGCCGCCCGCCCGGAAATCGCACCCCCGAGCGCGAGGAGTGCGAAACCTGCTCCCCATTCCTGATGCGCCAGATCGCTGCAATCAAGCCCAAAGTGATCGTAGCCCTGGGTGCTGTTGCGGCGAAGACGCTGCTGGCCATCAACGCTCCCATGTCGGAGTTGCGCGGCCGCTGGTTCGACTTTCGAGGCACCAAGTTGGCGGTGACTTACCATCCTGCCTTCCTGCTCCGTGATCCGCGCCAGAAGAAAGAAACTTGGAAGGATTTGCAAATGGTGATGAAGGACTTAGGTTTGGCGGTACCCACTAAAGCAGAACCTTGAGCCAGATTACACCTCGAGGCTTTAAATGTACGTACAACGCCGCCAGTACAAAACGTTCCACGTGGAACGTTTCTCCATTTTGTAATCAAAGTTACCCTGCATTGCTCGATGTTACGATGGCCCCACGCCAATGCATGAATTCTGCGACCTTGCTCTGCCGGTGCCTCTCGACACCATCTTCACCTACCGCATCGCGGATGGCATGCAGCCCGTCATAGGAGGGCGGGTTCTTGTCCCCTTCCGCCAGCAGCGCCTCTCCGGAATCGTCGTAAGCCTGCACGATCACAAGCCAGAAGTTCAGACCAAGAATATTATCGAGACCCTCGATTCCGAGCCGGTGCTCGACCCATCACTGATGCGCCTCGGCAAGTGGATCGCCGACTACTACCTCGCGCCGCTCGGTGAAGTATTTCGCACCATGTTGCCCCTCGGGGCCGAATTCAAGCGAACGATTTCATATCGCATCGCGGAAGCAGGACACCTGGCGCTTCATCAGGCGGGAATGTCAGGCTCATCCAACCGTTCGCGCCGCACTCCTGAGGATCAACTGGCTGAATTTCGCGCCCTTGATTATTTGAGTGAGCGTGATGCGGTTAGAGAAGAAAGTTTGCGAGCGGCAACTCGCGTTTCCAAGTCCGTCCTTACAGGGATGGCGCGCAAGAAATGGGTTGTACGAGAAGACTTGTCGAGCGCTCGGGACGCCGCGCGCATGGTGAAGGTCGCAGTGCTAGGAGCTGTGGAAGGGAAACTCAACGCCAATCAGAGAACGCTGATCGACACGCTCGCAGCCGCCGGCGGAAAGGTTCCTGTCGAAACGCTGCAAGGGCTGGGGGTTCCGCGCACAACGCTAGGCACGCTCATAAAACGAGGAATCGTTCAGCTTGTTGAAGAGCCCGCTGAGTTCACCATGTCCGCGCTGAAGGCGCGCCCTTCGCCGTTTGATTTTCAGTTCAACCCGGCCCAGCAGGACGCGCTCGAGCGCATTCAAGAATCTGTGAACGCGCGCAAGTTTTCTGGAATGTTGCTGCATGGCGTCACTGGGTCGGGCAAGACTGCTGTTTATCTTGCAGCCATGCGCTCGGTGCTGGAGGCGGGGCGCTCGGCCATTCTGCTTGTCCCGGAGATTGGGCTCACACCTGCCGTGGCGGCGGACCTGCATCAGATTTTCGGCGATCAGGTTGCCATCCTGCACTCCGCGCTTTCCGATCAGGAGCGGGCGGAGCAATGGCATCGAATCAAACGCGGGGATGCGCGCATGGTAGTGGGCACGCGCTCGGCAGTGTTCGCCCCGGTTTCGGATCTGGCGCTCGTGATCGTGGATGAGGAGCAGGATTCCTCCTACAAACAGGAAGAGACCCCACGCTACGCTTGAATCGTATTTCAACGCGAAGAAAAATAAATACACATTGCTTGAGCTGCCCGACCGAGTGGAGCAGCGGCCACTTCCTGAGGTCGAGATCATTGACATGCGGCAGGAATTTCAGGAAACCGGACAGGAGCAAGTCATCTCGCGAAAACTTGCGCAAGAAGTCAGGGAGCGGCTGGATCGCAAAGAGCAAGTAATAGTCCTACTCAACCGGCGGGGATACTCTCCCCTGGTGCTGTGCCGTACCTGCGGCAAGACTCTGGAGTGCAAGAACTGCGCCATCGCGCTCACTCATCACAAACGATCTCATCGGATGGAGTGCCATTATTGTGGTTACGTTGCTTCGGTGCCGAAAGCATGCATGCATTGTGGCAGCGAGTACGTTTATTTCCTGGGAACCGGTTCGGAAAAACTGGAGGAGCTGCTTCATGGCATGTTTCCGCAGGCGCGCATCGGCCGATTGGATCGTGATACCGTCCGCGGCCGCGAGGACTTTGAGCGGGCTCTGAATGCGCTCAACGAAGGCGAACTCGATCTGCTGGTGGGCACGCAGATGATTGCCAAGGGGCATGACATCCACGGAGTCACGCTGGTCGGGGTGGTTGGAGCTGACGCGGCTTTGGGTTTTCCGGATTTTCGCGCGGCGGAACGCACTTTCCAATTGCTGACCCAAGTCGCGGGGCGCGCGGGGCGCGGGCAGACACCGGGCAAAGTAATTCTTCAAACATATTTTCAGGAGCACTATGCGGTGCAGTATGCGGCCACACACGACTTCACTGGCTTCTATGACAAAGAGCTGCGATTCCGAAGTTGGATGCACTATCCACCCTACAGCGCGCTGGCCAACGTGCTGGTGCGCAGCGATAAGCTGGATGAGGCGCTCGAATGGTCTGGAATCTTAGGGAAGTGGTTCGAAAAGACCCGGCACGGAGGGACGCGAGTGTTAGGGCCAGCGGCTGCGCCGATTGTTCGATTGAAGCGCGACTACCGTTATCATTTTGTTTTGAAATCAGCTAGCCGCGAGAAACTCAATGCACTTCTGCGCTCGATGCTGGCTTATGCTACACAGCAGAAGATTCCGCGCACACAAGTGATTGTGGATGTGGATGCGGTGTGGTTGATGTAAAGTTGCGTCGATAACATCTGAGCGTGTGATCCACCCCACGTTCGCCGGCGGGACGCCGGCGCTACCTTTTCCTCTTCAGGAATTCCTGCACGACTTCTTTCACGTCACGATGCTGGCCGTCTACTGTGTAGTTGAGCTGGCGCATGTCGTCATCGGAAATCTTTCCGGCAAGGTCATCCAATGCTTGTTTCACTTCTGGATGACGCGCGAGCATCTGCTGGCGAATGATGGGGACGGCTTCGTAGGGTGGAAAGTAGTGACGGTCGTCTTCGAGAACAAACAGGTCGAGTGCAGGAATCAGTCCGTCGGTTGTGTTTCCGGCGATCAAGTCCACCTGCTTATCTTTGAGGGCGCGTGTCAGAAGGCCCAGATCCATGATGCGCGGAGGAGCGGCGAAGCGCAGGCCATAGGTGGCGGCTAATCCCTTGTAGCCGTCGGGGCGTTCCATGAACTCGTAACCAAATCCAGCCCGCCATTGCGGGGTGTAGCGAGCTGCCTCTGAGATGGTTTTCAGGCCGAGGCGTCGCGCGTCTTCGCCACGAATTTCTATGGCGAATGTGTCGTTGAATCCGAGCGGAGGACCGACGGCAAGTGCGAAACGCGTGGCGTATTCATTTTTGACCTGGTTGTAAACTTGCTCGCGGCTGCCTTCGGTTTTTTGTTTCAGGATGGCGGTTAGGGCCGTACCCGTGTATTCGGGGTAGATATCCATGCGTCCGCCGAGAATGGCTTGATGACAGATATAGCTGCCGGCCAGATAGAAGCGGCGCTCGACAGGGAGGTGGGTTTTGTTTTCAATCTGCTGTGCGATCAGTTCGCCAAGGATGAGCTGCTCGGTGAAATTTTTAGAGCCGATTACGATGCGGCTCTCACGGGGCGGGCCGCAGGAAATGAACAATCCAACGAGTAGGGCGACCGAAAACCAGCGGGTCAGCGATCTGGATCCGTAGAAATTCTTATTTACGGTGCTGAGTGTCATGTTAGGGAGAATCAGTTGTCAGTTATCGGTTCTCAGTTCTCAGTGTGGGGTGAGGCGTTTCTCAAGCCATCCCAGACTGACATCTGCGAGGATGGCTAGAGCGGCGGCTGGAATTGCGCCAGCCAGGATTACCTGGTCATTGACCATGGCCAGTCCGCGAAAAATATATTCGCCCAAGCCGCCGGCACCGATGGCGGCGGCGATGGTTGCGAGTCCGATGGAGATCACTACCCCAACCCGTACGCCCGCGATGATTACACTCAAGGCCAGTGGAAGTTCCACTTGCCATAAGAGCTGGCGATCGGTCATGCCCATGCCGCGTCCCGCCTCGATTACGGCGCGATCCACGCCTTTAATTCCGGTGTAGGTATTACGAATCAAGGGCAGCAACGCATACAGAGTAAGCGCGAGAATCGCTAGGCGGTCGGCACGTGCTCCGATCCACGGAGCGGGCAGCAGAAATCCAAAGAGCGCGAGACTAGGGATGGTCTGAATGATATTGGCAGTACCGAGGACGGGTTTGTTCAGCACGGGCCAGCGGGTAATCAGAATACCCAGTGGAATTCCAATCAGCACCGCGAAGAAAGTAGAAGCGCCGACCAGCCACAAGTGCTCCAGTGTGAGCTCCAGGACTTCGGTGTGGTTGTGCAGCATGAATTGCCAGATGTTCATGGGTTCGCTCGCTTGCGAATCTCGGGGGTGCCAAAGGCGGCGACGTAGGCCGCGACCATCGGTTCAGTAGAATCTACAAATTCCTGGGGTGTGTTCACGCTTATCAGGCGGCCGTCTTCCATCAGCGCAATGCGGGTGCCCAGCAATAACGCCTCGCGCAGGTCATGAGTGACGAAGACGACGGTTTTATGAAGACGTCCCTGCAAAGCCAGGAACTCACGCTGAAGTTCGGCGCGAGTAATGGGATCGAGAGCGCCAAAGGGTTCGTCCATCAAGAGAAGGGGCGGATCGGCGGCGAGGGCGCGGGCAACACCGACCCTCTGACGCTGCCCGCCGGAGAGTTCGCGTGGGTAACGCTCGCCAAGTGAGTGGTCGAGGCCGACATGTTCGAGCAACTCCTCGACCCGTTGCTGGATACGATCCGGGGGCCAGTTTTCTATTTGCGGGACAAGTCCGATGTTGCGCGCCACGGTGAAGTGAGGAAAGAGACCGACATCCTGGATGACGTAGCCGATCATGCGGCGCAGGCGGATGACGTCCCATTCGCGGGTGGAACGGCCTTCCACACGGACTTCGCCGGTGCTGGGAGCAAGCAGGTGATTGATGAGTTTTAGGGTGGTAGTTTTGCCAGAACCACTTCGTCCTAGTAGAACCAGGGTTTCGCTGCGACGAACTTCAAGATTTAGATCGTGGAGCAACTCGCGGCCGTTTTCCAGGCGATAGGAAACGCTGCGGAACTGGATGGCGGAATCAGGCATGGTCGTTCAGGATGCCGGCGGGACGCCGGCGCTACATTTGGTACGCCTTGGGCGGCAGGCCGGTGATGCGGATTCCGGAGTCGCCTTTGTGGCGGATGTTGAGGCCGACCAAGAGCGCGGTGATGTGTTCCAGGATGCGAGCATTTTCCAGTTTGCCGCCGTCGATGGCGCGGACGCCGGGAATTTTAGCAGCCAGTGAACGAACGGTTTGGATGGCGTTGGCATCGTCGCTGCAAACGATCACGTCACAATCCAACTGGCCGTCGTTGTTGAGCAACGTAGCTGAGAGATTCTGGAACGCTGCTACCACCGATACACCCTTGGGCACAAGTTCTGCGGTCTCTTGTGCTGCCGAGCCCTGCCAGACTCCCAGAGTACGAGTGGGGCGGCCGCCGAGACTGGCGGCCAGCGGTACAGTCGCGTCGATCATGATGCTGCCGGGACGAATCGCAGGTTTCAGTTGCTTCAACAACGTGGCGTGAGCTTCAAACGGGATAGTGAGTACGAGCAGGTCGGCTTCGGCACAGGCTTCGACGTTTTCTCTTGCGGAGACCTGTGCGTTGCCGCCAACTTTGCTTTGAATTTTGGAAGCTGCCTCTTGGGCGCGCTTGAGATCCCGCGATCCAATGATGACCGTTTCTCCGGCTGTGGCCCAGCGTAGTGCCAAGCCAAAGCCCTCCGGGCCGGTGCCTCCGAGGACGGCGATGGGCCGGCTCATGCGAATTCCGGCTCGAGCGCCTGCTCGGCGATAAATTCTTCAGGCTGGAGTTTTATATTGATTCGCGTGTAAGTGGTATTGCGCTCGGCGGGGATACGGCCGGCTTCGAGAATCAAGGATTGGAATTGTTCGGGACTGGTGTATTGACCGCCGTAATCATTGGCGCCGGCGTGCAAGCAAAGCTGGGAAAGTTGGCGATTCAGTTTTACCCACGAGACCTGAATATTATTGATGGCGCCTGCCAGCATCACGCGCGACAATGCATGAATTTTCAAGTGCTCGGCGAGGGTGGGACCGGGGCGCGAAATTCCCTGGTGGAAAAGCAAAGTGTTTTGGTGCACGAATCCCAGCGGCACGAATTCGGTGAAGCCGCCGGTCTCCTGCTGAATTTCGCGGAAGAGAAGAAGTTGGTTGACCCAGTGAATGGGGGTCTCAACGTGGCCGTACATGAGAGTGGAGGTGCTGCGGATGCCACAACCGTGAGCGGTGCGGATCACCTGCTTCCACTGTTCAGTCGAGAGTTTGTTGCGGGAGAGAAGGAAACGAACGTCGTCATCGAGAATTTCGGCGGCTGTTCCGGGTAGGGTGTCGAGTCCGTTGTCGCGCAACATTTGTAGATAGTCGTGCAACGGCATGCCGGTGAGTTCGACTCCGTAAACGATCTCCATGGGAGAGAAAGCATGGATGTGCATGGCGGGGACGGCGTTCTTCACGGCGCGCAAAATGTCGCGGTAGTGAAAAGGAGGAAGCGCGTGGGGAAGTCCGCCTTGGATGCAGACTTCAGTCGCTCCCAACTGCCAAGCCTCGACTGCCTTTTGCGCGAGTTGCTCGAGGCTGAGGAAGTACGTGTCGGCTTCGCGAGGGCCGCGGCTGAAGGCACAGAACTTGCAGCCAACGAAACACACATTGGTGAAATTGATATTACGATTGACGACATAGGTGACAAGATTTCCCACCAAGTCCCGACGCAGTGTGTCGGCGGCGACGAGAAGGCCAAGCAGATCGTCGCCTTCGGCATTGGCTAGCTGCAAGCATTGTTCCCGGGAGAGCCGCCGGCCATCTTGTGACTCTAGAACCTGATCGAGCGCGGCGCGGGTTTCATGAGAAATGCGCGGAGCAATGTCTGACCACTCCAGCGCAGGGAAGCCTTCCAGTTCGGATTGGGTCAAGGTTCGGATCACAGAGTCTCCTCAACAATAATCTCAACGAAACAAGTCGGTGGCGGCGGGACGAATCAAGTCGCTGGCGCTTCCTGGTCCTGGCCGGTAACGGAAACCTCGAATGATACACGCCGGAGTGCGCGCCAGCTTGCCACATACCAGGCCGGCGGCGCAAGCCAGTTCGTCGGCAATGGCTTCGATGCTCGCCTTCAACTTATATCCGTGAGGATCGCGTTGTTGGCGATAGTCATGTAACGCCTTCATGCCAGCGACCCCGATGGCGGTTTCGGTCAGTCCTTCGCGCCAGGGTCGGCCGAAACTATCAGTGATGATTATGGGGATGGAAAGTTTCAGCCGTTTTTTGAGTTCGCGGTGCAGTTGCGCGGCGGAGCGGTCGGGATCTTCAGGAAGAAGGAGAGCGTGGCGGCCTCCGTTCACGTTTGAAACATCCACACCGCTGTTGGCGCAGACCAGTCCAT
>MNDG01000064.1:0-8370 GCA_001914815.1 Acidobacteriales bacterium 13_2_20CM_55_8
AAAGAAGAACGCCAACTTTTTGAAGGATTGCAGCAGGTGATGACTCCGGCTGAATTCACTCGTGTGGGCAAAGCATTGGAAGAAACTTTGGCGGATGCTTCGACCGCCTGCATCTTGCCAAACGAAGCGACGCGGCTACACCCTCGAACCTGACTTAGTCCCCTTGAATCCAGTGCCCCGTCAAATTCATCTAGCAGCTATGACTTCAGAATGGATTGCTGCGTCTCCACTCGCAGATTCTGCCGAGCGACCTGATTATTCCGAGCCAATCGTTGAGGCCGGTGCCGCCGGATTGCATGATGCGGCTTTGCTGGATGCTTACTCTCAAGCCGTGGTCGGTGCCGCGGAAAAGATCAGTCCGTCGGTGGTCAAGATTGACGTTACTCAAGCCGACCGCCGTCGTTCCGGGCAGCCACGAGAGCGTCAAGGCGGTGGCTCAGGATTTGTGTTCACCCCCGATGGGTTGATTCTCACCAACAGCCACGTAGTGCACGAGGCTAGCCGCATCGGCGTCTCGCTCGCGGATGGCCGGCGCTTCCCTGCTCACACGATCGGCGACGATCCCGCAACCGATCTGGCCGTGATTCGTCTGGATACGCACAATAACGACTCCCCCCATCTGGTGGCAGCTCCACTCGGCGACTCGCAGAAACTTCAGGTGGGACAGTTGGCGATCGCCATTGGCAATCCCTACGGCTTCCAGTACACGGTCACGGCCGGCGTGGTCAGCGCGCTGGGACGTTCGCTTCGCTCTTATTCTGGACGCTTGATTGATGACGTCATTCAAACCGACGCATCGCTCAATCCTGGTAATTCTGGCGGCCCTCTGGTGAGTTCCGATGGCAGAGTCATTGGCGTGAACACGGCAATGATTCCGATGGCGCAAGGCTTGTGCTTTGCCATTGGAATCAATACCGCCAAATTTGTTGCTGCACGGCTGTTGCGGGATGGAAGAATCCGGCGCAGCTACATCGGAGTCGAAGCCCAGAGCACTCCGCTTCATCGGAGGCTGGTGCGCTTTTATGACCTTCCTCAAGAAAGCGGAGTGGTTGTGGTATCCGTCGAGGAGGGCAGCCCAGCGCAGAGGACAGGACTTCGCGAAGGCGATGTGATCGTCAGTCTGGATGGCAAGCCGGTGGCCGGCGTGGATGACCTCCATCGTCTGCTCACGGATGCGCGGGTGGGGATGAGTAGTTCACTAACCGTGTTGCGATACACGGAGAAGCTGGTGCTCAACGTAGTGCCGGAAGAATCGCCAGGCAGCTAGGCTGTCCGACACCTGAGACCTGAGACGTAAAACCCGAAGTGGACGCACTTCTCGCAGAATCTAAACTAAATGGAGATCATCAATGCCAAAAATGAAAGTCGCACAGGTACCAAAAGCAGGAGCCGACTTCGAGATTGTCGAGCGGGAAATTCCGCAGCCGGGGCCAGGCCAAGTCAGGATTCGGGTGCAGGCTTGCGGAATCTGTCACAGTGACATGCTAACCAAAGAAGGCGCCTGGCCGGGCATTGTGTATCCGCGCGTGCCGGGACACGAAGTAGCAGGCGTAATTGATCAAGCCGGCGCGGGCGTAACGCAATGGACGAAGGGCCAGCGAGTGGGAGTTGGCTGGCACGGCGGGCAGGACGGCACCTGCCTGGCTTGCCGGCACGGTGACTTTGCCAACTGCGCAAACCTCAAGGTTTCCGGAATCAATTATGACGGCGGGTATCAGGAATATATGGTTGCGCCCGTGGAAGCGCTGGCGCGGATGCCGGAATCGCTCGATGCCGCCGAAGCCGCGCCGCTGATGTGTGCGGGGATTACCACTTTCAACGCGCTGCGCCACAGCGGTGCAATGCCGAGTGACCTGGTGGCGGTCCAGGGAATCGGCGGGCTTGGACATCTGGGAATTCAGTTCGCGCAGAAGTTCGGCTACAAAGTCGCGGCGATCGGACGCGGCCCGGAGAACAGCGCCCTGGCGAAGAAGCTGGGGGCGAGCGTGTACATCGATAGCACCGCAAAAAACCCTGCCGAAGAGTTGAAGAAACTCGGCGGCGCTCGCGTTATCCTCGCCACCGCGCCCAACTCGAAATCGATGACCGCGCTGATCGACGGACTCGGCGACAACGGCACGCTACTCGTTGTCGGCGCCGCGTTCGACCCCATCGAGGTCTCACCGCTCCAGATCATCCAAGGCAGGAAGAACATCCAGGGCTGGCCGGGAGGAATCCCCACCGACTCCGAAGATACGCTCCGCTTCGCCGAATTGAGCGGCGTGCGCCCCATGATTGAAAAATATCCGCTCGCGAAAGCCGGCGAAGCCTACGCCCGCATGATGAGCGGCAAAGCCCAATTCCGCGTCGTGCTCACCATGTGAGCGCGGAGTGGGACGCGTGCGGCACATATCTCGAGGAGGACTTCATGGGAAAGCTCGACGGAAAAATTGCACTGATCACCGGCGGTAACAGCGGCATTGGCCTGGCTACGGCGAAACGTTTCGTGCAGGAGGGTGCCTACGTCTTCATCACCGGCCGGACGCAATCGAAACTTGATGAGGCGGTGAAACAGGTTGGATTTGGATCGGCTGTTCGAACAGATTAAAAAAGATAAGGGCCAGCTCGATATCGTCTTTGCCAACGCAGGCATCGCCAAATACGCTCCACTGGGGACCACCGCACCCTGTACTAGGAAAACTCACTCAGGTAAACTTCTCTGTGCACGCTGCCCTTCGCGTCATCACCTTTTGCGCGCTCTTCATGGCGAACACTCTTCTGCTGTTCGCACAAACCCTGAAATACGGTAAGCCTCCAAATGTTCGGAACGGTGAGCGCATCTTCAAGACGACTTGTGTCGCTTGTCACGCCAGCGACGGGAGGGGCACTCCGCAGACGACTGCGGGATTCGTGCGGCCGGACACCTTCCCCGATTTCACCCGGTGCGATCAAACTACGCCCGAACCTAACTCCGTCTGGAAAGACGTGATCGTGCATGGCGGGCCGTCGCGCGGCTTCTCGAAAATCATGCCGGTATGGGGAAAGTTGCTGAGTTCGGAGCAGATCGACGACGTCATCGCCTATCTGCGCACCTTGTGCACCAACAAGCACTGGCCCAGAGGAGAGTTGAATCTGCCACGCGCGCTGGTTACAGAAAAGGCTTTTCCCGAAGACGAGGTTGTAATCTCCAGCGCAGTCAATGCCCGGGGAGCTCCGGGCGTGAGCATGGACATCATTCACGAGCAGCGCTTCGGAGTAAAAAATCAGATCGAGATCGACGTTCCGTTGGAGTTTCAAAACCAGAATCACACATGGTATGGCGGCGTGGGTGACACCACGTTGGCGCTGAAGCGCGAGCTCTTCTCCAGCCTGCGTTCAGGATCGATCTTGAGCCTGCAGGGCGGACTGCTCGTACCGACGGGCAACCGGACGCGAGGCTTCGGTAGCGGCACCACCACCTTCGAGACCTTCGCTGCCTTCGATCAGCTGTTCCCCACCAACACCTTTTTGCAGACGCAGGTAGGAGCCGATCTGCCGCGTCATACCGATATCGCTCCGCAATCGATCTTTTGGCGGATCGCCGTAGGCCAGAGCTTCGCTGCAAATCGCGGCCTCGGCCGGCTCTGGTCACCGATGGTCGAATTCCTGGCCGATCGCGATCTCACTACCGGAGCAAAAACAAATTGGGACATCGTTCCGGAGATGCAGGTAACAATCAGCCGAAGACAGCACATCCGCGCCAATCTCGGAGTACGCACACCGATGACGAACACGACTGGACGCCCAGTTCAGCTGATGTTCTACCTGCTGTGGGACTGGGGCGACGGAAAGTTGACCGAAGGCTGGTAATGCAAAAACATATCTGGTGCGCGCTTGCGATTTCGGCGACAGTGATCATTTCCGCTCCTTTTCTACGAGGCGGCGCCAGGCACGGTGTGCTGAAACCCGAGTTTCAAACTTCCGACCGGTGCGTTGCCTGCCACAATGGATTGACGACCAAATCCGGTGAGGACATCTCCATCGGCTTGGATTGGCGCCCCAGCATGATGGCGAATTCTTCGCGCGATCCATACTGGCAGGCCAGTGTGCGGCGCGAATCAGTCGATCATCCGGAAGCGATGCCTGCCATAGAGGATGAGTGCTCGGTCTGTCACATGCCCATCACCCATTTGCAGGCCAAGGGCGAGGGCCGCAAAACAGAAATCTTCGCGCACCTTCCGTTCAATCCCGATAACAAGGACAACGTTGCCGCCGAAGACGGGGTCTCCTGCTCGGTTTGTCACCAGATCGCCAAAGAAAAACTGGGCACACCCGAAACCTTCAATGGCGCATTCAAGGTCGACGATCCAGAGAAAGGTGACCAGCGCTCAGAGTATGGTCCTTTCGTCATCGACGCCGGACACGAGCGCGTGATGCAGTCCTCTACAGGCGGCTTCGTGCCCACTGAGGCCGCTCACATTCGCGACTCTGCACTGTGCGGTACTTGCCACACTCTGTACACTCAGGCTCTGGGGCCGGGCGGAAAAGAGATCGGCAATTTTCCAGAGCAGATGCCATACCTCGAATGGCTCCATAGCGATTATCCAGCCAAGAGTAGTTGCCAGTCGTGTCACATGCCCGAAGTGCACGAGGACGTGCCCGTCACATCGATCATGGGCCAGCCTCGCGAAGGAATGCGCCGGCACGAATTCGTCGCTGCTAATTTTTTCATGCAGCACATGCTCAACGAATATCGCGGGGATCTGAGCGTCGCCGCCCTGCCACACGAACTCACGAACGCAGCCACCAGAACCGTTACGTTCCTGCAGACCCAATCTGCTCGCGTGAGTATTCGTAACCTGGAGTCGAGTTCCAGCAGACTAACCATGGAAGTGTTGGTCGAGAATCTGAGCGGACACAAGCTTCCCACTGCCTATCCGTCGCGCCGGGCGTGGCTGCACGTTACAGTCCGGGACGCCAGCGGAAGAACTGTTTTTGAATCGGGAGGACTCAATCCTGACGCTTCGATAAAAGGAAATGACAACGACGCCGACCCGCTGCGCTTTGAGCCGCACTATCTGGAGATCACAAGCCCCGAACAAGTCGAAATCTACGAGTCGATCCCGAAAGACTCTGCAGGTCACGTAACTACCGGTCTGCTTTCCGCTGTCGGCTACTTAAAAGACAACCGCATTCTTCCGTCCGGATTCAGTAAGCAAACCGCCGACAAAGACATTGCAGTGATTGGCGAAGCCGCAAACGATCCCAACTTCACCGATGAAGGCAGTCTTGTCCGCTACTCGGTCTCAACCGGAGACGCTCCGGGCCCCTTCCACCTCGAAGCCGAACTCTGGTACCAACCCATCGGATTCCGCTGGGCTCACAACCTTGCGCCGTACCCAGAAGCAGAGCCACAACGCTTCGTGAGCTACTACGACTCCATGTCATCGAGTACAGCGGTGCTGCTGGCCAGGGCGGAAGCATCACACTAGGATTGCGCGAATCACTTCCTGTTTAGAGTAAATTGCGTTCGTGCTGTTGATCCGCGTGCGAATTTTAGAGACATTACTCCAACAATCCAAATAGCAGGTTACTGAATCTAATCCACCATGCGACGAAGAAGCTTAATCGGTTTCATTGCAATTGTTCAGTCTGTTCTTTTTTTGACGCATTTTCTCCTCTACGAGACCTGGACATTTTCCCCCGCAGGAAGCGATGCTCATGGGGCGCTGTGGATCAACCTGGTTCTCGGCTTTTTGTCGGTGAGCTTTATTGCCGCTTCGCTACTCGCCTTTCGCTATACAAATGCTGCTCTGCGCGCGTTTTACAGGGCTGCTGCGGTTTGGCTGGGTCTGCTGAGTTTCCTATTCGTCGCGGCGGTTTCCTCCTGGATTATTTTCGGAGTTGCGCGGCTGTCTGGGCTGGACGTGAACTTCCATCGAACCGTGGAATTGCTATTCGGTGTTGCAGTAGTGGCCGGACTCTACGGGGTTTTCAACGCCAGCTGGACGCGAATCACGCGAACCACGGTGCGGCTGGCGAACTTGCCGGCAGCGTGGCGCGGGCGAAGAGCGGCGCTGATCAGCGATGTGCACCTGGGGCACGTGCGAAACGGCAGTTTTCTTAGGCGTATGGTGGCCAAGATTTTGCGGGAAGAGCCGGACGCGATTTTTATTGCTGGAGATTTGTATGACGGCACGGCCATCGACGCTGGACGAGCAGCGGAGCCATTGAACCAGCTAACCGCGCCACACGGCGTGTATTTTGTCGCCGGAAATCACGAGCAATTTGGCGACGACAGCAAATATCTGCGTGCCATTACGGCGGCCGGAGTGCGCGTGCTCAGCAATGAGAAGGTAGAAGTGGACGGTTTGCAAATTATTGGCGTGCCTTATCGGAACGCGACGCAGCACGGGCATCTTGCGTCAGTGCTAGACGGCATCCGCCTGGATCGCGACCGCGCGAGCATTCTATTGACCCATGCGCCCGACCATCCGGAAATCGCGGAGGCTGCGGGCGTTTCACTGCAGCTATCCGGACATACTCACGTTGGGCAGTTTATCCCTTGGAGCTGGATGGCGCGGCGGATTTACCGGCAGTTTGTGTACGGCTTAAGCCGGATCGGTAAGATGCAGGTTTTTACTTCCAGCGGAGCAGGAACGTGGGGACCGCCGCTGCGGCTGGGATCGAATCCCGAGATCGTAGTGCTTGAGTTCGAGTAGAGTTTACGAGCTCCTGGCTTGAGGAAAACCGAGCAGAAAATTGTAAAACGCTTTTTGTTTCTCGGGGAGGGTGGCCCACATCTGGCACCAGGTCCAAAGAAACTGAAAGTTAGAACCCTGAGAGGGCTCCATTTCTCGCGTTCGATGCGAGAAGTGGAGCTTCGCAGATTACCTCCGATCCCTTCGGAACCCCGGCTGACGCCGACCATGAGCCACCGCAAAAACCATCATTTCAGAAGAAAAGCTCTCAGCCCCGGATTATTAAGAAGCAGTACGGCTGACGTGAGCTGCCTATTCACGCCAGACCAAATACAAAGATCCGAATAAAAGGCACACGAGCGTTCCCGTCGTCATCGTAAGTGCGGTGCTGTTCGCATAAAGGTTCAGCAGATATTCCAGGTACGCTGGAGACTTGGCGGTGCCATTCCAAGCAGCAGTTTTTTCAACCGGCTCAACAACAAACCACAGCAATGCCAATGCGCCAGCCAAGAGAGAAAGGGCAGTAACTAGTGTGATGGGCCGAGTGGCCCGCGTCAATGCTGCATTTTTCGCCGCCAGCTGCCTTCTCCACCAGATCAGACTGGAACTGGGGAGATGTGCCTCTAATCCTGCAATCTCCGCTTCGTGCACCAGAAACCCCGCCACGATAATGACCTCTCCGCAGTCAGTGCAGTGACTTACATGTTCACGGAGAGCGGGAGTCCAGAGATCAGATCGACACGCTTCCAGTACCTCGTTCTCTCTTTCACATTGAATTCGACTCATACATCTTCCTTTCCGGACCACTGCGTACGGTGAAGAAGAAGCCCACCCGCGAGTTTCTTTCGTGCACGGAAAAGCAGGAGGCGAATGCTGCTGACTCTCAAACCCGTGATGCCGCCGATATCTTCGTGGCTGTTACCCTCGACGTAAGCTAGCCATAAGAGCTGTCGTTCTCGAGGCTTGAGCTCGGCAAAGGCACGCCGAAGGTCAGTCCTTGATTCGACGTTTTCTTCGTAACTCTCAGTGGGCGCGGTGAGTCTGTTTGCTACTTGACCGCGCCGCCAGCGGTCACGCAGAAGGTTCGTAGCAATCCGAAACAAGTAGCTCTTGCGTTCCACCGCATCCATGGTCGGAAGATTGGCCGATAGCATTCGACAATAGCTCTCCTGGAACAAATCATCGCTGATGTCGCGATCGCCCGATACGCGCAGAAGGTAAGCCCACAACGGGCGTGCGGTTCTCTCGTAAAAGACAGCAAAGGCGTCCTCAGTCATGCCGATGGTCTGCGGCCTGGGTCTGGAGGCCGTAACGTCACCCAGAACGCCCAACTTTTCACTACGAGTTTGGCACTCATCCAGCATGCAGCCGTTATTACTGATGCGCGTTGCCTTCCTTCAACAACCCGAATGACTTGGACAAGAAGTACGAGACTGCCGCCGAACATGCGAAACCAACACCGAGCGTAACGAACAAGGTGCCGAACACTAGGAAACCCTCTTCGCCGCCGGATACTCTGCCGCGCAAAAACAGGAGCGCGCCGCCGAAGAACGCGAGCAACACACTGGCCTGCACCGCAGAAAGGATACGTCCGTAAGGCGCCCTCTGTTGCAAGGTGAGGGAGTTCAAAAACTGTTTGCCAGCCTCACCCTGAACATAACTAAGCAGGTCTTGGCTCGAACCAAACTTGTCGAGCAGTTTGTTCTGAATG
>MNDG01000064.1:8405-32765 GCA_001914815.1 Acidobacteriales bacterium 13_2_20CM_55_8
GGGGATGATCACAAGGTCCTCGTTCACGATTCAGCTCCTTCCCGGATGGTCACCCGGACATTTGTACTCACCTGGTAAAACGCACGGCAGACAAAATGGTTAACAACCGCTCACTAAGAAATCCTACGAAAATGCAACCGCAAATGAATGGCACCGGTCTTGGGCGACCAGGTCTTCGACCGCTCGCATACTCGTCCGCAAGCGATCCGCCGCTATTGTGCCATCAGGTGTGCAGCGCATGACGGCCAACTCGGAAGCGGTTCACCTGGATAAGGATTCCCGAACCGATCCAGCAACGTCTATCCCCTGTCATTGCAACCACCTTCCCACTGTGTTAGCTTCAACAAACAGCAGAGGTTAGCTTTGCAAGCAACAGTTCCTGCCGGGCTGGATCGCAAGGAAGCCGAAATTTACCTGCGGCTCGATCCAAAACGGCTCCCAAAACACATCGCCATCATCATGGACGGAAACGGACGCTGGGCGCGCCGCCGTCATCTGCCTCGCGTGGCCGGACATCGCGCTGGTGTAGCATCCGTGCGCTCCACCGTCGAGACCGCTGCCCGGGTTGGAATCTCGGCGCTTACGCTGTATGCGTTTTCAGAAGAAAATTGGAAGAAGCGTCCCAAGAGTGAGGTGGATTTTCTCATGGGACTGCTCTGCCGCTATCTGAAGCAGGAAGTCCCGACGCTGAACAAGAATCGCATTCGCCTGGAGTACATCGGACGACAACAGGAACTTCCATCCACGGTGCGCGACAAAATGGAGTGGGCGCGCCAGGCCACCGCGCATAACACCGGGATGGTGCTGACACTGGCTCTCAACTACAGCGCCCGCAGCGAACTGGTGGACGCATTTCGCTCCATCGTGGATATGGCGTCGCGCAATGGCGGGCTTGATCATTTGGAGATTGATGAGGACTCGGTGTCACGGCATCTTTACACTCGGCATTTGCCGGATCCCGATCTTGTTGTCCGCACCAGCGGTGAAATGCGGTTGAGCAATTTTCTTCTCTGGCAGCTTGCGTATGCCGAGATCTATGTGACGCCCACACTGTGGCCCGAATTCCGTGGTGCTCATCTACTCGAAGGCATCGCGGAATATCAGCAGCGCGAACGACGCTACGGTGGCTTGGCGGGTGACCACTCTGACCATCACTCCTCGAAGCCGGTCCGGAGCTGAGGCGGCTTGCAGCTACTGAAACGAATCGCCACCGCCGCGGTTCTGATTCCCATTGTCCTGCTGCTGATTCTGCGTGCGCCCATCCCGGTATTGGCGTTCGTGGCGGGGTTCGTCGCTCTGCTGACGGTGTCGGAACTTTTAAAGTTGGCCGAGGCTTATGGTATTCAGCCCTTTTATCGTCCTACCTATGTTTTTGTCGCGCTGTTCTTCGTGCTGCTGGCGATTAATCCGCGGGACGACAAACCTCTGCTCTCGGCCGCGATCGTTATTTACACCACCGGGTTCGCTGCCGCAATCGCTGCGTTCGTGTTTCTTGTAATCGGGATGCGAACCATCGATCTTCGCCGTGCATTTCCTGCAGCGGCCGTTTCTGTATTTGCCTTCTGCTATGTCGCACTTCCATTGGGATTCCTGGTGCAAGTTCGCGAGCAATGGTCGGGCGCGTTTCTTCTGCTCTACTTACTGTTGGTGGTCTGGGCGGGAGACATTTTTGCCTACTTCGTTGGCCGCTTATTGGGACGTCATTTCATGTCGCCGCGAATCAGTCCGAAGAAAACGTGGGAGGGGACGCTGGCGTCGATGTTGGCGAGTCTGGTGGTGGGAATGTTGCTCTACAACTACGCGCTTCCCATCAGCAGCGCGCTGCTGAATGCTCATCTCATCGAGCAGCGGGACGGTTTTTTTGCATTGCAGAAACCGCCCCTGTGGCCGGCCCTGCTGCTTTCCGCAGCCATCAACATCGCGGCGCAGCTTGGAGATCTGGTGGAGTCGCTGATCAAGCGCGGCGCCGGAGTGAAAGATTCGGGAGCAATTCTCCCTGGGCATGGCGGCATGCTTGACCGCATTGATGCCCTGCTCTTTGCCGCTCCAGTGCTGTGGTACTATGCGGCTTGGCGCGTCATGCAGTAAGAGGTGGTTGAAAACATACCGAACCCGTCCTCTAATCCACTGAAAGCTCTTCACCCCGAGACCTCTCTTGTCCCCGCCAAGCTTGCTCAGTTGGAGCGACTTTCCACCGACGCGTTAATAAATTCCCTGGTACCTGGTCAAAGGGATTGTCTGAAAACGAGGATGGACGGAACTATAATTGACGGACGCCATCGAATCCACATCCTTCGCCAGCGAGGAGTGGATGTCGACGCACTTCCGCGCGAGATCGTTACGAAAAAGGATTTATGACTAAGGGGACGAAGCTTCATTGGGTGGATGGTCCGTGGCCGGGAAAACTGGCCGTGGCCGCGCGTCCTCGAGGCGGTGACTGGCTGGAAGATGAAATCGCTAGCTGGCATGGCGCTGGCATCGACACTGTGCTTTCTCTGCTTACTCCTGAAGAAGAACAGAGTCTCGACCTCGCCAATGAAGCAAGCGAGGTGAAGGCCCGAGGCATGGATTTTATGCAGCTTCCAATCCCTGATCGCGAGGTACCAGGATCGGAAACGGAAGTGTCGGCAGCTTTGGAAAAACTCAATTCCAAGCTCGCGTCGGGCCGGAACGTGATAGTTCATTGCCGGCAAGGCGTCGGGCGCAGTGGACTAGTCGCAGCCTGCTTGCTGGTCACAAACGGACTAGATGCAAAAACGGCGGTAAAGAATATAAGTGCCGCGCGCGGTGTTGCCATTCCGGAAACAAAGGAACAACGGCAGTGGATCGACCACTATGCCGCAGTCTTAACGAGCACTAAATGAATTTCTCCACACAGTGTCAGGTGTCGTAAACCCACTCATGAAACGTATTTCAATTCTGGGCTCAACCGGCTCCATCGGCCGCAGCACTCTTGATGTGGTTGAGTCTTATCCCGACCGTTTCCAGATCATTGCTT
This sequence comes from Acidobacteriales bacterium 13_2_20CM_55_8, assembly GCA_001914815.1. GTDB lineage: Bacteria > Acidobacteriota > Terriglobia > Terriglobales > Acidobacteriaceae > 40CM-3-55-5. The sequence goes on from MNDG01000064.1 coordinate 11,404, forward strand.
TGGCCGCAGGACGGAATCTGGAAACCACGCTGGAACAGGCGCGTCGCTGGAAGCCGCGAGTGGTCTCCGTCGCTGCCGAAGAAGATGCGGAAACTTTTCACAAAAGTTTAAAGACATCCGGCATCTCCGGAGTCGACGTCGTGCACGGCTCCGCGGGAACTGTTCGCGTTGCCACTCATCCCGATGCTGACTTTGTTGTCAGCGCCATCGTCGGTGTAGCGGGACTCGAAGCCACCTACGAAGCTGTGCGTGCGGGCAAAACCGTTGGATTGGCAAATAAAGAATGCATGGTTGCGGCCGGAGAGCTAATTACCGCAGAAGCCCGCCGCCAGGGTAAGCCGCTTTTGCCCATCGACAGCGAGCACAACGCGGTCCATCAATGCTTGCGTGGCGGAAGATTAGAAGAAGTTGAGCGCATCTGGCTTACCGCATCCGGCGGCCCGTTTCGAAACACACCTAAATCAGAGTTTTCCTCAATCACTGTGGAGCAGGCTTTGGCGCATCCAACCTGGAAGATGGGGCGTCGCATCACCATTGACTCCGCGACCTTGATGAATAAGGGGTTTGAGGTCATCGAGGCCTGCCGTTTGTTCGATTTGAAACCAGACCAGGTCAAGGTGATTGTCCATCCCCAGTCCACGATTCACTCCATGGTGGAGTTTGTGGATGGCAGCATACTTGCTCAGTTCTCGGTGACCGATATGCGGCTGCCGATTCTGTATGCGCTGACCTATCCGGAGCGGATCAGGTCGGATATGCGCTTCTCAGTCATGGACTTACGGCACCTCGAGTTCGCGCCGCCGGATATGGAAAAATTCCCTTGTCTTGCCCTTGCCTATGAAGCCGCAGAGGCAGGAGGAGCGAAATCTGTTGCACTGAATGCGGCGGACGAGGTCGCTGTGGCCGCCTTCCTGGATGGCTGCATCCGATTCGATCAGATTACTACCGTTATAGAAAGGGTCCTTAATGAAACGAAAAGTGTGCAATTGGAATCTATAAATAGAATACTAGAAGCAGATGTCGGGGCGCGTGGGGCCGCGCAGGAAAAAGTTCACCAGTTGAGTAACAAGCCTGCTAGGTTGCGTCCGTCACCAGCATTGCGAGAGGAATAACACAACATTTATGTCGGGATTCTTAGTTGCCGTTGCTGCCGTAGCCGTGGTTCTGGGATTCATGATCCTAATCCACGAATTTGGACACTACGCCGCCGCCAAGCTGCTGGGCGTGCGCGTGGAAGTCTTTTCCATTGGTTTTGGTAAACGCCTCCTCGGATTTCGCCGAGGCGAGACAGATTACCGCATCGCCGCAATCCCTCTGGGCGGCTACGTCAAGATGAGTGGCGAGAACCCGATGGACGCACGCACTGATGATCCCGCAGAGTTCATGTCGCACCCGCGCTGGCATCGTTTCATCATCGCCATCGCCGGTCCCGCCATGAACATCCTGCTTGCCATCGGCCTGCTGACCGTCGTCTACATGGTTCACTACGAATACCCGGTCTACATGGATCAGCCCGCGGTGGTTGGATGGGTCGAACCCGATTCGCCTGCGGCCAAGGCGGGATTACAAATGGGCGATCGCATCGTCCGAATCGACGGCATACAAAATCCCACTTGGGAACAAGTCGATCCCAAAGTGATGCTCAATCCCGATCAACCGCTGGAGATTACCTTCCAACGTGGCAACAAGCAGTTTGAAAGAACGATCGTGCCCGAAGCTGCTGGCACGTCGCAAATGGGATATGTGGGATGGGTAGCCGACCAGCCCAATACAGTGACCGATCTTGAGCCGGGCATGCCGGCGGAGAAGGCCGGCGTGAAAGAGGGAGACATAATCGTCGCCCTCGATGGCAAACCAGTTCCAGCCATTGCCGCAATGATTCAGGCTCTCAAGCAGACCAAAGACAAACCAGTTGAGCTGACCGTGCTTCGGGACGGGAAACCAACGACTTTCCGTCTGCAGCCAGTTCTGGCAGACGTGCAAGGCGCAAGAGAGAAACGTTATCGCATCGGCATCCAGAGCATTCCCACGAAGGTGGGGAAATTGCCTCTCGCTGATGCCTTTCAACGTTCGATCGAGGACAACAAAAAGAGTTCGATGCTAATCCTCGAATTGCTGCAAAAGCTGGTGCGCGGCAAAGTCTCGCTCCGCACCGTCGAGGGACCAATCGGCATCGGCCGCGCCGCCGGACAAGCCGCTAGCGAAAAGGGCTGGACGCCGCTGATGGGCCTCACGGCCGCGATCAGCTTGAACCTCGGCATCTTTAATCTGCTGCCCATCCCCATCCTCGACGGCGGCGTCATTCTGCTGCTGTTCGTTGAAAGCCTGATACGCCGCGATATCAGCCTGCGCATCAAGGAGCGAATTTATCAAGCCGCATTCGTCTTCCTGGTGTTATTCGCCGTGATGGTGATTTACAACGACTTGGCTAAGACACTTCCGGGAGTAATGCAGAGATTGCCTTAAAATCAGTGGCCAGTGGCTAGTGGCGAGTAAGCAGTACTGAGAACTGAGCACCGGCAACTGACAACTGCCCCGTTCTTTCCTCTGTGTACCTCTGTGTCCTCTGTGGTTCGAGATTTTGTGGAAAGCAAATCCTACCTCAACCCTCCGCATCCCCGTATCCGACATGTCCGCATGCTAAACTAAAGCTTCCGCATGGCTAATATTCAGCGTAGGAAAACCGTTACGGCGTCAATTGGCGGAGTGCGCGTAGGCTCCGATGCACCAGTTGTGGTGCAGTCGATGACCAACACCGACACCGCCGACATTGCCTCGACGGTACAACAAGTGGCGGCCCTGGCCCGTGCCGGTTCCGAGCTGGTTCGAGTCACCGTAAATAACGACGAAGCTGCCGCCGCGGTCGCGCCCATTGTCGAGCAGCTCGAGCGTCAGGATGTGCATGTGCCCATCATCGGCGACTTTCATTACAACGGACACATCCTACTGAAGAAATATCCTGAGTGCGCACGCGGACTAGCCAAGTATCGAATCAATCCAGGAAATGTCGGCATAGGCCGAAAAGACGATTCCAATTTCCGCACCATGATCGAAGTCGCAGTCGAAAATCAAAAGCCAGTTCGCATCGGCGTCAACTGGGGATCGCTCGATCAAGCATTGCTCACGCGCATGATGGACGAGAACTCACGCCTGCCCGAACCCAAGGACGCCCGTGAAGTCACCATGGAAGCCATGGTACTCAGCGCGCTGACTTCGGCGAAGCTGGCGGAACAATACGGCTTGCGTCCCGAGCAGATTATTTTGAGCGCGAAGGTGAGCGGCGTGCAGGATTTGATTGACGTCTATCGCTCGCTGGCCATGCGCTGCGATTACCCGCTGCATCTGGGATTGACCGAAGCTGGTATGGGAGCAAAAGGTATTGTCGCTTCCAGCGCCGCCTTGGGCGTGCTTTTGCAGGAAGGTATCGGCGACACTATCCGCGTCTCGCTTACTCCCGCGCCCGGCGGCGATCGCAGCGAGGAAGTGCGCGTCGCACAGCAGATTCTGCAATCGCTCGGAATTCGCAGCTTCACTCCGCAAGTCACCGCTTGTCCAGGATGCGGCCGCACCACCAGCACTTTCTTTCAGGAGATGGCGGAGCAGATTCAAGCTTACTTGCGCGAACAAATGCCGGTGTGGAAGGGACGATACACCGGAGTCGAAGAGATGAAAGTTGCCGTGATGGGCTGCGTGGTCAACGGCCCCGGCGAATCAAAACACGCCAGTCTCGGAATCTCGCTGCCGGGAACGTTTGAAGAACCCAAGGCGCCCGTCTATGTCGATGGACGCCTGTTCACCACGCTAAAAGGCGACAGAATCGTCGCCGAGTTCTTTCAAATTCTGGACGACTACGTGGAATCCCACTACGCACCAAGAGTCGAAGTCAAGGTCTAAACCCAGTGGCCAGTGGTCAGTGGCCAGACCGTAGCGCTGGCGTCCCGCCGGCAACTCCTACCGCACCGCCACGTTCAGCAACGAGAAAGCCGTTACCAGCCACAACGTAAAGCCCGCCATGTTCAATGCAATCCGCCACTTCATGCTGTCAATGATGTAATTGTATTTCGCATCCATAACCCACTCTCCTGTGTTTTCTATTTGGACGTGGCAGCTAACTAAACGTTAGTGACAAAGTGGTCAGTGGCCAGTTGTCCGTGATCAGTTGCCAGCGGTCAGTTTTCCATGCTGCGAGAGTAGATACGGGTTCCATCGGGGGAAAGTTCCGCTAGCCGATGCAACAGCACGCTAGTCGAATTCGCTAAACTGCGGATAGGGGATTGGGGTCACGGTCTCGTCCGGATACTTGTAGAAGCCATCCAAAGCGAGATGTTGACCGATGAAGGCCTTCATGAAGCCTTTAACCACGACCCGAATCCCGCCGTTCGGCAGAGATTGGACAACGACTCCAATGGTCGCTGGACACGATTCGACAGTGACCTGCTCGATCGGAGCGCCCGCCAGCTGCTTAAGGTCTTCAAGTCCACGCTCGCGGAGCTGCGCGCCGCGCTCATTAACCATTTTTTGGAATAGCACAAGCGACTTTGGGAATGTTGGCATCAGCACCAACTCAAGCAAGCAACGAAAGATTGGAATTGGAAACGTCCCCCAGCGGATCGGCAAAATTCTTAAGTTCCGGATAATGCCGCAACAGCGTTTCCGGGGCCTTCACACGTTGTCCCGTAAGCATGTGTTTCAGTTGCAGCGCATTCACTCCGGCTTTGGCTTCGAAGTGATTGTTAGTGACCACATATGTGACTTCCGCCTTGCGGGCGATGCGCTCGATCTTATCTTTCCAGTCAGTCAGTTCGTTTTCGCTATAAAGATAGTTGTAGCGATCGTCGCGCTTCTCTGATTCGAACCACTGATCATAATTTCGTCCGTGCAGGCGCACGTATCCCACGGCCGACGTAACGTGTTCGGTCGCTTCCAGCGAGCGTCCGATCACAGGCTGATCGATATTGCAGAAAGCAACATTTCTCTGCGCAAAAGAGCGGATAGTCTCGGGATTGTCCCAACTCGAGTGCCTCACTTCGACCACGCATGGATACTCGATGAACTGCCGCAGCAGCACTTCGAGGTATTCGCGGTTCAAACTCGTATTCTTGTAAGAAACCGGAAATTGGATGAGCAGCGCTGCCAGCTTCCCTTCCGAGGCCAGCGCCTCCAACCCTTCGCGGGCCAGCATTTCGTCTTCATCGCTGGGCTTGATGGTGGCGGCTGAGGTCGGTTCCATCACCGCAAATGGAGAATGCGTAAACGACCGATGCAGTTTGGCAGTGAACACAAAATCTCGATTCACTGCGAACGCCTTGCGCGCCCACACCTTCGCCAGCTCCGGCTTGATGTGTCCGTAAAAAGAAGTATTGATCTCCACCAGATCGAAGCACTGTGCCAGATATTCCAGCGGGTGTTCCCTTCTCCGCTGCATCCCTGGAGGATAAAACACACCCTCCCAATCCTTATAAGACCACCCAGCAGTGCCGATGCGGATTTGCGGAGACGCTTCCATGGGCCCATTTGCAGGTTAGCACAAGCCGAATTTGTCAGGCGAGACGAGGGACCGCTCAGGGGTAGCCCAGTTTGAAATTCTTGCGCCGCGTGAGATTATCGCCAGGTGAGCTCGGATCAGTACGTCGGAATCGGAATACTCGTTACAACAGGCCTCGCAGACATAGTGTTTACGTGGCAAGGGTTGAACCTGGTTACGAATCCGAAGGAGTGGCCGGTACGACATGGCCGCCCCACGACCGATAAGCACGTTCGAGCAAGTCGATTCATCGGCTGGATGTTGCTCGCTGCGGTCCTTATGAGTCTATCGGGGTTGATTGTCACCCTACTGCGTTTTCGCCCGTAATAATCTCCCCAAATTCGTGGACTCCAAAGGCGCAGCCCAATGTCTTGGGAAGGGCACGACTTCAGTCGTGCCGACCAATGCAAAACTCGATCGGCTTTAGCCGCTGGGGTTAAGCTTTGTTGTGCAAAGCACGTGGAGATTCTGCAAACACAATCCTGGATTGAATCAATAAAAAACCACCGCGATCCAATACACCCCGCCCGGATAGCTTGCCGTCCGCGCGTAACAAGCCCCCACCGCAAACGCCCGAAGTCCACGGTCCGCAATGGTCTTGGCCGCGCTTGCAGGCAGCGTCTCCGGCTGCAGGCTGGTGTAGCGGAGAAAATACTGCCCGGGATTCGACGACACATTCAAAGAATCCGCCTGCGCCATCGAACAAGCGACCGCGCGGACGCCACTGCCGTCCAGACGCTGCAATGGAGAGCCATTGGACTTCTCCCGCATACGCATCACGCTCTCTGCCACCATGTTCTCGGATTGCTCGGCAGTGCTGATCTGCGAACCGTGCCCGAAATCCTGCACCACGTACAGCGAATCTCCGGTGCGGACGACGCCAAACCCCGCCACGTTGTAAGCCGGATTCAACAGGTTCTCCCGATGGGGAGGCGAATGCATCAGATTGTCATGAGCCTGATCGACGGTCGCGGCGTAGGCCACGTTCTCTCCAGCCCGATCAAGATGCAGAGGAGTCGCGGCCGTCAATCGCTGATGAACCGAGGCCTCGCCAGAAAACTGATGTGAAAGCTGCTGCTGTGCAGCCATACCCGCGGCATGTTCCCGCGCCGCCTGAGTCAACCCTTCATCCCGCTGAAGTGCGGGGACCCCGGCTTGTGCCCGGGCCTCATTGGCCAGGGCGAAAAGTTGGTTCTCGGCATCCGCCTCGTAGGCAAACGAAAATTGCGCTGGGGATGCAACGAACGCTGCGGGCCGCGGCTTACGAGTTTTTGCTGGGGCCGGGCCACTTATCAGGACAATCGCCAGCGCGGCAGTGAGAGCCCGGTTCATAAAAAAGCGCACCAACTATTTAGGTGCCAAACAAAGCCGAAGTTTTGCTTTGCTTCCCTCAGGCTAGCCTCTAAAATCGGGAGAAGCACCTTACCATGGGGACATTACTGCTGGGCTCGCTGCTGCTGTTAAACCTAGTACTTTTGGCACTGGTCGCGGGCATTTTCCGCCGCCTCTCAGGCGCGTCACAAGCCGCTGAAATCACGGAACTTGCGCGGGAGTCAGTCGCACTGCGCGAATCTCTCTCCCAAAGGTTCACTGCCGCCACTGCCGATATGGCCATGCGCCTGGAGAGCACTAAAGGAGACCTGCGCCAGGGCGTCACCGACCGTCTGGCCGAGGGTTTCAAGGAAATCCGCAGTTCGGTGGAGGCCCAATTAACTAGTGGGCGTCGTGAGCAGACCCAGGATCTCCGGGCGGCGCGGACGGAATTGACCAGCTCGCTCGCCCTGACCACCGCTCAGCTCAAAACCGAAATCGATAATTTCAATCAGAGTACAGCTCAGTCTTTGGAGGCGATCCGCGATCGCGTCGATACTAGGTTGCTTGCCATCACCGATCAGGTGCAGGCAAAGCTCGATCAGAATATTAAGGAAGGTTTCGCGCAGTTTGAAAAAGTGCAGCAGCATTTGAAAGCCGCGGAAGAACAATTACGCGAAGTCGGCGCGCTCGGACATTCGATTAACGATTTGAATAATCTGCTCAAGCTGCCTCACTTGCGAGGAGCGTTTGGCGAGGCCAGCCTGGAGCGCCTCTTAGCCGATTTTCTCCCCGCGCATATGTTCGAAATACAGTCTTCCCCCGGTGAAGGCGGCGGACGCGCCGACGCCATGATTCAATTTCCCGACCGCCGTCTTCCCATTGACGCCAAGTTTCCCCGCGAGCAAGTGCTCGCACTCTTTGAAAGCAACGTGGAATCCGAGATCGAAGCTGCCCGTCACGAATTTGTGCGCGTGATGAAGACGGAAGCCAAGCGCATCAAGGCATACATTCAACCGGAAAACGGCACCACCGACATCGCGCTGATGTATCTCCCTAGCGAAACGCTTTACATGGAAGCAATCCGCAATCGTGATCTCGCGGATTGGCTCAACCAGCAGCACGTATTTCCCGTATCCCCCAATACCCTGCTGATGACGTTGCAGACCATCGCCCTGGTCCACAAATGGTACGAAGTCGCCAGCCGCTTCGAAAAGAGCCGCCTGGAATTAGCCAAAGCGCAAAAGTCGTTCGATTATTTCCAGAACCACTTTGAAAATGTCGGCAAGAATTTAAACAAAGCTCAAGAAGCTTTCGAGACCGCGCAGCGCCACCTCAAGACTTATCGAGGACGAGTCACGGTCCTCAGCGGCCAGGAGCAATTGGAACTGGACGCCAAGAACGCTGAAGACTCCCCCCCGCTAACGGACAAAGCCACCGCCTAGATTCGTGCGTGTGGCGCGAACGTCCCCGCACTGCTTGTCATCCTGAGCGGAGCGGCTGCTTCGCAAAGCGAAGCGGCCGCGCAGTCGAAGGACCCCTATTCCCTTACCCGCACCACCAGCGCATCAAGGCATTCTCACGATGTACTTTCAGAAGGGTTTGAGTTTCTATGGCTCAGCCATGTCCCAGATTCTCGCGCGGTCTCAGATAAAGTAAAACCATCGCCAGCACCAGCCTCACCAGCGCTCGACCCCAGATGAAGTACGCCGGATAAAGTTTGCCGATATCCAGCATCTTGAGAGAGAGCAGCGGCGTGATCGCAAGCACGCAGAGTCCAACAACAAGCGCATCGAGAATGGCAACGTTGCGCGCTGGGTCGCGGGCAGCAAGAAACAGCATCACGCTAAGCATGATCATCACGCCACCCATCTCCTTCAACAAGGCGAGCAGCAAGGTAGAACCTTCAGATGCCGGAGGATGCATCATCACTCGAAGGATGAGCGGCTTGCTGCTGAAGATCATGAACAGCCCTCCAACACCGAGCAGCACGGACACAATCCGCAATCCGATTGACAACCCACGATAAGGTAGCCGGGACATGGCAGGATCCTCCTGATCCGAAGACCGCTTCAATGATAGTGTCAACGCACCAGACGTTTCCACAGTAACGCGGCTATAAGAACTGCAATGCCAAGCACCATCCCGATCAGCCGGGCTCGGCCCGCCTTTTCCGTCATGATTGCCCGCCTCCGACCGCCGGACATCGGCTGAACAATGCGATTTTGCTCTCCATCGCACCTGATCCAGCTAATCCATTACGCTTCATGGCCTTCCCCCGTAGGCGTATGTATATTATTGTTTGTACGTACATATATGCACGTACGAAATGTTTTACGTGGAACATTACGCTGATTTGCAACCGACTACGCTCCCCGCTTGGCCTTCAGCTCCACCAGTAACTGCTCGATGCGGTCTTCTTTTTCCAGCGCTGCCAAGCGCTCTTCCACGTTGTCGGCGGCGATTTCGGATTTGGCCTGGCTCATAGCTTCGCTGTGCGCGACTTTGCGCTTCATACGATCGAACGTTGCCGCCTTGGAATTATCTCCGATGGCAAGTTTGGCGTCGCTGGCTTTGCCCACGGCGCGGGCGCGGCGGTGTTGCGCAATCAGCAGATCGGCTTTGGCCTGCGCCTCGGTGAGCTTCTGCTCCAGTTGACGCAACGCCGTCTTGAGGTTTTCTACTTGCGCTTTCTGGTCGGTTACTTGCTGGCCGAATCCGTCGCTTAAATCGCGGTAGCTTTCCACGCGTTCGAGGGCAACACGCGCCAAGTCATCTTGTTTCTTGTCGACGGCCAGCTCCGCTTTGCGCATCCATTCTGACACTTTGTCTCCGTTTTCTTTTTGCTTCTTTTCCAGAAGGTGCTGATCGGCGATGGCGATCGCTACCTGCGTCTTGACTTGGAGAAGCTGGTTCTGCATGTCGATGATCACCTGCTTGATCATTTTTTCCGGATGCTCAGCCTTGTCGATCAGATCGTTAAGATTGGCTCGGACTAATGTTGAGACTCGCTCTAGTAGTGCCATGGTGAACTCCCTTCCTTCAGTCGTTGGTGCTTAGGATTTTTGTCTTAGACTTGTTGGGTGACATGGAGGCGCCGATCGCTACTCCAACTGCGATGCCGACGGCCAGCCAAAAGCCTCCAGTACCGAGAGCGACCGCGAAGGCGGCTCCGATACCCGCGCCCAGCGCGATGCCCAGACCGATTTGCATCGATGGTTTGTTCATATCAACCTCAACTGCAAAGATTCCTCGCTAGAAATAAGGAGCGAGCACCAGCCCGCCCCGTCCCAAGTTATGCTGCGGCTGCGCCTTTCTTGTCGTTGTCGGCAGGCGGAAGCGTATCCGGTTTTGGCCCGTGGTCTCCGATGAGCCGCACCTTGGAAAACAGTTCGTGCATGCTCATTCCGGAAAGCGTTTCGAACAGTGCCGGAACTTGCGCCGCCATTTTGGCAATGTCGCCGGTAATTTTGTTCATGCCGGCGGCATCGCCATTTCCGGTGGAGACGATGGTGATCTTGTCCACGTTGGCCAACGGACTGGCCAGTGCCCTCGCCACTTCCGGTAATCCGGTGAGCAACTTGTCGACGACCGCGGCCTGGTTGTATTCCTGATAGGCCTCAGCCTTCACGTTCATCGCTTTGGCTTCGGCCTCGCCCTTCTTGAAGATGATTTCCGCTTCGGCTTCACCCTGGGCGCGAATCGCTGACGCATGACCTTCGGCTTCCGCCACCAGGCGCTGCTTTTCTGCCGCGGCCAGGGTTTCGATTCGTTGACGCTCGACCTGGGCCTGCTTCAGCACTGTTGCGACCAATTCTTTTTCGCGACGATTGATCTCGGCCTCCTGTACCTTGACCTGCTGCTCTTTTTCAACCTGCTGCACCTTCACCTGCTCGGCGACGACTTGCTGTTGCATGATGTTGGTCTGGATGTCGTAAGCCTTGTCGGCTTGCGCCTGTTGACGCTTGGTGACTTCGAGATATTGCGCTTTCTTGATTTCGAGATCGCGCTGCGATTCGGCCTGCTTGGCCATGGAAAGAGTTTCGGCGAGCACTCGCTCCTGATCGGCCTGCGCTTTAGCAACGGCCGCTTCGCGTTGTGCCAGCGCGCGCTTGATCGCGGTATCGCGATCGGCTTCGGCGGTGGCTACATCGGCGTCACGCTTGATGCGCGCGACATCGGGCTTGCCCATGTTGGTGATGTATTCGTTCTTGTCGCGAACTTCTTTGATGGTGAACGAGATTACTTCCAGGCCCATCTTGTTCATGTCATCGGCGCAAGTGGAACGCATGCGATCGGCAACCATCTCTGGCTGCTTGACGATTTCTTCCACCGTGAGTTGTCCGATGATGCCGCGCAGATGTCCTTCCATGACGAGGCGAATCAATCCTTCGCGCTCCTGATCAGTCTTAGTGAGAAATTGCTCAGAGGCGGTCAAGATAGATTCGGTATCCGATTTCACTTTGATCTGCGCCACTGCCTCGACCGTGACCGCGACACCCTGCTTGGTGTAGAGATCCTGCTGCGGCGCCACATCGAATGACATCAGTTCCAGCGAAAGGCCGCGGCAATTTTCAATCATGGGAAAGATGATGGTGCCGTGTCCTTTGACTACACGCGTGCCTCGGAAGCCGTACACCACCAGGGCTTCATGCGGCCCGGCTTTTCGATAGAGTCTGGCTAACATGCTCATGAGGAGCATTACAGCCAGGACCATTAACCCCACGAAAATCCATATGGAAATTACAGTTGGCATACCGAACATAGATCCTCCTCTTCACAAATCCGTTATAAGCCGTATTAATTTATGCGGAGTCGCCGCCATCCATTTCGACGGCAGGCTCCTCCCCGCTCATTTCGTCCCAGGGACGCACATAGGCGATACCTTTTTCGTATCGGGTCACTAGCACCTCGCTTCCTTTAGCGATCGCTGCGTGATTTTCGGCACGGGCTCCGCAAGTTCGGCGCGTGCCACCTTGCGAATAAATAATTTCTCCGGTACCGGTTTCGCGAATGGGAACGGAGATGCGGCCGAGTACGCCGATCATTTCGTAATCTTCGGCGTCGAGATTTTCACCGCGCGACGTTAGTACCTTGCCCAGGAAAAGAAATATGCATCCTGCGCCGGCAAGGCCACTCAACAATGCGATGCCGAAACCCATGACGAACCAGACGCTCCAGAAGCGAGTGAGAAGATATCCGGTTCCACCAAACCATGCCAGGAACGCGGCCAAGGTAACGGGGTTGAACGGGGAAATGTCGAGCCCGCTCCCTCCGCTGTGGGCGTGACCGGCGGAGCCATGGCCTATGTGCACGCCATGCCCTGCGTGCAGATGAGCGTGGAAAGGCAAGTGCCAATGCAACCCACCCAATAGAAAAGACAGCAGACTGAAGGCAAATCCCAGGGCGAAACAGACGAGGTAAAAATCTGTCCAGGTCATTTCGATCGCCTCCGTTCTTCCGTGCGCCGATGGCTTCGCACCGTGGCCGGTTTTCGCAGGTCAGGCTTGAGTGCTTCCAGCAATCGTTCGGCAAGGCCGGGAGTATCCAGGATCGCGCCCAGCAGAAGAAAGCATCGGCGCGTGTCTTTCTCGCGTGCTGCTTTCAAGAGAACTTCACTCACTTCGGGATCGCTGGCGAATCGCTCCGATCCCTGGAGCAGCCACACATCCAGCTTGCCCTCGATCGTGCGGAGATCTGAGGTCAGTTCCGTGTGATAGTCCTGCGGGTCATCCACCAAGAATCCGGGATGCACTTTAAAAAATTGTGCCAGCAGCGCGCGACTGGATTGCGTCATATGGGGGCGCGCTCCGTTTTCTATCTGCGAAATATAGGACTGACTAATACTTTTGCCGCGCTCCTTGCGGATGGCACGGACCAATTCCTGTTGGGTCATGGGGCGGCCCAGGGAGCGCAAGGAGCCTTCGACCTCGCGCAGGTAACGAATTTTCTCTGCCAATTTCATATTACAAATCGCAATATTAATATCGCTGATTGTTATTTATGTCAAGGACAGGATTATCTTTGTTTGCAAGGGCTTGCGGATGGCTTGGTTACAACCCAACTTCGATACGGGATCGAGGGTCGAGAAAATCGCGGAGGCCGTCGCCAATGAAATTGAAAGAAAGCACAGCCAGCATCACGGCGAGGGCAGGAAAGATGACCAGATGAGGTGAGTCGAACAGATGAGCGCGACCATCGTTGAGCATGGCGCCCCAACTGGCGGTGGGCGGAGGCACGCCGAGGCCGAGGAAACTCATGGTGGCTTCCGCGAGGATCGCACCAGCCATGCCGATGGCGGCCTGCACGATCACTGGCTGAATAATGTTGGGGAGAATATGACGAACGATCACGCGCAGATCGCTTGCGCCCAACGCCCGTGCCGCTTCCACGAACTCACGCTCGCGTGCGGCCAATACTTGCGCACGCACCAGGCGCGCGTATCCTACCCAGCCTCCGAGGGAGAGGGCGAGCACGAGGTTGAATATGCCGGGACCGCGAAAGGCCACGAAGGCAATCGCCAGCAGGATTCCGGGGAAAGAAAGAAAAGCATTCATAACCACGATGTTGACGAAGCGGTCGAGGCGTCCGCCGTAATAGCCGGCAAGCGATCCGACGATCAGGCCCACCGCGAGTGAGGCTGCAACCACGCAACTGCCCACCAGCATAGAAATGCGCGAACCATAAATGAGACGAGAGAGGACGTCGCGGCCCAATTCGTCCGTACCGCACCAGTGGGCGGAAGATGGTCGCGATAGGCGCGTGGGTAGGTCGATGTGAGCGGGATCCTGGGGCGCGATCCAGGGAGCGAACAAGGCAAAGATTACGAAGATGAAAACCAGTACGACACCGATTGTTGCCAGGGGATTGTGGCTGGCGGCGCGGCGGAACGAGATGGCGGGGGTGGACAAACTAGAAGTCTACAAGGCGCACAAGCTGCCTACGAACTAGGCATCTTACTTTGTCGCCGGGTGTTGAAACGACCATATCTCAAGGTCAAGTTTGCGGTAACTATTGACCATTTCAAAATCGATCCGGTTGGAGGTGATCAGGCGGGCGCCGTAGGAGCGCGCACTGAGCGCGATCAGCACGTCGAAGTGCAGGTCGCGCAGTTTCTCGGGGGTGTGCTCACGATCGGCGCGAATTTTTCCCAGAATCTGTCCCGATTCCATCCAATTCTTTTCCGTGGGGGTTAGGATGGGATGGTTCCTGCCCAGCGCCCGCAAGAATTCCCGTTCCGCCGGCTTGGTGGCGCCGCGCCACAACTCCGCCAGAACGACGGAAGACGTCCGGATAAGACCCGTCAGGGATTGGATTCTCTGCTGGTGACATCCTGTCCGCAGATCATCGATGAGGATTGATGTGTCGAGGATGACGAGGTCACTCACCGTGACCCGCGAACGAGAGTTTCCCCGCATCTTTCTTCATCAAGTCTTTGAAGCGCTTGAGCGCGACAATCTCCCTGAGTGCCACGTGAACTGCCTCAGTTCGAGACTTCACGCCGAGAACTTTCACCGCTTCGTCGGCCAGATGAGTATCCAATCGGATTGATGTCATGGTTATGGCCATTGTCACTCCCATTTACGTGTATATACAATATACAATAATCGTATATACAAGTCAAGTGTCCCCCTAAGCTGGGCGCCAGAACCCTTCGCTTGAAGTAAGAATCGGCGTCGGTAACCATCCAACACGCCAAGCAGCCCTCACTGCCTAATCCGCGGATTCGCCACCGAGTACAGCAAGTCCGTAAGAAAATTCACTGCAATATAAGTCAATCCAATAGCTAAGATGCAGCCTTGCACCAGGTAATAGTCCCGATTACCGATGGCCTGGATGGTCAGCCGTCCGATGCCGGGCCAGGAGAATATCGTCTCAGTCACAATCGCGCCCGCGAGCAATGCACCGAATTGCAGTCCGAGGACGGTGATGACGGGAATCATGGCATTGCGCAAGGCGTGGCGGTAGACGACGGTTCCTTCCGAAAGTCCTTTGGCGCGCGCGGTGCGAACATAGTCCTGACCCAGTTCTTCCAGCATGGATGTGCGCACCATGCGGGTGAGGATCGCGGCCAAAGCGCCGCCCATGGTAATGGCGGGAAGCACGAGGTGGGCGAAAGTTCCGGAACCGGAAACGGGAAGCAGTCCGAGATTGATGGCAAAAAATAAGATCAGTATCGGGCCGAGAGCAAAGTTTGGAAAGGAAAGGCCGAAGAGGCTGACTACGCTGAGCAGACGATCATCCCAGCGATCGCGCCGTCGCGCGGAACGGACGCCTGCAGGAACGGAAAGCAGGATGGCAACGGCCAGCGCCGCGATCGTCAACTGCAATGTATATGGATAGCGCTGCGCAATCAGTCTGGTGACGCTCTGATTGAAGCGCACCGAGGGGCCAAGATCACCGTGGAGCACACCCTTCCAATAATGGATGTATTGCTGGCGAAGCGGGACGTCAAGTCCGTATTGATGCCTGGCGGCTTGTACATCTGTTGCTGGGGCACTCTCGCCCAACATCTGCAGGATGGGATCTCCGGGGACCAGATGGATTAGTAGGAAGACTAAGGAGACGACCAGCCAGACAACCGGCAGTGTGTACAGCAAGCGGAGGGAGAGATAGCGGAGCATGAAATCAGTTGTCAGTGGTCAGTTGCCAGATGTCAGTTAGGAGCCAGTTCCCCGCTTGGTGCCGGGTGTCTGGTGTCGGGATATTCAATTCAGTTATCAGTTCGTAGTTCTCTGTTCTTAGTTTGCGTGCTTCTCTAATCTCCTACCTGGCCTAGGCGTGCGGGTTCAAGTTTTTCGATTTTTACACGCGCGATGCGGTGGCCTTCCATCTCAGCGACCGTGAAACGATGGCCTTCATAGTCGAAGCTGTCGCCGATGCTGGGAAGGCGCTGCAGGCGTGAGAGCACAAATCCTGCTAGGGTCTCGAATCCGGCGTCGCGTGGCAGCAACAGATCGTGTTGCGATTCGAGGTCGCGAATACTGGCTGAGCCTTCGAGCACCAGGGCGGTCTTCCCTTCGAGGGCAGCCTGCTGGGTTGGGACGACATCGAATTCGTCCTCGATCTCACCTACCAGTTGTTCAAGGATGTCCTCGACCGTGATTACGCCGGCAGTTGAACCGAACTCGTCCACCACTACCGCTAGATGCCGCTTGCGTTGCTTAAACTCCTCCAGGAGTTCGGTGAGGACTTTGGTCTCGGGTACGACCAGGACGTCGTGCATGATCTGGCTAATTTTCATGTTGGCAATGCGCGGCGGCACCGGCTGCATGGGATTGGCGGTATAACGCAGGCGGGTCCAACGCATCAGGTCCTTGGAGTAAAGCACTCCGATGATGTGTTCCGGGCCACGCTGCGGATCATAGACAGGAATACGCGAGTGTTGCTCTTCGACCACCCGTCCCAGGGCTTCCTCCAAGGTGAGGTCGCCGGGGAGGGAGAAGATATCGGGGCGGGGCACCATGACTTCGCGCACCGTAATGTTTTCCAATTCCAAGGCCTGATGAATCACTTCTTCCTGGAAGGGCGGAATCTGACCGAACTGGCGGCTGGCCGTGACAATCAGTTTGAGCTCATCTGGCGAATGGATGGGACCTTGCCGAATCTTGCGCGAACCGAATATACGCAGCACGACGCCGGCGGCGCGGCTCATCACAAAAAGGAAGGGGCGGCTGATGGTGAGGAAAACGTCCATGGGAGCAGCGACTGCCAAGGCGACCTGTTCGGCACGCTGCAGAGCCAGGGATTTAGGAACCAGTTCCCCGAGGATCACGTGCAGACAGCTGATCAGAGCGAACGCAACTGCGATGGCGATAGCGTGGGAATAAGCCACGGCATGTGGAATGCGGCCGATCGCACCCTCGACCATGCGGGCCAACAGCGGCTCGCCCACCCAGCCTAGAGTAAGACTGGTTACGGTAATTCCCAGTTGAACTCCGTTCACCACTTCGTCCAGATTGCGGTGCAGTTTCTGGACAATGCGAGCGCCGATGCGGCGAGCTTCGATGAGCTGCTGGATGCGCGTGTCGCGCACGCTCACCAGAGCGAATTCGGCTGCGGCGAAGAAAGCGTTGGCTGCTACCAGCAGAAGAATCAAAAATACCCGAAGCAGCACAAAAGCAATCATGGATCGCTAATTCTAACATTCCAAAGGCCGTAAGCACTTATACCGAGGCTAAGCTGTTGTAGAATAGGGTGTAAGCGTGGAAGTAGTGGCACCTATCTGCCTGCTTTGAAATACTTTTCCTGGCTTCAACAGCGGGTTTCCTGCTTCCATTTCCGGGGTTTGCCGGTCTAACGCATGGGCGCGGGCAACACGGGCAAAACCCTGGTTCAGAATCTCCGGAACAAAAAGCAAACTGATTGCGTAACACCACTCGAGTCCCAACGACTTAATTGCAGGAGGCGGATGTGAACGGCAATGGTAATCATAAGAAGCGGCGCAAACGGCTGATTTATGGCGGCATCGTGGTTGGGATCATTTTGCTCGGGGCGGTGGTGCTGTATGCCTTTACCCGCGGCGGCACGAAGATCGATCCATCGAAATTGGCCAAAGTAGAGAAAGGCGATCTGGCTAAGAGCGTAGTGGCGACTGGAAAGGTGGAGCCCATCACCAAGGTGGAGATCAAGTCCAAAGCCAGCGGGATCGTCAAGAAACTTTATGTGGATGCGGGCGACAAGGTGAAGCGGGGGCAACTGCTTGCTGAACTCGATAAAGAAGAGATTGAAGCGCGTGTTGCTCAGGCACGGGCGCAATTGGAAGCTAGTGACGCCAGTTTGAAAGGAACAGAGGCTGACTGGCAACGCGCCAAGGTGGATGCCGAAGGTCCGGATGTACCGTTGTTGAAGCGTGCTTATGAGCGGGCTTCCGGTATGGCCAAGGAAGGCGTGGTATCGGTGTCCGCGCTGGATGAAGCGCAGAAGAACTACGAGATGGCGCTGAACAAGCAGAACGTGTCCAAGGCGCAGCTTACCGTTTTGAAGGCCAAGATTGGACAGTCGCAGGCGCAGGTGATGCAAGACCGCGCCAACTTGAAACAACTCGAAGAACAGCTTGGTTACACCACTATCGCGTCGCCAATCGATGGGATTGTTTTGTCGCGGGACGTGGAACGGGGCGACGCGGTGAGTTCCATCCTGGTTCTCGGTTCGTCCGCTACTTTGATTATGACTTTGGGCGATACCAGCGAGGTTTACGTCAAGGGCAAAGTGGATGAGAGCGATATTGGCAAGGTTTATCTCGGTCAACCGGCGCGGATTAAGGTGGAATCTTTCAAGGACAAGACGTTCTCCGGCAAGGTGACCAAGATTTCGCCGATGGGTGTGGAAAAGGACAACGTAACCACGTTCGAGGTACGAGTCTCGATCAATAATCCCGGCGGCGAACTGAAAGCGGCGATGACCGCGAATGCTGAAATTATTCTAGATGAGCACAAGGGTGTGCTGCAGATTCCGGAAGGCGCAATCATCTACGACAAGGATAAGAAAGCCTCGGTTGAGGTGCCAGATCCGAAAGAAAAAGAGGGCAAGAAGAAGATGGCCGTCAATATCGGTATATCAAACGGGGCCAAGACCGAAGTGCTCAGCGGGCTGAAGGAAGGCGACCAGGTTGTGCTGCAGTAGGACGCCGGACTTCAGGCATGAACTTCAGGGCCCAAGCCGCCAGCTTGGGCTCTGTCACTTTAGAGGCTGATTTGCTTAACGTTTTCCCTTCCCAAGCGTCTGAGTTGTAGGTGATCAAACAATCGTCGTTGGTCGTGGGTCTTGGCCAAAGACAAACGACCGAACGACTGAGATCCGATTCTTCATGAATGTCATCGAAATCCTGCGGCAGACGTTGGAGAGTTTCCGGGCGCACAAGATGCGAGTTTTCCTCACCATGTTTGGCATTGTGTGGGGAATCGCTTCGGTGATCCTGCTGGTCGGGTTGGGGCGGGGTTTCAGCGTGGACTCGAAGAAGCGGATGCAGACTCTGGGCAAGGACCTGGTAATTGTCTGGGGCGGGCGGACCAGTTCCCAAGTGGGTGGACTGGCTGCGGGACGCGAAGTCAGCCTCACCATCGAAGATGCGCGGCTGGTTCGTGACGAGTGTTATCAGGTTAAGAATGTAAGCCCCGAGTTGCGGCGCAGTGTGCCGGAAGTCAGCCAATTCAACTCTGCGAATCGTGGTGTGGTGGGCATGTGGCCGTCGTATCAGCAATTCCGTTCTCTGCTGTTGAGCGAAGGACGGCTTCTCACCGAAGAAGACGAGCGCGAGGCGCGGCGGGTGGTTATCCTGGGCGATGCAGCCCGGGCGCAATTATTCAGTGGACAGCCCGCGGTGGGTGCCGCCCTCTCCATCAAGGGAGTTCCCTACACCGTGACCGGTGTGCTGCAGAAGAAGAAACAAAATTCCAATTACAGCGGGCCGGATAACGATTATCTCTACGCTCCGTATTCGGCGGTGGCACGAGATTTTCCGCCGCCGCAGAAGCCGGGCATCGTCCGCGGCTATCTCGACAACATAGTTTTCGAAGTGGCTGATCCTGAAGAACATGAAGAAGCCGTTCTGCAAGTGCGTCGAACCTTGGGCAGGATTCACCATTTCGATGCCAAGGACAAAGACGCGCTCTTCATCTGGGACACGATGGAAGGCGCCAAGCTGGTGGAGAACATCTTCAACGTGATTACGATTTTCTTCGCCTGCGTTGCGATTATCACATTGTGTCTGGGCGGAATTGGAGTGATGAACATCATGCTGGTCTCGGTGACGGAGCGTACGCGTGAAATTGGAGTGCGCAAAGCCATTGGAGCAACTCGGCGGGATATCCTGAGGCAATTTTTTGCGGAGTCCGCGATTCTGACTGTGGTGAGTGGGGTGCTGGGCTTGACGTTCGGAGTGGGAGCGTGTGTGGCCATGGCCGTGATTCCGCTGCCGGATTTTGTACCGCATCCGATCGTTTCGCCAATTTCCATCATCGCTTCAGTTCTAACGCTTTCCATAATCACGCTTACCGCGGGGATGTATCCGGCGCAACGCGCGGCGGGGATGGCGCCGGTGGATTCGCTTAGGTATGAGTAGGGCAGTGGCTAGTGATTAGTGGGCAGGAGAATACAAATGAAACGTCGCATCCGGTTTTCAGCGGTTTATCTCAGCTTTAGTTTGCTGGTATTTTGCTGCACGCTTCCGGCGAGGGCTTCCGTTCGGGGATCGTTTCAGCGCAGTTTTCAGGTTACGGGTACGGTTGACCTAGAGGTGCTCACTCACTCTGGTGATATCAAGGTACATAGTGGTCCGGCAGGAACGGTATCAATCAGCGGGAAAATTTTTGTAGGCGACCAATGGGTTTCCGGGGATCGTCAGGCCCAGGTCAGTGAGTTGGAAAAGAATCCACCGATTCGCCAGAGCAGTAACAGTATCCGGATTGATTATGTCAATGCTCGCAATATCTCTATTGATTACGACATCACAGTTCCGGCGGATACACGATTGCGCACCCATAGCGGCTCCGGAGATCAAACCATTGAAGGGCTGCGAAGCAATCTGGAGCTGGAGAGCGGCTCGGGCGACATGCGATTGAACGATTTGACTGGCGACCTGAACGTGCATACCGGCTCGGGAAATGTGGAGGCGCGGGATGTGACGGGCGGTTTCAATGCGGAAGCTGGGAGCGGTGATATCCGCATGAACGCAAAAGGAAATGGGGATGTGCGGGTGCACACGGCGTCCGGAAACGTCGAGCTTCGAGATGTTCACGGCACGGTGCGGGCAGAGGCGGGTAGCGGCGATATCACTATTGACGGCACTCCGACTGGCGTTTGGGACGTGAGGACAGGATCTGGCGACGTGCGGCTTCGCTTGCCAGAACAAGCAGCGTTCGATCTGGGCGCGTCTACTGGATCGGGCACAGTCACGGTGGACCATCCCGTCACCATGACGATTCAGGGCAATGTGCAGCGTGCGCAACGTACGATCAGCGGCAAGGTTCGCGGGGGTGGTCCGATGCTGACCGTCCATACCGGCTCTGGCGACGTTCAGATTAACTAACAAGTAGGAGGAACGATGCGAACGCGAGGACATGTTTCGCTGAACCTTAAACGACTATTCCGTCCCTGCGGCTTAGCGGGATACGTCGTCTTGATTCTGGTGTGTGGTCGGTCTACGACGGCGGTGGCCTACGCCGAAGGTTCGTTCCAGCGAACGTTACAAGTGACGGGCCCGGTAAATCTAGACGTGAGCACCGGTTCCGGAAGCATTCAGATACGGACCGGAGGCGCCAACCAGGTGCAGGTGACCGGACACATTAAGACGCGAGACTGGCTGGGAGGCAACGCTGAGGAAAAGATGAAACAAATACAGGCCAACCCTCCCATTCAGCAAAGCGGTAACGTCATTCGCATTGGCCACATCGACGACTCGGAGCTGCGCCGAAATGTATCCATCAGCTACGAACTGGTTGTTCCGGGAGAAACTCAGTTGCACTCACAGACCGGTTCCGGCAATCAGACGGTGGAAGGTATTCGCAAGTCGATCGAAGTGGGGACT
>MNDG01000022.1 GCA_001914815.1 Acidobacteriales bacterium 13_2_20CM_55_8
CCTGTTGGATCCTGAGATAGGCGATGTGCTTGCCGTCATGGCTGATATCGCCGGCGCCCGGACTGTTCGCGATGGGTCGTGCTGTGCCGCCCAGGGCGGGAATTTCCCAGATCGTTCCCAAACCATTGGGCTCACGCGATGGCGCGTAATAGATCAATGACGCCGAATCCGGCGACCACCTCGGGGATTGATGATCGTTGTCGTCACGAGTGATTTGCAGAGGCATCCCACCTGCCAGCAGCCGGACCCAGACATGCCGCATACCGCCGACATCCGCGGTGAACGCCACCGACTTGCCATCCGGCGACATCGCCGGAAATTCTTCTACACCCACAAAATCCGTGAGACGCCGCAGCACCACCGGAGCCGAAGCTCGCGGCGAAGGTCGCAACCAGCGTGCTGCCAGAAAACCTAATCCGCCGGCCACCAGGACTGCCGCTATAACGAAAACCGGAAAACGCCGTCGCGAAAGCTTCTTGGCCGGAAGTGCGACAGCCGAGCCGCTGCCTTCGTCGTCACGCGTGAGCAACTCCAGATTGAAAGCCAAATCACGCGCCGACTGGAACCTCTCTGCTGGATCCTTCTCCAAACATCGATGCACGATGCGGGCTAGCGCGGGTGGAAGATTACGGACTGCGCTTGAAAGCTCCGCCGGTTCCTCCCTCAAGATGGCACTCATGGTATCGGCGGAAGTAGTCCCTTGGAAGGCGCGGTTTCCCGACAGCATTTCGTAGAGAATCGTGCCCAAACTGAAAATGTCGGAGCGATGGTCTGCGACCAACCCGCGCACTTGCTCCGGAGACATATATCCCACCGTACCGAGCACCATGCCGGGCTCGGTGGAGCCCGGCGCGGCTATGGTACTTTGCATTTCGGGACCTTCAGGTGCTTTCAGCTTAGCCAGGCCAAAATCGAGAATCTTCACCAGTCCATCGCGGGTCAGAAAAATATTTTCAGGCTTCAGATCGCGATGCACGATACCGTGATCGTGGGCAGCCGCCAGTCCGCGCGCGATCTGTACGGCGTAGTCCACTGTCTTGCGCACCAGGATCGGCCCTTGCTTGAGCCGCTCGCGGAGCGTCTGACCCTGAAGCAGTTCGGTCACGAGATAGGGCGTGTTTCCGTTCTGCGTGCCGAAGCGATACACGGCGACGATATTGGGATGATTGAGCGCGGCTGCAGCCCGTGCTTCCTGCTCAAAACGCCGCAGCCGGTCGGGATCGGAAGCCAGTTGCTCTGGCAGCAGCTTAAGCGCGACCTCACGCCCCAGGCTCTTGTCGCGGGCCCGGTACACCTCACCCATGGCTCCCGCACCCAGCGGTGCCAGGATTTCGCAGTCTCCGAATTGGGTTCCCGCGGGGATGGGCATCGGTCAAGGAATTATAGTGGAGGAAGAACGAGCAGCCAGTTCTGGAATTTTTCCCGGCGTAGAGCTAAACTTTCCGCATTATGGATGCTACGACATTGCGGGATTACGCTACCGACGCAATTCGCTACTGGGAACCAAAGCGTCTCGGCTATAACCTGGCCTTGGTAGCGGTGGTTGGCGCCTGTTTTCTGGTCACACTTCCTGCCTCAAGACAGACCCTTACTGCCGATACTCTGCTTTTCCTGGTCGCACTCGCGGTATTGGCGAACGTCGCTTATTGTGCGGCGTACGTGGTCGATGTCTTCGTTCAGATGTCCGGTTTCCGCGAACAGTGGTGGGCTTATCGCTGGATGCTGTTCCTTATCGGCATGTCGTTTGCGGCGATCTTAGCCAGGTTTTGGGCGTTAGGCATGTTCCACCCGGGATTGCACTAGGACAGCTTTTGTGAATTTGGACGTTATCAAGTTATCTCATACATGGCCCGGCATTCGGATGCAGACATGCTGAGGTGGACATTTGTCCGCACGGCAGCGCGTGTCACTGTTTTGAATTGTCACGGGTGGGAACAGAATCTCCGATTGGTGCCAACCCCGTGCCACCAGCCGGAATATAAGTATCTGTGGGAGGTGCATGATGAAGGCAGCAGCGATTGGCCTCGGGTTGGTCCTCTCCCTTACCGGTTACGGCCGGACGCAGGCAACTTCCTCTGACGCTTCCCAGGCGGCTCCGGCTTCGGCACAGGCAGATTCGAACGCGGATCTCCAGGCGCACACGGCCCAAGAGGCCAAGGTCGACACGAACAGCGAAAGGGACAGCTCGCAGCCTGATCACAGGTACCGTCTTCGCCTGGGCGGGCTCGCGGTCGGAGCCGGATACAGATACTTCTCAGGACCGGTTTATCCATACGGCTATGCTTATGGGCCTTATGGTTTCTTTCCTTACAGCGGCGTATATTCTTCGGTTTTCTGGGAGCCGTTCGGGGGCGGGTTTCCATTTTATCCCGCGGGGTACTTTCGACTCGGTGATGGGAAGGGTGAGGTGAGACTGACCACCGATCCCAAAGATGCCTCGGTGTACCTGAACGGAGGGTATGCAGGAACAGCCGACCACCTGAAGAGCGTGTGGTTAGAACCGGGTGCCTATGACTTGTCAGTTTCGGCGTCAGACCGCAAAACCTACGAGCAGCGCATTTATGCGCTGAGTGGGAAGTCGCTGAAGATTACGGCCAAGCTGGGAGCTTCTTTGCCAAGTGACAAACAGGAGAAGCCATGACGCGGACGATTTGGCTAGTCATGATGGCCGCGTGCCTGACGGCTTGGGCCGCGCCCAGGGGCACAGTGCCACGTGCGGTGGCGACGCGCTATCCGGCCCACGCTGAGCAGGACGGCGTCGGTGTTGGGGCGAAGTTGTTGAGCCGGGAGGAAGCTCGAAAGGCATTCGTATCCGATGTGAACGATTGCTGCCTGGTCGTGGAGATCGCCCTGTATCCTCGAAAGGACAAGGCTATGGATGTGTCGCTGAACGATTTGACCCTGCGCCAGATTGGCAGCGAGACGGCGGCCAAGCCCTCCAGCGCCCAGCTGGTCGCTGCGAATCTGCAAAAGAGTTCCCGGGCAAAGCGGGATATTTCGATTTATCCTTCCACCGAAATCGGATACGGTTCGGGTCCGGCGTACGATCCGAATACCGGCACACAACGTGCCGGTGGAGTGTACACGCGAACCGGCGTGGGAGTGGGAATCGGGAACTCGGGCGCAGGAGCAACCGACAAAGACCGCAGCACTATCGAGATGGAACTTAGCGAGAAAGGGCTGCCCGAGGGAAGTGCAGCCGCTCCTGTGGCGGGATACGTCTATTTCCCCATTCATTCCACGAAGAAAAAAGCGAGTTATGAGTTGAGCTATATGCTGAACGGAAACAAAGTTCTGCTCTCGCTGCCTCAGCCGTAGGCATTGAGATTTCTAGCCTACCGAAGTCACCGCAACCTGAAACTCACAACGACTTCAATGTCCGAGACAACAGGCTCGGCTCCGCAGGTGGCTGGCTTAAATTTCCAGCCCTTCAGCGTCTGCAGAGTAGCATCGTCCATGGAATGCGTGGCACTGCCAATCAGTTGAATATCGTCCACCGAACCATCGGCCAACACGGTCATTGAGACAATAGTGTCTCCCATCATCCGGTTCTCGCTGGCGGATTTGGGATACATCGGGTCTGGCGTCTTTACGGGCACTGGGCGTTTCATGTCCGGGCACTGGCGCCGCTCGATCGCTCCCTTCGGTGCCACGAGCAATGCCTGGTCCAGAGGCGCAGTCGTCAAACTATCCACCGTCGCGTCGATTGCCTTAATTCCGTTCACAAAGAGTTCGAGTTTGCGCGGATAGCGGTGTCCGCGAAACTCAAAATAATCAGAATACCGTTGTCTGCGTCGTCCATCGGGTGGGACTTTCCACTCGTCCGACAAAATCTCGTGCGAGGCGGAATTCACGCATAGTTCGTGCGGCTCATCTCGTGTGTCTCTCCTGCGCACTTGCAAACAAGTCATTTCCAAGCCACGTTCGACTTGGTGTTTCGCTTTCTTTAGTTCCAGCCCCTCAGCATGGTCACCGATGTGGAGCAAAGCCGTTAGTTCCCCGATTCGCACCGGCGTAAAATGGAGGCTGCGACTGATGTAAAGCTCGTCACCGTTCCGGATATCGATCTGCTGGAATTCGTCCGTAATGATCCTGCGCCACCAGCGCTCTTCGCCCTCCCATTTGAGGGTCAAATGTCCTTTCGTGGGCACGTTCATTTGCATCACGAAATCGATGTTCAACTCAAAAGGACTGGTGTCGTGATCAAAGACGTTGGCTTGCTGCCCGGCTGCGATCAATAGCTCCTGTGCGGCCGGATCTGCGGTAGCCAAGCCCAGCTGCCAGGCGACAAAGAGAAAGAAAGTCGTTGGAATTAGCTTTTTCACGGCCAGAGCGAAGGCCATATCCTACCGCAGAGCAAGTCATATTGTGATGGTTCACTAACCGGCACATTGTCATTATCCTCAGGCTACCCTCGCCGCCCCATCCGCATCTCAAATTCGTCCAGAAAGGTCGCTATTTATGGGTTGGATTGCGGATCAATTCGAAAGTCGCACTACTTCTCAATCAAACGAAAACTCAGCTGAACCTACTGCCGAAGGCTCGTTTGATGTGAAGGCGGAACAAACCAGGGCCAATCTGATGGACGGCTTCCGCCAAGATGTGGAGGAGTTTCAGCGGCTGAATGGAGACGCTGAGTTCAAACACCTCTCCGACCTGAGTTGTCGGATTTCTAACCCGGCTGCTCATGTGGCGGCCTTGGTCACTGCCGATATGGAAGCCCAGACCATTCAATACACGTACGAACCGGAAGACGCAGATATTGCTGTCCCCGAGGGCGGCGTTCTCTCTCTGCGGCCATGCGAGCACTGGGTTGAGCTTTATTCCGCTGACCAACGACTGACTTCCGAGCAGGCGCGGCAGCTTATCCTCGAGCCTCTTCTGTTTCCCAAGGCACCGACAATATCGGAGGAAGATACCGCCGCATAACGCGCAGCTCCAAATAGATACAAGCAGAATGCAGGAACACCTCAGTCTTAATTCTGACTTCTGTCTTCTTGCTTCTAAATTCTTCCCTGTCCCACTCGACGCCCCCTCAGCCCGCACGATAAGCTAGATAGTTTCCCGACGGAGGTTGCATCGCATGCGTGAGGCGGTCGCCCGGCTGTGGCCGGAGATTGCGTGGATCCAGAACGCAAAATTGCGCTCCCAGGTAACCGAGACCTGGATCAAGGCTCTGGAGCGCAGCCCTTTGAAGGCCGACGACCTGAACCGCATTCCGTTCACCTTGCTGGTGCCCAATTGTCCTATCACTTTCATGGAGCACAAGCGCTGTGTGGTGCATATCGCGCGAGAAAGTGCACGAGCCATGCAGGAGTTTATGGGACGCGCTCTGCCCATCGACATGGACACGGTGATTGCTGGCGCCATTCTCGCGGACGTCGGCAAGTTGCTGGAGTACGAACTCGGCCCGGACGGGAAGAGCCGGCAGAGCGAGCGCGGAGAGGCGCTGCGCCATCCCTTCACGGGTGTCGCTTTGGCGCTGGAATGCGGGGTGCCTGATGCTGTTTGCCACCTCATCGCCGCCCACGCAGCCGAGGGTGATTTAGTTAAGCGCACTACCGAGGCCTACATCGTGCATTACGCCGACTTCATGGCGTTTTTGCCGTTCAAGAATCCGAAGAACGTCAAGGTGAAATAGGAGAAACTTTGTCCACTGCGAAAGAGATGCCTGTAGCCAAAGAGCCAGTCACCGCCAAGATGGCACGCTGGGCCGCCGGCCTCGAGTACAAACATTTGTCGCAGGATGCCGTGTACCAGGCGAAACGTTTTCTGCTCGATTCCGTGGGCTGCGCCCTGGGCGGCTATCAGCAGCATGACGTGAAAATTGCGCTCGAAGTTCTCGATGAGATCGCTGGCCGGGGGCCGGCGACAGTCATTGGCACGGGAAGTAAGATCGATGTGGTCTCAGCATCGCTGGCCAACGCGCTCATGATTCGGTGTATGGATTACAACGATATTTACTGGAAGCAGGACCCTTCGCATCCCTCAGATATTTTCCCCGCAGCGCTGGCCTGCTGTGAGCGCGTAAAAAGTGATGGCAAAGAATTGATTGTGGGTCTTGTCCTCGGGCATGAATTCGAAATGCGTTTCTGCGAAGCCGCATTTCCCGGCATTCGCGAACGTGGCTGGCATCATGCCACGCTGACGGCTTTTGTATCCCCAATCGTTGCCGGTCGCGCGTTGCGCCTTGACTGGGAGAAGATTCAGCACTCGATCGGCATCTCCGCCAGTCGTCATGCCACGCTAGGCGCGGTCACTGCGGGCAAGCTGACGA
Organism: Acidobacteriales bacterium 13_2_20CM_55_8; assembly: GCA_001914815.1. Lineage (GTDB taxonomy): Bacteria > Acidobacteriota > Terriglobia > Terriglobales > Acidobacteriaceae > 40CM-3-55-5. The sequence goes on from MNDG01000022.1 coordinate 6,278, forward strand.
TGATGAAAAACACCGTCGATCCGATGGCTACACAGAGCGGAGTGCTGGCGGCGCTGATGGCCGAGAAGGGCTACACCGGCCCGGAGCACGTGGTCGATGGCAAAGAAGGATTGACTCACTGCTTCGGTCCAGATTGGAAGTTGGACCTGCTGACCGATGGGTTAGGAGAATCCTGGCGCATCACGCAATGCGGAATGAAAGCTTTTCCCACGGAAGGTCTCACGCACACTCCAATCTCAGCCACGCTCGACTTGGTCAAACAAAACGATCTCAAGCACGACCACGTGCAGCAGGTGCAAATCAGATCGTTAGCCCGCGCCGCCGATATTTTGTCGGACCCCAGCAAGTACGATCCGCGATCCAAGGAGACGGCGGACCATTCGCTCCCCTACGTGATTGCCGCAGCGCTGGTCGATCGGCAAGTTACTCCGGCGCAATTCACCATGGAAAAGATCATGGATCCGGCAGTCCGGGCGCAGTTGAAGAAAATCGAAGTAGTCGCCGATCCCGAGATTGAAAAAGTATTTCCTGCGCTGCAACGCGTGATTGTGAACATCACCACCAAAGACGGGCGAACGTTCACCAGGCAATTGGATTATCCCAAAGGCGATCCACGCAATCCGCTTACAGATACGGAGATCGAAGAAAAATTTGCGGCGCTGGCAGAAGGCGTACTCTCAAAGAACGCGCAGCAGCAGCTGAAAGACGCCATCTGGAACCTCGAGAAGATTCCTTCCGTGAGCACGTTGATGGGAATGATGAAGGCGGATACGCGAAAGAAGGCAGCATCTGGGGCTCACGAAAGTAAGCGAGGAGGGAAGCGTTAGAACCATCCCGCTACAGTCCCGCAGGGACGGCACAATATTAGCCCAGCGCTTCAGCGCTGGGTGGGCGATGATGGATTGAGCCGCGTAGTAGAGCCAAAAGGAACCGAAGAAAAAAAGGGAGTAAAAGCGCGCAAGATCCGAAATCTTTATGGGCCAGACCATCGTTGAAAAAATCGCGCAAGCCCATCTGGCGGAAGGTCCCAATCGGCCACTCCGGACCGGAGACTTCGTCTCTATCCGCCCGCATCACGTGATGACCCACGACAACACCTCTGCGGTGATGAGCAAACTCAAAGGCATCGGCGCAAAAAAGATTCACGATCCAAAGCAATTGGTTTTCGCCCTTGATCATGACATCCAAAACCGTGAAGACTCGAATCTTGCCAAGTACCGCGCCATTGAAGCATTCGCAAAACAACACGGCGTGGACTTCTATCCTGCGGGCTCTGGAATCGGCCACCAGATTATGGTGGAGCGTGGGTATGTCGTGCCTGGATCCTTCGTGGTTGCATCCGATTCACATTCCAATATGTACGGCGCGCTGGGCGCGATAGGCACGCCCATCGTCCGCACCGATGCCGCCGCAGTCTGGGCGACGGGAGAATTCTGGTGGCAAATTCCGCGATCGGTGCAGGTTGTGCTCGAGGGAAAACTGCCGCAAGGCGCGACGGGAAAAGACATCATCATCACGCTCTGCGGCCTCTACAACCATGATGAGGTGCTGAACGCCGCGGTCGAATTCACCGGACCGGGTGTCGCCAGCCTGTCCATGGACGCACGCCTCTCCATTTCGAATATGACCACCGAATGGGGACCGATGGTCGGTTGGTTCCCGGTGGATCAAGTGACAATCGACTATTTAAAAGGTGTGAAGCAGCGTCTAGCCGCGCAGGGGATCGAGCGTTTTACCGAGCGAGATATCGAGAACTGGTCGAAGAATCCACCGCGTCCAGACCCGGATGCAGTCTATTCCGCACGCATTGTCCTGGACTTGAATCAGGTAAGTCCGCATGTCTCCGGCCCCGACACGGTGCAGGTGATGGCATCTCTCGCCGAAATGGAGAAGAATAAAGTTGCGATTCAGAAAGCATATCTGCTTTCCTGCGTCAATTCTCGCGTTGAAGACCTGCAGGCTGCCGCGAATGTCCTGCGAGGAAAGAAAGTCGCACCGGGCGTGAAGTTTTATCTCGGCGCCGCCAGCAAATGGGTTCAGGAGGAAGGCGAAAAGCGCGGTATCTGGCAGACATTGCTGGACGCGGGCGCGAATCCTCTGCCTGCGGGTTGCGGTCCGTGCATTGGCCTGGGAGTGGGATTGCTTGAGCCCGGCGAGGTTGGAATCTCGGCCACCAATCGTAATTTCAAAGGTCGAATGGGATCACGCGATGCCAAATGTTATCTCGCCAGTCCGGAAGTGGTGGCCGCCTCCGCGCTCGCTGGATACATTTGCGGTCCGCATCACATGAGCGATCATGCTCCGGACCGCAGCTATACCGAATTTGCCAGCGGCGCGGCCGAGGAAAGAGTTGATATTCTTCCCGGTTTCCCTGAGCGCGTGCGTGGACGATTGGTGTTCATGCCGCAGGACAACGTCAACACCGACGCCATTTACGGGAAAGACTACACTTACCGCGACGACGTGACCCCGGAGCTGATGGCCAAAGTAGTTATGGAGAATTACGATCCGAAATTTGCATCGCGCACTCAGAAAGGCGATGTGATCGTGAGTGGCTTCAATTTCGGAACTGGCTCCAGTCGCGAGCAGGCTGTGACTGCGCTCAAAGCCAAGGGTATTCCACTAGTCATTGCCGCCAGCTTCTCGCAAACTTATTTGCGCAACGCTTTCAACAACGGTTTCTTGTGCGTGGAAGTGCCTGAACTGGTGAAGCGCTTACGGCAGCAGTTCGCAAAGGAGATCGCAGCGAAAGAGAAAACGATTATCCCTGGCGAAGAGATTGATATCGACTTCACCTCGGGAGTAATTCGCTGTCGCGAGGAGCAATTCTCATTCCCACCGTTGGGAAGTGTCCCGCAGTCGCTGGTGATAGCCGGCGGAGTGGAGAATCTGGTAGCCACCAGATTGGGACTCGCCTAACAGATTTTATTTCAGGAGAAAAATAGCACGAATGGCCAAGCACACCGTTGTAACCATGCCCGGGGATGGCATCGGCAATCAAGTCCTGCCCGAGGCATTGCGAGTTTTGAAAACAGTAGGATTCGACGCCGAATACGTTCACGCCGATATCGGATGGGAGATCTGGCGCAATGAAGGCAATGCTTTGCCGCAGCGTACCATTGATCTGCTCTCCACACACAAGCTGGGTCTGTTCGGCGCGATCACTTCGAAACCAAACAAAGAAGCTCAAGCCGAACTGAAGCCGGAACTGCGCGACAAGAAATTCGTTTACTACAGCCCGATCGTGAGCATGCGGCAGAAGTTCAATCTGGATATCTGCATGCGCCCATGCATCGGTTTTACCGGCAATCCTCTAAACTACATCCGCAAGCGGACTGACGGCCGCTTCGACGAGCCGCAGATCGACACCACCGTATTCCGCCAGAATACCGAGGGCATGTATGCCGGTGTCGAATGGACGAATCCGCCGGAAAATGTTCGCTCCGCTCTCGGCACCCATCCCAAGTTCAAGCACTTTGCTTCCACGCCCGGCCCCGATCTCGCTGTGAGCCTGCGAATCATCACGCGCCCCGCCGCTAAACGCATCGTTACGGCGGCATTCGAGTACGCCAAAAAGCGCGGGTTCAAGGGCGTGATTATCTGTGAGAAGCCCAACGTGGTGCGCGAAACTTCCGGAATGATGGAAGAGACGGCCAAGGATGTGGCGAAGGATTATCCCGGAATCGCGCTCTGGTCGACGAACATTGATGCTCAATTGATGTGGCTGAACAAGAATCCCGAAGATTACAACGTGATCGTTGCGTCCAACCTCTTCGGCGATATTTTGTCCGACGCCTTCGCCGGACTGGTCGGCGGTTTGGGTTTCGCAGCATCGGGAAATATCGGAGATGAAGTCGCCGTGTTTGAGCCAACGCATGGCTCAGCCCCGAAATATGCGGAGCTGAATCCACCCATCGTGAATCCAATCGCGATGATCCTTTCCGCAGCCATGATGCTCGACCACGTGGGCGAAAGCGCGAAAGCTGAACGCATCCGTAAAGCCATTGCAGACGTAGTGAAGGAAGGCAAAGTGCGGACGTATGACATGATGCGGATTCCGGGCGGCGCGAAGTCAATCAGCCAGGGTGCCGCCTCAACTGTGCAGATGACGAACGCGATTCTGGCAAAGCTGAAATAACCGGGCCACACCATCACCGCAAAAGAAAACATGAAAAGTTCGACGGAAACCAAAGTGGCGCGATCCGCCGAAGCCGGTAACTGGGGCAAGGATATACGCTCCGACCTGCACATCGCCCTCGAGCCGCGGGATAGCGGAGGCCTGGAGATCACTCTGGAATCGCGCGTCGCTCCTTATTATGGAGATTCGATCGTTGCCCAGACAAAGCAGGTTCTTGAGTCACTCGGCGTGAAGCACGCTCGAGCCGCCATCCATGACGAAGGCGCTCTGCCATTTGTAATCTCTGCACGGATTGAGACTGCGCGCCCGAGCCGTTTCCGCTGCCACAGCCTTCGGCACGGGGCCGCCTGCGCAGGTCGAGATTGTATCTGCCCGGCACCGAGCCGAAATACTTCATCAACGCCGGGCTGCATGGGCCGGACGCAGTCATTCTCGATCTCGAAGATTCAGTTCATCCCGCGCAGAAAGATGCTGCCCGCATCCTGGTTCGTAACACGCTGCGTGCTGTCGATTTCAGTGGCTGCGAGCGCATGGTGCGCATCAACCAGCTCCCTATGGGATTGGAGGATCTCGCGGAAATTATTTCGGAAGCGCCGGACCTGGTATTGATTCCGAAGACAGAACATCCGCAACAAGTCACTGAAGTGGATCGCATGATCAGCGAGCTGAAGCACCGCCACAAGATCGATCGTCCCATCTGGCTGATGCCGATCCTGGAATCCGCACTCGCTATTGAGAATGCTTTTACTATCGCGACCGCGACTGCGAATGTAGTGGCGTTAACCATCGGTCTCGAGGATTACACGGCCGACCTGGGCGTGACCAAGACGCCTGAAGGACGCGAATCGCTCTATGCCCGCGCGCGTGTGGTGAATGCCGCAAAAGCAGCGGGAGTTCAGGCCATCGATTCGGTGTTCGGCGACGTGGGCAATGTAGATGGTTTGCGCCGCTGTGCTGAGAGTTCGCGGGAATTAGGATTCGAAGGCATGGGATGCATTCATCCTTCTCAGATCGCAGTGATTCATGATGCGTTTACTCCGTCGCAGGCGGAGATTGAGAAGGCGTTGAAGATCGTCGCCGCGTTTGAGGAAGCGCAGCAACGTGGACTTGGAGTAGTAAGCCTGGGCTCGAAGATGATTGATGCGCCGGTGGTGGAACGGGCACGCAAATTGGTAGCCCGCTCGCGGGCGGGGGCGCCCGCGCCACACTCAAGCGGCCTTAACAATGATGTGCAGGAACGGCATTAGGGATAACAAGAGCGACCTTAACAGTAACGTGGAAGAGCGGCCCTTCAGGGCCGCGTGCCGGTTCGAGGTTGAGGGCTTTAGCCGCTGGGGTTTGCTCTTGACCGTTCGTGGATTCTGAAGGATTGCGCGGGAACCAAATGACTGAACGCGTGGAACTGGCGCAAAACGCCGCAGGACGCATGGTGCCGGCCATGGTCAACAGCAAGCCTCAGATTCCTTATCTTGGCGTCGAAAAATATCAGCCGCGCGCCCGCAAAGCCGCGCCCGCGGTGCGCTCCAGCAAAGACTATCCCGAAAACGGCGACAAGCGCGTTCCCGATCTCGAAACTGCGCTGCGCAAGTGCGGACTGCGCGATGGCATGGTGATCTCTAACCATCATCACCTGCGCGATGGTGACCGCGTAGCTCTCATGGCGTTACAAGTGGCGGCGAAATTGGGAGTGAAGGACCTCACATGGTTTCCCAGCGCCTCTTTCCCGTCGCAAAAAGCCGCGATTGAGCTGATGGAGTCAGGCGTCATCCATCACATCGAAGGCTCGATGAATGGTCCACTCGGCGACTACTGCACTCAGGGCAAAATGCGCGGCATGGGCGTGCTGCGCTCCCACGGCGGACGCTGGCAGGCAATCCAGGATGGAGAAGTGCACGTAGATGTCGCCGTGATTGCCGCGCCCACCGCAGATTTTTTCGGCAACGCCGACGGTTCCCATGGCAAATCCGCCTGCGGATCACTAGGCTTCGCACTCGCCGATTCCATCTATGCCGACAATGTAATCGTGGTCACCGACAACCTGGTGCCATTCCCCTGCATTCCCTGGCAGATTCAAGGCAACAACGTTGACTACGTTGTGGAAGTCGAGTCAATCGGCGATCCGGCGAAGATCGTTTCCGGTACGACGCAGATTACGCGCTCTCCCGACCGTCTTCGAATCGCCGAATTGGTCGCACGCTTCCTTCGATATTCAGGAATCATGCGCACCGGGTTCTCGTTTCAGGCAGGCGCCGGAGGAATCGCATTGGCCTTCGTGGATTTCCTGCGGCGCATGATGAAAGAAGATGGAGTGAAAGCCCGCTTCGTGCGCGGAGGATCGACGCGCTACCTGGTCGAAATGCTCCAGGAAGGCTTGACCGATTACATCCTCGACGGGCAGACCTTCGATCTCGAAGCTGTGAAGTCCATCGCCAGCGATCCTCGGCATGTGCCGACGTCTCCCTTCACTTCTTACAACTACCACGGCAAGGGAAATTTCGCTTCCATGGTGGATGCCGTGGTCCTGGGCGCAACCGAAGTCGATGTGAATTTCAACGGCAATGTCGTTACCCATTCCGACGGCCGTCTGTTGCACGGCATCGGGGGATGGCAAAACTGTCTGGCGGCCGGATGCACCATTCTGGCGTTGCCGTCATTCCGCGATCGCATTCCCGTGATTGTGGATGAAGTCACCACGCTCACCGGCCCCGGCGAGTTGATTGACGTGGTCGTAACCGAGCGTGGCATCGCTATCAACCCGCTGCGTCAAGACTTGTTGGATTCTGTCAAAGGCTCAAGTTTGCCGATTCGGCCCATCCAGGACATCAAAGCCGAAGTTGAGCGCATCTGCGGAGGCAAACCGGCACGGCCCCAGCTTGGAGATCGTCCGGTAGCTGTGGTGAAGTGGGTCGACGGGACGGTTTTGGATACAGTATGGCAAGTGGGGTAAACATTTACGAGTTTCGACTTACGATTGTCGATGTGAAACTATTAACATCATGTTCAGCAGCCGAGTCGCGTTTGGAGTCCTTATCTGCCTCGTCCTAGTCACACCCAGTTGGGGTGGTCACACACTGACGTCGCGAGAGCAGAAAATCCTGGCAACATGGCTGGCACGACACCAGCAATTTCGCGCTGCAACCGATTTTGCGATCGTCGTGATAGACCGTTCGAAGTCATTCCAGAATTTCGTGCTGCTGGTATTCAATGGACCTTTTGGTTCGAAGTCAGTATCGCCAGCGTTCGTCCAGTCTAGTCTTGGCCTGCAAGGTCATCTCTTCTTTGGGCCCCCACGACCGAAGCCATATCGTCTGGTGATAGGTCCTTTTGAGAGCGACAACACAGAAATTTTGATTCCGAGAGGGCGCACCTACGAGTTACAGGAAGGCGAAGGCGACTAATCAAAAGTTGCTAAGGCTGCTTGCTCATGACGCCGTCGATCTCAGTGCTAGTATCATTCTGCAGGATGTAACCATCGCTGCCAGAAATCAGATAGAAAACCAGGTTATTGGACAATCCGCTGATCGCGCCGCTGGCTCGCCCATTGCTCGCAATCGAGTAGGTTCCGGTAATAAATCCCGGCGTCTGAGTCGTTCCAGAACGATTAATAAATTCATCCAGCGTCAGATTGCCTGCGCCGTCCCATTGCAATGTGCCGACACGGTCGACGAAGTCGAAAGGATCAAATCCATCCATAAGAACTGCGAATTGTCCCTTCATCGTCGAATTCGAAAAAGTAATTGCTTGCTGCAAATCGAGCGTGCCGTCTTCTACTTTGTTCGGATCGCTGGTGAGGGAGAAAGCACGCGATGGGCTGACCATCCAGAAGATTTGCTGAATCGTGCCAGTGGATGGATTCAGCGTGACCGTCGCCCGCCCATTCGACGCCATGCTGTAAGTTCCGGTGAAGCTTATGTTAGTAGAAACAGTTCCATCCTCGACCGAGTCGTAGGCCCCTGCGCTGATTGTGCCATCGCCACCGGCCGTAAAGCGGCCAACCGTCTTGGCGCCAGCAACCGAGAAATTGTCGTCGCCACTGCTGCCGAAAGCATAACTGCCGGCTAGCGACGTGTTCGCGAATGGCGCCCCGGTTTGGGTTTCCGCTCGTCCCAGGCCGGGTGCGCCGTTATTGGTGGAGAAGAAGCGCAGGTTGTTGGTATCCACCACATAGTAGATGAACGTCGAAGTCACATTCGCGTTGTCGGTAAAGGTTCCCGTACCGCGACCGCTTGTATCCGGGGAGTTGAACGAACCAGTAAACGTTGGAGAACTCAGCACGCCGGCACGATTCACGTCCTCGCTGCCCGAAACTGTGCCACCCGAAACCGTAAATACGCCGACCGTCGCGGAAGAACCCTGCGCCGTACTCACATTGTGGTTGCGGAAAGTGAAAGTGCCGCTGGGAGGCGCGGCGAAGGTGGCTGGGTCCTGCTTTTTGGCGATGCCCGCTCCGTTAGCAAAATCAAAAGTCTGGGTCACCATCAAATAAACTTTTGAGGAGTTGACCAGGGTTACTGCCAATTGGAGGGCTCGGCCGTCCGAGATTGAGATTGCGAGAACTCCAGTACCGTCGTTGCTAATCGTGTAGGCGCCAGTACTCGAACCGGAAGTGATCGTCGTGCCTTCGGAAAAATCGTCGGTGCCGCCGGTGATGTTGCCATTGCCATCTGCCGTAAACACGCCTGCTTCTCGAAAATTTGCTGCAGTATCGACTCCCGTCAATTGATAAGCGTATTGGCCTTTCAGGCTTGCATTGGAAAAGTTCCCGCTGCCCTGATTGAAGAGGTTCGTACCTGATCCGCAAGCCAGACTAAACATCAGGGAAATGAGGCAAGACAATAAAAACAGTTTTGGCAAGACTATTGTTCTCATAGTTATGGCGCAGCTCGGCGCAGTATGCTTTTTGAGATCACGGGTGTTTGCAGATGAAGGTATGCCTATTCTTATCTTGTAACACAAAGGTGAGCGAAAAGTTCCCACAGAGGAACCTTGCCTAGACGGGAAAGTTTCGTTGTGAAAACCCGCGGTAGTGCTGAGGACATCACTATCGTCCAGTCGAAACACTAATAGACATGTACTGTGGGGTCGAATGTGCTGGTCCTCTTTCGGGCGTCCAAGGAAAGAGTTCCCGTTCTGAACAAGTCACACGCGATTTCTTTTTCAACATCCGCGTTGTTGCCAACCTGTCGTGACAAGATCACCAGAACCAATGAAATCTCCACGAACGAAAGAGCTTCCACTGTATGCCGTCGCTAAAGGCGGGATGGATGCTCACATCCGGAAAATTGAGCGGCGGGAATGGTGGCTCTGGACCTCAGCCATTCTTGTCACTCTATTGCTGACTCTAGGCATCGTTTCCTTTCTGGTTCCCATTCTCCACCCACAGAATAAGGCTGCCGACCCTCTCCCTGTGAACAACGCCATGCGCGGTCTGGTCGGTATGGTGCTGCTGTTCGATATCTACACCGTTTACCAGCAACTTCAGATCTATCGCATTCGCCGACAGATGGCGGAGCGTGAAGAGCTTTTTCGTCTGATCACTGAAAATGCCGCTGACATGATTGCGGTCGTGGATTCGGACGGACGCCGGCTCTACAACAGCCCCTCCTATCAGAAGATCCTGGGTTACACGCCGGAAGAACTTCAAAACACATCGTCTCTGGATCAGGTTCATCCCGACGATCGGCCGCAAGTCGAAGAAGCGGCCAAAGAAGCGCTGGTTTTCGGCGTGGGCCACAGGATTGAATACCGTATGCGCCACAAGGATGGCAGTTGGCACTTTCTGGAATCCAGCGGCCAGCACCATTCGGAATGCTGATGGAGGACTGAAAAATTGGTCATCGTAAACCGCGATATTACGGAACGCAGGCGGCTGGAAGAACAGTTTCGCCAGGCCCAGAAAATGGAAGCCGTTGGCCGGCTCTCCGGAGGGATCGCTCACGACTTCAATAACCTGCTGGGAGTAATTATCGGTTACAGCGAGATATTGCAAGAGAAGCTGCAGCCAACCAATCCGCTGCGGGGCAGTGTTGACGAAATTTTAGGGGCAGGCCGCCGCGCCGCCACGCTCACTCGCCAGCTCCTCGCCTTTAGACGCCCACATATTCGAGCCATTTTTCACTACCAAAGAGAAGGGCAAAGGGACTGGACTAGGGCTGGCAACAGCCTATGGAATCGTGAAGCAGAGTGGCGGCTATATCGACGTCTATAGCGAGTTGGGCGAAGGTACAACTTTCAAGATTTATCTGCCCCGAGTGCACGATGCCCTCGACTCTCACAAGGCTCCGGAGACTGACCTGCTGAAATCTCGCGGCAATGAAACCATCCTGCTGGTGGAGGATGAGGCGTCCTTGCGCACTCTGACTCGCAATCTGTTGGAATTGTCTGGCTACACTGTTCTCGAGGCTAAGAGTGGTGCCGATGCGATCACCATCAGTAACCAGTACGACGGCCTTCTGCCACTGTTACTGACTGATGTCGTCATGCCGGGAATGAGTGGACGAGTGTTGGCAGGGCAGCTCACTCAGAAACGGCCACTGATCAAGGTTCTTTACATGTCCGGCTACACCGGACAGGCTGTCGGCTCTCACGGCGCATTGGAGGAAGGCAGTTTCTTTCTGCAAAAGCCTTTTAGCCGCGACGGTCTGGTGTCCAAAGTCCGCCAGGCGCTGGATAGCGGTTTGGCAAAAGGGCTTGAAGAAGCACCCACTGTATTGCACCTAAATCAAAAATCGGGAGAGCCGACGTGCAAAGAATCCTGATCGTTGACGACGACGAATCCATGCGTGGTCTTTTGCGGGCGCGTTTGTCGGATAGCTATGAAATCATCGATTACCGCCAATCCAGAACAAGCTTTAGGGCTGGCCTGGAACACAAACCCGAGGCCATCTTCCTCGATCTGATGATGCCCAAGTTCTCCGGATTCGAACTCTGCCAAAGTCTTCGTTCCGTGAGCTATACCTCGCGCATTCCCATTTTCGTGATTAGCGGAGAAGCCGGAATAACTCACAAAAAACACTGCGAAGACCTGGGCGCAACTGCTTACTTCGAGAAGCCCGTGGACTTCATAAAATTAAAGGGGAATGGCTGCCGAAATTCACACCAAGAACGTGGAACGCAGAGCGCATGTCCGTGTCCGCATGCGGATCATCCTGAAAATCCGCGGAACTGACAGCAATGGAAAATCCTTTGAGGAACTGACGACCACCGAAAACGTCAGTGCCGGCGGGTTCCTCTGCAATTGCACCGCGTCGCTGGCCAAAGACGTAACCATAGAAGTCTTTCTGAGCGCCACGGGCGAACGCTACGTAGGCAGGGCCAAGGTGGTGCGCAAAGAATCCCCCGGCACCCCCTGGCAGCGCTACGGCTTCCAGTTTCAAGAGAAGACTTTGGAGTGGGTGCTTGCAAGGCTAGCGGCTAGTGACAGTGGCTAGTGGTCAGTGGCTGGTGACCAGTGGCCAGCACAAATTGCCAAACGCTTCCCTGCTGTTTACGCCAACGTTGATTCAGTCCTGACTGCCTGGACCGCGAGAACGGAACCGAGCCGCGAAGCGGCGCAAGAATGCAGCCCACGGCGCCAGCCGTTGGTGGGCGAGCAAGAACCGACCAGCCCCGAAGGGGCGACAGAAACAAAATCTTCACGGAACGCCGGCTCGATGAGCGGACGCCTTGCGTGGGGAAAAACATATGCAGCAGGATGTTGGCAGATGTATGAGCCAGAATCTTTCGCCCCGTTGGGGCTATCCCTCCCTCGTAGCAGACCCACGGCTTACGCCGTGGGCTGCATTCTCGCGCCGCTTCGCGGCTTCCCCATTTTTCTTGATCTCAAGAGGCATTTGTAGACTGGCCACTGGCCACTGACCACTGGCCACTCTCCCTACAGATAAAAATGTATCTGCCCCTAGTCGAATCCCACTCTTTAGCAACTGCCAGCATCTTACGTTGCCGCTCATCGAGGAGACAGCATGGCCGGAGTTCGCATTCTGTTCGTTGATGATGAAGAAGCTATCCGGATCACGTTGTCGGCGGTCTTAAGCAAATATGGATATCAGGTAGACGTCGCTGCCACGGTAAGTGAAGCCTTAAGCCGGATTGCCAGCGACCGTTTTGACGTGCTCATTGCCGACCTCAACGTGGGCCAGCCCGGCGATGGTTTTACGGTCGTAAGCGCTATGAGGCGCACGCAGCCGGACTGTGTCACTTTCATTTTGACCGGCTATCCCGTATTCGAAACTGCGTTGGAGGCGATCCGTAGTCAAGTGGATGACTACCTGGTCAAGCCTGCCAATATCAAAAGCCTTGTTGGTTCCATCGAAGACAAGCTCAAGGACCGTAAGCCGCGCCAGACATTGCCGCCCAAGCGGGTCGCTATCTTCCTGCGCGAGAACATCGAGGAAATCGCCAGCAAAGTATTAGAAAAAATGAAAGCGGATCCCCAGCTGGAACGGCTTCGATTATCCGATAGCCGACGGGTAGATCACATTCCGAAGATGCTGGGGGCGATCGCAGACAGCCTGGAATCGAATCATGGCAAGATCACTGAAGACATCTTGAGCGCCGCCGCTCAACACGGGAAACTGCGCCGCAAGCAAGGTTATTCCATTCCCATGATGGTGGAAGACGCTTGTGCGGTGGATGATGCTATCTATGAGATTGTCCAGAACAACCTCTTATACCTGAATGTCAGTCACTTGATTCCCGACCTCCGCGCAGTGAACGGAATTTTGGAGAAGCAATTGAAGGAATCGCTGAAGGCCTACACGTCGAAACAACGCGAAGCCGCGTAACCCGATTGCCGGACGCATCTCTGCTATTACTTCGAAGGTTTCAGAACGACCGTATTCCGCTCGTCACCGGCAATGATCCGATAAAATTTCTTGAGTTCCTCCGCCTTGCCTACCGGCACGCTCAGCTCTTTGACTTCAAACGTTCGGGTATAACCAATCACATTGCCGGTCACTTCCGTTTTGGAATGATAGCTCGCGAAGCTGTAGTCTGCGTCAACCGGCGGGGGCAAATCATCCACTTCGTAGCCAGGCGGCATAGTAATTTCAAATTTGTCCGTATCCCGCACCGGTCCCTCGAATTCGACAGCGAACCTCCGTGGCTCTTTTGTCTCCATTAGTCCCTTGGACTTACTTCCGAGAACTCGCGGGCGTACCAGCAGTAAATTGCCCGCGTTTTTTGCATAATTCTCCGCCTCGAAGGAGTAATTGAATCCGAAAGGCTGATCGGTCTGCTGGAAATTGATCACACTCGCCTTCGTGATACGAAAATTCGGGACTGAACCTGCCAGCAGACTCTCGATTGGCTTGATCCTGTCAATGTCTTTTGTAACCGTGCGCAGCGCCCATCGTTGCGACCAGGCCCGGTCCCCAACCCGTATCTCTTCGACATCGCCCTGTAACTTGCCGCTGGGGTCCAAAGTCAATTTAGCCGTACGCCGGATGCTGTTCATCGTTGCCGGCTGTTTCAAAAGCTCAACCAATTCGCCGCCGTCCGGCGTTACCAGCAATCCGTAATTGGACTGCAAGTATCCTCCGATCTGGCCCAAGGGAGTGAATTCATTCGTCGGGTCAAAAAAGAGGATTTTCCCCAGCCTCGGATGTTGCATGGTGGCGATCAGTGAAGGGTCGCTCACACCTGGCGGCAACTTGATGGCAATAATCACGTGGTTGAAGGCTTGATAAGCGGGCGTTTCGGATGTAATGGATCCACGCTGCGTATTGATCGCCACATAGTAAGAATCGACGCCGATCTCATGCAGCATCGAGCCCAAAAGGGTCGCCTTGTCCTTACAATCTCCGTAGCGGAAAGTAAACACATCCGCAGCCGGATGGGGTTGCCAGCCCCCAATCCCCAGCTCAATCGCGACGTAACGGATGTCCTGCTGAACGAACCGAGCAAGAACTCTGATCTTGTCCAGAGTCGTTGGCGCCGATGCGGTCAACGCGGTGACCTTCTGCTTGATCTCGGCGGAAGCGTCACGGCGCCCACTGGTCAGATTCCGGTACCAATTTCCCATCTCTTGCCAGCTGGAGAACCCATTCGTGGCTGGCCCCCCAGGCGGAAAGAAGGAGATGACCATCTGCCCCTGCAGGCCGCTCATTGGAGGCATGTCATCTTCCTCGCGGATCTCTTTCAGGTCATTTACAACCCATTGCCACTGGTTGCTTCCGGCTTCGGCCGGTTTTGCCGCAGGATAATTCAGCCACGACGACTTGTATTCCCAGCCCGCCGGCAGTTGCAGGGAGTAATGGCTTTCCCGCACTGGGATCTCTTTCTGGAAATCCCAGATTTCCTGCAGAACCAGGGGATGCTCTTCTACCTCGTATTGGTAGCCGACAATGTTGCCGGGGTCCGACGCCGGTATCCGGAGAAGCTTCTCCTTTACATCGGAAATCAACTCGCTGCCCTCAATCTTGGGCAGGGAGATTTCCACTGCTTCCTTGTCCTTTACCTCATAATCCTTTCCCTGAGCAGGAATGCACCACCCGCGCAAGCTGCTGATTTTCGCATTGGAATTAAACGGAACTGCCACCAATCCGTACTCGCGTCCGCCAGGCCGCAGAATCTTGTACGCCACACGGACAGTCTTCTTAATCTTGTCGGTAGAGACGACGGTGAGATCCTGTTCTGAATACAGCATTACGGCGTCTGTCTTCTCGTCGTGCCCGGGCAAGGGCAGGTTAACCAGCGCGTGCATCCACTGGGGCGCATCGCCGCATACCGCGGGAGCAGCAAACCCCAGCAGGCACACCGCGATCCCAAACAGGACCGGCGCAATCTGCCGGCTAGTTGACACTGACCGTCGTACCTGGCTGTAGAACAATTTGTTCCTCATCCCCCGTCCTCACCGATTGGAAGAAGCTGCGCAACGAAGAGTAGTACTTTGCTTCCGCGAGAAGAAGATCGACTGCCAACTTCCGAGTCAAGTGCAGTTTGTTCTTGTCGTTCTCCACTTTCAAGCTGTAGACCACAACCTTCGCATCGACATTTTGTGCTGCTGGCAAGCTGGTAGTTTGCCAACCGGCAGGAAGTTCGATGGTTATGTCATCTACTTTCTGGAAGGGAAACTCAAAATAGATGGGGTGGACGCGCACCGCGTGATCAAACAGGTGGTGCTCCGTCGCGCTGAAGAGTCCGACGGGAACGAGCGCCCGCCGCCCCGCCCCGGAAGCCCAGCCCGGAATTTTCAGCGCAAATTGCGCCACCAGAGGAACTGCGGAACTATTCCAGTCTGGCTTATTCTTCAAATCTACGTCGCTTGCGGCAGGGNNNTCCACGTTTCGCTCTTCCACTCGTCTCGACAGAGCCTCCAAGCCGGTAAAAGTGACTGTGAGATTTCCTTCAAGGTCGCCGGTGTCGGACAACTTCAAGTCCGCTTTGCGCTCGATGCGGGACTCCGAGCTAGGCGGAATCATCGTGCGTACCCAGCTTCCGCCATCTTTATCCAGTCGCAACCCCTGCACCCCTGTTTCCGACCAGGTCAGCAATTTGAAAGGTGTGAATGCTCCTCCCGGATCACAATAAATATCCACACCTTTGAGCTTAACCAGAACAACGTTCTCATCCAATTTATAGCGATCCATCTGCTGGGGATTGAAGAAGTAATTGCGCCGCTCCGAAGCCCACACCCCGTACGCTTCAAATCCCGCAGCGCGGACCAGCGCCAGATACAGCCAGGTCAGCTGCGCACCGTTACCGTACCCTCGTTTCCATACTTCTTCGACATTGTTAAGATCCTTTTCTTTCGCGCGCTTCTCTTCCTGCTGGGTTTTCCGAACTTCGAAAGATGTGTTGCGAATCTGCTGTACGCGTGCGTATATCTTCTGCAGCTTCTCTTCGTCAGAGTCATTGGGGGAAATGATTTGTGCCACGGCCTGCTCCATGGCTTTTCGTTTCCCCACAAAACTCTCTAACTCGTCGTTCATTTTCTTTCCGGTCTCTTTCCAGAACTTCTCCGGCGTCTGCGTGCCTTCGCTCTCGTGGTAGGTAAAGTCAACCCGCGACTTTAGCTCATTTTCCGGCGGCATAAAGTCTTCCGTCTGGAAGGCAGGAATATTGGCTGCTTCCAGCCGGATAACGTTGTCGCCTCCCTCCTTTGGTGGGACTGTACCCGCGGGCAACATCTGCCAGCTCCAACGGATACCTATGGGAGCGTACGACGAGGCATACGGTTTCAAGGAAAAATTGGCCTTTCTTGTGAATAGCTCATCGCTTAGGATCCAGTGCGAGTCGTAAATGTAATGCTCGCTTAAGTCGTAGGTGTAGTAATACTCGATAATGCTGCCCACTTGCACGTCGGGAAGGGTGAAGGTTTTCGCCATGTACTTCAGTCCCTTCGCCTTGACAATGGCTTTTTCGAAAACCTTCCCTTCGAAATTGGCAATTGAGCCGTCGGGCCTTATCGTCCGCCCTCTCAAAGCAGTAACGTTGTTTCCGTTTCCTTTATAAAAGGGGATTTCTATGTCGCCATACTTCCGGCCTTCTTCTGTCAGAATCTTGATACGAAAGTAATTGTCTTCGTGGGCTGTCTCCCCTCTATCATCCCGATCCACTTGGCGAAACAGTATGATTGCAGGCGCTCCCGGAGCAAGAGGCTCCCGCGTGATCTTCAGTTCTGCCGCCGAGACTGGCTGGAATCCAGCGGCCGCGTTGACCCGCGGCGAGCGATAAGAGGCGATAGTCAAAACAACTATTGGTGCGAGGGAAATTACAAGCCCACGACGAAATGACACGGCCGGTCTCCTGCGACGATTCTGTTTGGTGAGGATAGAACCTAACAAACAGCTACATTCTATGGCACGTGTCAATGATAAGGATGCAAGCGACGGTGGTGAGAAAGCGTATTACTCAGCTAAGTTTTGGGCAAACCTTGACCCACTGGGCTGTCGTTGCCGCACTAAGTACAGAGGAAGTCCGTTCCGTGACAGTTACATACGAACAGCGGTCAGATTGCCCAAAACGACGCAGGAACTGGTAAGTGCAGAGCCTTTCTTTCAATCACGAGCTCCAGGGCCACGCCATTCCGCACTGACCCGGATGCACGTCGCGATTCCGCAGCGGCGTGGAGAAGAGCGCCCTTATGTTCTGCAGTGACGTTGATGGACGCCCTTTACATTGTGCGGTGACGTGCACGAGCACCTTTACGGGTGCGGTGACGTGGAAGAGCAGCCCTTCAGGGCCGCGTAAGCCGTCTCAACTCATCGGGGCTTTAGCCCCCGAGTGGTCTTATGCCGCTAAGACCCTGAACGATCTTTTGATCGATCCGACCGTTACCTCTGCTATCTTTGCCCGATGCGTATCCCAATGCATTACTGCGCTCGCCTGCTTGGCTCCTTGATTGTTGCGACGGCATCCTTCGCCGCCAACAGCGACATCCCGCCACATCACTCGCCCATCGTTTTATTTAAGGGCGTCAATCTCGAAAACCTCGATACTTTTCTGAAGTCTCAGGGATTGAATCATGATCCCGACCAGGTGTTCCGGGTGGAGAAAGGTGTTATTCATGTTTCCGGAAAGGAATTCGGCTACATCATCACCAAGCAGGAATTCGCCAACTATTATCTGCGCGCGGAGTTCAAGTGGGGTGAAGGCACCTACGAGCCACGCCACGGCCAGGCGCGCGACAGTGGAATTCTCTATCATGTAACTGGCCCTCAAAAGGTTTGGCCAACCTCCATCGAATTCCAGATCCTCGAAGGCGGGACGGGAGATTTTTGGCTGACCGATGGAGGCGCCGTGACCGCCCGTGGCACAAGAGCGACCGGCCCTCCCGGCAGTGCCGTCAAAGTCGACCGCATCGGAAAAGGCCCCTCGAAAGACGTGACCGGATACCGCGATCCCATTGGGGAGGTGGAGAAGCCTCACGGCCAGTGGAATCTCTTGGAGTTGGTGGCTCAAGGAGACCGCGTCCGGCACTTCGTCAATGGAAAACTGGTGAATGAAGGCTCAGAAGCTTTTCCATCCAAGGGGAAGATCCTGTTTCAATCCGAAGGGGCCGAACTGTTCTTCCGCAATATTAAATTATTTCCTTTGAAGGAGTAGCATCGAAGCCTTTGCTTCTAAGTCTGGGGAGAGAGCGCGGCAGACTTCTTCGCCCGGATTTTCGGTAGCGTCCATACCACTATCCGATAAGTGAGCAGCACTCCGAGCACAAAAGCATACTGCAGCGGCTTGCGAATATCCGCTTTCACCAGCCATAGATAGTGGATCACCCCTGCAATCGCGCTGAAATAAATTAAGCGATGCAGTGCCTGCCACCTTTTGCCGCCGAGACGGCGAATCCAGCCTCTGGTGGAGGTGAGCGCCAGTGGAATCAGCAGCACGAATCCGGTGAACCCCACGGTAATGAAGCGTCGTTTGGCAATATCCGTCAGCATTTCGTGGATGTCGAAAAACTTATCCAGCCAGATGTAGGTGAGGAAGTGCAGCGTCGCATAGAAAAAGGCGAACAGCCCGAACATACGGCGATAGCGAATCAGCCAGAGTTGACCAGTCAGCTTGCGCACTGGCGTGACTGCAAGTGTGATCAGGAGGAAGATCAGGATCCAATCTCCGGTGGAGTGGGTGATCACTTCGATCGGGTTGGCGCCCAATGCCTGGTTGTAAGCCTTCCATCCCAGCCGCGCCAGCGGCCCCAGGCAGGCCAGAAAGACTATCGGTTTAAACCATCGGATCATTGAAATTGGTGGTTCGTCGTTGATCGTTGCTCGTTCGTCGTTGGTCCTTAGCCCGGGACCGAAGCTGTTTGGGTTTGGCCAACGCCCGACGACCAAACTTACATTCCGCAGTGACGTGGAAGAGCGGCCCTTCGGGGCCGCGTAAGCGTCCCAAACTCGACGGGCTTTAGCCCCCGAGGTTAGCCCTAGAAATTCTTTTTCAGATCCATCCCGCTATAAAGACTCGCTACCTGATCGTATCCATTGAACATCAGAGTAGGACGCTTAAAGAACTCACCCAATCTGCGCTCCTTCGCCTGGCTCCAGCGCGGATGATCCACGTTCGGATTCACATTGGAATAAAACCCGTATTCGTTAGGCGCAGACTTGTTCCACGTGTTGATCGGCTGCTTGTCAGTGAAGTGAATACGCACAATCGCCTTCGCACTCTTGAAGCCATATTTCCAGGGCACGACAATGCGCAACGGCGCGCCATCCTGATTGGGCAGCGATTCTCCATACATCCCAAAGCACAAGAGAGCCAGCGGATGCATGGCTTCATCCATACGCAATCCCTCGACGTAAGGCCATTCCAGCACTCCCGTCCGCTGCCCCGGCATGTGGTTGGGATCTAGAACCGTGGTGAACTCAATAAACTTGGCTTTAGGCATGGGGTCGACCTTGTTGATCAACTCACTCAATGAGAATCCCACCCAAGGCACCACAATCGACCAGCCTTCAACACAGCGATGACGGTAAATCCGCTCCTCGGGCGTAGCCATCTTCATGATGGCGTCTACATCGAGCACCTGCTTCTTTTTCACTTGCCCATCGATGGTGACAGTCCAAGGCCGCGTCTTGAAGTCCTTGGCTAATTTGGCAGGCTCGTACTTGTCAGTGGAGAATTCGTAATAATTGTTGTAATTGGAGACGTCCTTCAATGGCGTGATCTTCTCCGTGGTCGAGAATGAACTCTCTTGAATGCCCTCGACTTTCGTATTGGCCTGCACAGTCATGGGCTCTGCGAGCTCGCCCAGGCTCATCCCGGCAACCGACGCCGCTCCGCTAATCACTGTTCCGGCCAGAAACTTGCGGCGATTCAGATAAAGACTTTTAGGAGTGATCTCGGAAGACGGAATATCCGCGGGCTTTTTGATCAACATGAAAGCAGTCCTCTCACGACGTACGCGTAATCCAGAGTGGATTAAGGCCTGAATGATTGTCTGTCAAATAAGACGCAGATTATAAGGAAAAGTTGCACCTTCTGGATGTGGCGTGCCGACCGTTATTGATTGTAAGGGATTTACCCGCGCGCGCTGCCGAGCACTTCGCGCACTTTCCGTGCCAGCGCTTGCAGAGTGAAGGGTTTCTGCAGAAATGACGTCCCCGGCTCCAGCACGCCTTGATGCACGACCGCATCCTCAGTGTAACCGGAAAGATACAAGATTTTTATATCCGGATCCGATGCCGAGAGCTGCTCCGACAATTCCCGCCCGCTCATCCCCGGCATAACGACGTCAGTGATCAGCATATCAATCGGCCCATGATAATCAGAAGCGATTCGCAGCGCGGCAGCCCCGTGATCAGCTTCCAGAACCTTATATCCCTTGGCTTCCAGAGTTTCGCGCACCAGTTGTCGTACCGATTCCTCGTCTTCCACCAGAAGCACAGTTTCAGAACCGCCGGTTGCCGATTGCGAGGCACGCGTCACGCTGGCGTTTTCCGCCGGCTCTTCCACGCGCGGCAGGTAGATGCGGAAAGTAGTGCCTCGGCCGACTTCGCTCTGGGCAAGAACGTAGCCTCCACTCTGCTTGATAATGCCGTACACGGTGGACAGCCCCAATCCGGTGCCTTTTCCTTTTTCTTTCGTGGTGAAGAAAGGCTCAAAAATTCGTGATTGAGTTTCTTTATCCATGCCGTGACCGTTGTCTTCAATCGAGAGCATGACATACGGTCCCGGCTGAATGTAGCTGCATTCGCGCTGTAAATCGTCGTCCAGAGTCTCATTTGCAGTTAGGATGGTGATTTTCCCGCCGTTCGGCATGGCATCCTTGGAATTGACCACCAGGTTCATGATGACTTGCTCTATTTGTCCCGCATCCGCGCGAGTCCGTCCCAGGTCGCCAGCTAAACGCGTAACCAGTTCGATATTTTCTCCAATCAACGGACGCAGCAGGCGTTCGATGTCCTTCACAATAGCGTTCACGTCCACAACCTTCAGCTCCAGCAATTGTTTGCGGCTGAAAGCCAGCAATTGCCGGGTAAGCGTGGTTGCCCGGTCCGAAGCCTGTTGAATGGCTGCAATCTTGGGATGCAGCGCATGATCCTGCGCCGTATGCTCCATCAGAACTTCGGTGTAGCCGCTGATCACCATCAAAAGATTATTGAAGTCGTGAGCCACGCCACCGGCCAGACGTCCCACAGCTTCCATTTTCTGCGCCTGACGAAACTGATCCTCCAGCACCCGGCGCTCGGTCACGTCTTCGGCAATTACTTCCACGACGTCGCCGGTCTCCCCCTTGACCGCGCGCCCGCTCAGGCGCACTGTGATGGCTTTTCCATCCTGGCGTTTCCAGCGCACTTCCACGTTGTCGAGGCGGACACCGCGGCGAAACTCAACCATCAGCCGTGATTGCTCTTTCGCATCCACAAAGACATCAACCTTGGGATCCAGGCACAGCACCTCTTCGGCTGAGTTACGTCCCAGCATTGCCACCAGAGCAGGATTCACATCCAGAAACTTGCCTTCCAAGTTGGAACGGTAAATTCCGTAAACCGCGCTTTGCACCAGCGAGCGGTACCGTGCTTCCGACCGCCGCAGAGCTTCTTCGCTGCGCTTATGTTCAATGGCACTCGCCAGTTGGTGCGAGACGAAGGTGAGAATATCCTTATCCTTCTCGCGGTAACGCACATGGTCGGTGTAGCTCTGGACCACCAGCACCCCGAATGTGGTGCTCCCTGCCTTAAGCGGGACTCCCAGCCAATCGAGCGATGGGGCGCCAATCAATTCCACCTCATCCTGTTTCACCAGGACATCGAAAACTTCCTGAGTACACAGCAACGGCTCACCCGTGCGCAGCACATACTCGGTCAATCCGCGGCCTAACTTCTTGGGCGCAGGCGTCGGATCCTCTTCATCCACAAAATAAGGAAAGCTGAGCAAGCAGCTTGCAGGGTCGTAGAGAGCGATATAGAAGTTTCGGGCATACATCAATTCACCGACAATTCCGTGAATTGCAGCGTAGAACTGTTGCAGATCTTTGGCAGAACTGGTCTTTTCCGCGATGCGATAGAGGGCAGAGCTAAGCGATTCCGCACGCTTTTGCTCCGACATATCGCGATAAAGAACATAAACCGCGACCTGCTTCCCGCTGATAATGACTGGCGCACCCGACAGGAAGACATCTACCAGCGTGCCATCTTTTCGCCGTCGCTTGGTCTCGAGTTTTACTTTCTCTCCTTGATCGAGAATCTCTCCCAGCCACTGAGTTTCCGCATTGCGATCCGGCGGCACGATAAGCGTCTCAATGCGGCGTCCCACGGCCTCACCGGGAAGAAAGCCAAACAGGCGCGTGAACTCGCCATTGATGCCTCTGATTCGGTACTGCCCATCCAGGATGCTGATCGCCTCGGGCGCGCACTCCACCAACTGATCGAGATAGGCTTTTTGAACCTCGGAGCTGTCGGATAAGAAAGAAGGAATTGCCGCGGGATTCACTGTGATGGCATCTTCGGGAAGGGAAAGAGCAGGAGTGCGCCGCTGCAGGGCTTGCTGCAAAAATTTGGCGCGCTGCAGCTCAGCCGGCTTCGCTGGCCGGGTGATCTTGTCACCCATCCCGTTCCTCCCCATTTAACCAGAGCTAAATCGGGATGTTAGTTCGCCAGCGGAGTACCTGAAAGTTACCGAGGTAATTCTATTTAGAATAGAAACGGAAAATATTGCCAGGAAAATCAGACGCCCGGCGGTAGTGCCTGACAAAGCTTGCGAATCGCTTCCCGCTGTTGGGGGCTGAGAGCGAGAAACTCGAACCCATGCCGCAACCCATCCCGGTAGCGAACCAAGGCCCGGCACTTGATTGGGAAGGGAGTCAATGGAAGTGAAAGTTCCATGGACACTACCTCGCCCGGCTCCAGTTCCGCAGTAACAGTTCCACCGATCCCATCCTCGCCCAGTTCACTCGAACGTCCCCACAGAGAAATTGTTTCGCCGTCGCGAAAGACCTGGATGGAGATACGAATGTCCAGGGGATGACGCTGGAAACGTCTTGAAGAACTTGCCGGCGGATTGGGTGCGCTCCCACTCATTTGGAATCTAACCCTTCATTTTTCTCGACAATGGGTAAACTCCACGCTCCTTACTAAGAGCATTGCAGATAGTCCTGCATGTGCTGATTGTCCTCGAACCCGCGCGCAGGCTCAATGCCGGAACAATTATGTACCAGCACAGACAACATCTCACCTCGAAATCAAGCTGCGGCTCTGGACAGAGCAGCTCAATTTGATTTCTTCCAACGTGAATCCCTGGCCGTGGTTTCATCATCTCAAGCGGCAGGAGGACTAATCATGGCACATCAACTACCCCCTCTACCTTACGACTATTCCGCTCTCGAACCCGTCATCGATACTCAGACCATGAAATTGCATCACGACATGCATCATGGGACCTATGTCAAGAACCTAAACGCGGCGCTGGAAAAATATCCTAATCTCCAGTCAAAAAGCCCCGAAGACCTGCTACGGGATTTGAATACGATCCCGGAAGATATCCGGGCTACCGTACGCAACAATGGTGGCGGCCACGTGAATCACAGCATGTACTGGAAAATCATGAAGCCCAAAGGCGGTGGTGATCCCAGCGGCCCTATCGGCGAGGTGATCAAGAAAGCCTTTGGCAACTTTAAGGACTTCCAGACCAAATTTAACGAAGCTGGCGCTAAGCAATTCGGCAGCGGATGGGTATGGCTGGCTGGTAAACCCAGCGGCGATGTGCAGATCGTCACCACGCCTAATCAGGACACCCCGATCTCCCAAGGCCTTTTCCCCATTTTCGGGAACGATGTATGGGAGCACGCGTACTACCTCAAATATAACAACCGCCGTCCGGAGTACCTGGCCGCGTGGTGGAACGTGGTCAACTGGGAAGAGATCAACAAACGGTACGAGGCTTTGAAGTCAGGCCACCTCGAGCCCGCCCTGGCTAGCCGTTAAACGACCAAGGTCCACGTTAGCCGCCTGCGACTCGCCTGCGAGGCCGAGCGAAGCTCGGCCTTCGTTCTTCAACCAGCCCCAGCGCGACCACATCGTGCTGGGGCTTCGAGCGTGTTGACGTCATGCCCAATAATCCCGACATTATTATTCTCGGCGCAGGCGCCGCCGGACTGTCAGCCGCGGTGGAGCTTGCCCAGGCGGGACTCAAAGTCACGATCCTGGAAGCCCGCGACCGCATAGGCGGACGCATCTTTACTAAGCATGATCCGGTCTGCCATGCGCCAGTCGAACTTGGGGCCGAATTTATCCACGGACGGCCTCCCGAAATATGGAAATTGTTGCGAAAGCAGCACATCCGCGCACGCAAACTGAAGGGAGAACAATGGTGTGCCCAGGAAGGGAAACTCTGCCAGTGTGACTTCCTTTCCAAGGTTGACCAAATCCTGGAAGAAATGGACGACCACGGGCCCGATCAGTCTTTCCTGGAGTTTCTCGAGCGCTGCTGCCCGAATTCTGATAACGATCCGAAGCTGCAAGACGCCAAGGCCTGGGCGCGAAGTTATGTCAAAGGTTTCCACGCCGCCGATCCTGCCCTGATCAGTGTTCATTCCCTGGTGCGTGGCATGCGCGCTGATGAAAAGATCGACGGAGATCGCCCTTTCCGAATGAAAGGGGGATATCAGGCTCTGATAGAAATCTTTCGCCGGCAATTAGACGAAGCAGATGTCTCGATCGAAATCAGTACCCGTGCCCAAAGCGTAAGCTGGGACCAGGCCGACGTGCAGGTCACAGCCCTGGATGAAGCAAACGAAGTTTTCACATTCGCGGCTCCGCAGGTGCTCATAACCTTGCCTCTGGGTGTGTTGCAAGCCAATCCGGATGACAAAGGGGCATTACGTTTCATTCCCGAACTCCCGCCCGCCAAGCTGCAGGCGCTCGATCAGCTCGCTATGGGCAAAGTTATCCGTCTGACCCTCCGCTTTCGCCAGCGCTTTTGGGAAAAGCTGCGGCCATCGCATAGCACGAAATCAAAAACCCTCTCCCGGATGCAATTTCTCCTTTCTCAGGAAGACTGGTTCCCGACTTGGTGGACAGCCTTGCCCGAGAAGTGGCCGGTCATCACCGGTTGGGCCCCGTTTTATTGTGGCGAGCGCCTCTCCGGCCAGAGCGAAGCTTTCGTGATTGAAAAAGGTTTAGAGACGCTGGGAAAGTTGCTAAGAATTGGCAGGCAGGAATTGGAAGACTTACTGGAAGCCAGCTACACCCACGACTGGCAGACCGATCCGTTCTCGCGTGGCGCCTACAGTTATGTCAAAGTCGGCGGTGATCGCGCCCAACTTGATTTGGCCGCGCCACTGAACAGCAATTTGTTTTTTGCTGGCGAGGCGACGGATGTGTCTGGTCATCATGGAACAGTCCATGGCGCAATCGCCAGCGGCAAACGCGCCGCCGCCGAGATTTTAAAGACTAGGAACTAGGAACTGAGAACTAGAATTCAGGACCTAGCCTCTTAATCACCACCCGCCTTTTCTGCATTTCCTGTGCGCCCAGTGTGGAAATTACGGCTGGCGAGTCTAACAGATTCCTCCTGTAACGACTCCTCCACGAGAAAAGCGGCGTGATGATGAGAGTTAACCCGACTTACTCAACACTTTCTCCATCCCTGCGATCCACGAAAATTTGTGACTAACTTTTCTCTCATGCACCAAACTTATGGAATTGACCGCGACCAATTCCACGCGTACATTCCTGCTCACGCGTGAGGCAAAAACCAGCCGGAAGTACTTGATCACTTAAAAAATCGTAAATCGAAAATCGTCAATCGATTCCCAAACCACCTCCCCCAAAGGTGGAAGCAAGTGAAGACCGGCAGTGAGTGGCACATTTATCGCACGCGCTTTCTTATCAAGGCCAAACAACTTTCCGAGCCGCTCGTGTTCGTGGACGCTCTCGGGCGCGAACATTGCGGTCAAAAAGGCGATTATCTGGTCGAATCCTCCGACGGAACACGCCGCATCGCCGCTCGCGCAATTTTTGAAGATGTCTACGTAGCTATCGCTCCCGCCGACAAAAAGTGGCCATGGAGGCGAGGGCGCGACTTGCGGCTATCCGAACTCGAAGCTCCGTCACGACCCTCAAGTCAGGCATGACTGCTCTGTCACTGTGGAAAAACTGCATCCCATAGGGCTGTAAACGCCTCCGGAAACGGTGGCGCGGTCAGGGTGAAAAACAGGGGCGGACGCCACGGTGGAGGTGGACCCCGCGCCGCCCCGCCAACGTTGTACCGTCCTCCAGCTGGGCGGGTTGGCTGTGCGGTGGCCGTTCCCCGGCTCGGTTTCACTAGATGTCTCCCTCGGGGAACGACAACTTTTGATGTGGAAGAGCCTTTTTGGGGCTCGTGAGCGTGTAAAGAATATTTAGGGAGGGTACCCCCGTCCTCCGCAGCGCCGTGGAAGAGCGGCCCTTCAGGGCCGCGTAAGTGGCATGAACGAAAGGGGCTTTAGCCCTGCCTCTCTTCGAGGAGATTTTGATGGAAGGTCTATCCCGCCTCGTATCCGAGTCGCTAGCACGTAACGGCGTCGAGACCCCCTTAGACCACCGGCGCCTGCAATGGTCGAGGTGGCTCCGCTGCGAAAGCAGCTTCAGCACCTTGCTGATCCCGAGCAAACCCGGGCTGTACGCTTTCGGCCAGGAGGTAATCGCCCCCGGCGAGCTTCCGGTCACCGGAGGCAAGCGCATGCTGGCCTTGTTTCGAATCTCCGAGACGGAAGACTTGGGCATGACGTTAGGCCGGCTGTTCTTACTAGGCGTCCCCGATCGCGAGCGCTTCGCAGGCGGACGCTGCTTCGTCCGCTATGCAGTAATTGAAGATGTTGTCCAGCGTCGTTCTGCGCACTCCGCCTTGCAGCAGTGGCTGGCTTCATCTGCTGAAACCGTTTCAGGAGTCGCCTCCGACTTGCCGACGCAGTCAGCCGAAATGGAACAGAAAGAATTATCGCAGTCCAATATTGGCCCTCCAGCCCCGCTCCCGTCTGGTTTTTGAGCGATACTGGAGAGTCAGAGAGATCACCGATCGAACAAGTGGATCATCGAATCCGCAGGAGAACATTCGATGTCGGAAGTACGTGAAAAAGGAATTCCAGCCGCCGAGACCACAGTTAGTGCGAGTCCGACCACGCCCAGCAAGAAGGCCGAAAAGGCCGCTGGCCTGACTTTCCGCCGTTTCTTCACCAAGCCCGGTGTCTCCCCCTATGACGAAGTGGAGTGGGAGCGCCGGTTGGCTCAGATTACGGATGCCCAAGGCACCATAATCTTCGAGCAGAAGGACGTCGAAGTCCCCAAAGACTGGTCGATGACCGCCACCAACATCGTGGCCAGCAAGTACCTGCACGGACAGGTGGGAACGCCGGAGCGCGAATCGGGAGTACGGGCTCTGGTAACCCGCGTTGCCGAAACCATCCGCAACTGGGGATTGTCTCAAGGCTACTTCCGCACGGCGGAAGACGGCGCAACGTTTCACGATGAACTGGTTCACATCCTGATTCGTCAGTACGCGGCATTCAATTCACCGGTATGGTTCAACGTCGGATGCGATCGCATCGAGCCCAATTCCGATGCCCAGAACTGGCACTGGAATCCCACGGCCGCCCGCGTCGAATTCGGTGTCACCGGCTACAGCACTCCACAGTGCTCGGCTTGCTTTATTAATTCGGTGAAAGACTCGCTAGATTCCATCCTCACGCTCGCCAAGACGGAAGGCATGTTGTTCAAGTGGGGATCAGGCACTGGCACCAATCTTTCCTCGCTGCGTTCGTCCACCGAGGGCCTAAGTGGCGGAGGCACTGCCAGCGGCCCACTAAGCTTCATGAAAGGTTTCGACGCCTTTGCCGGCGTCATCAAGTCCGGTGGCAAGACTCGCCGCGCCGCCAAGATGGTCATCCTCAACATCGACCATCCCGATATCATCGATTTCATCGAGTGCAAGTCCAAAGAAGAAGCCAAAGCTCACGCGCTGGTCGCCGCCGGATACGACGGCTCTTCTCCCGACTCCGAAGCATATTCGTCCATCTTCTTCCAGAACGCCAACAATTCGGTGCGCGTCACCGACGACTTCATGTACGCCGTCCTCCGCGACACCGACTTCAGCACTCGCGCCATCCGTGACGGCCGCCCCATGCAGACCTTCAAAGCCAAAGATCTGCTCTACAAAATCTCCGACGCCACCTGGCGCTGCGGCGATCCCGGCATGCAGTTCGATACCACCGTCAACCGCTGGCACACGTCGAAGAACACAGCTCGCATCAATGCCAGCAATCCCTGCAGCGAATACATGTTCCTCGACGACTCCGCCTGCAACCTGGCCAGCCTGAATCTTCTGAAGTTCGCGCCCAACGGCACCTTCGATGTCGAAGCCTATCGCCATGCCGTCGATGTCTTAATCACCGCGCAGGAAATCCTCGTGGACAACGCCGGCTACCCAACAGAAATGATCGGCAAGAACTCCCACGACTATCGTCCCCTCGGCCTTGGCTATGCCAACTTAGGAGCGTTACTCATGGCAGCCGGCCTTCCCTACGACTCCGACGCCGGACGCGATTACGCCGCCTGCGTAACCGCCATCATGTGCGGCCAGGCGTACCTGCAATCCTCAAAAATTGCGGAGCAGTGTCCCCCGCTAGTGCCAGCAACCGACCCGACAAAAAAAGGCCTAGCTGAAACCAACCTAGGTGTTGCTCGCGTAGCGACAGGCGACTCGCCTGTCCAGGAGCCCGGAGGCGCCTGCCCCGGCTGGTACATCAACCGCGAACCCTTCCTAGACGTGATCCGCATGCACCGCGCCTCCGTCAACAACATCAACAAAAACAATGTCCCCCCCTCCCTCTACGAATCCAGCAAACAAACCTGGGACGAAGCCCTAGCCCACGGTGAAAAACACGGCTACCGCAACTCCCAAGTCACAGTTTTGGCGCCCACCGGAACTATAGGATTCATGATGGATTGTGATACTACGGGAATTGAGCCGGATCTGGCGTTGATCAAGTACAAGAAATTAGTGGGTGGGGGGATGATCAAGATTGTGAACAACACCGTGCCTACGGCGTTGTTCAAGTTGGGGTACGACCACGAGCAGGCGGACAAGATCGTCAGCTACATTGACGCTACCGGGACGATCGAGGGCGCGCCGTATATCGAAGATGAGCATTTGGCGGTGTTTGATTGTTCGTTCAAGCCGTCCAAGGGAACGCGCTCCATTCACTACATGGGGCATTTGCGGATGATGGCGGCGGCGCAGCCATTTATCTCCGGCGCAATCTCGAAGACGGTGAACTT
>MNDG01000137.1 GCA_001914815.1 Acidobacteriales bacterium 13_2_20CM_55_8
TCTCCGATGCGGAACCCGAAATGTACGCATTGCGCGAGGATTTGGTTGTCGAAAACAAAATCGTCGGAATTCTCCAACAGGGGAAGATCCAGCAAAACCTGTGCGCTGAAGGCGCGGTAGCCGGTGTGGTATTCCGAGAGTTTGACTCCCAGGAACAGGTTCTCGAACGCGGTGAGGAAGCGGTTCGCGACGTATTTGTAGAACGGCATACCGCCTCGAAGCGCCTGGCCTCCAATAATTCGCGAGCCCAGCACGACATCGTAGACGTCGTGAGCCACCATACTGGCCATCGCGGTGACTAGCAGCGGAGTGTACTGGTAATCCGGGTGCAGCATGATTACGACGTCCGCCCCAGCGGCTAAAGCTTCGCGATAGCAGGTCTGCTGGTTGCGGCCGTAGCCGTAGTTCTGGTCGTGAACAAATAACTGCAGATTTAGTTGGTGGGCAATTTCAACCGTACGGTCCGAGCTGTGATCGTCTACCAGAATGCGGATATCCACCAGGTCCGGCAACTCGTGCACCGTCGCCTCCAAGGTTTTTTCCGCGTTGTAAGCCGGCAGTACGACTGCGATGCGCTTGCCGTTAATCATTCCTTGCCTCAGAGGAGACTGCGTGACGAAAGTTGCCGCTGAACATACCCCTTCTCATCATAGCGCGCCCCGGGCGAATTACTGACCCAAGACTGCTGCAACCGATTTATCTGCGTATCGTGGGACTCAGGGATAGGATATCCAAGTCCGATCTGATGCTACATGACCAGTGTAATTCCATCGCCAGTGCTAGTGCGGGCACCTTCGGGAACGATGTTGGTTCATGCCGCTTTCGTCCTCACTGGGGTAATGACGACGCTGCTCGGTCCGATGCTTCCCGTATTTTCTGCGCGATGGGCGCTCTCCGATTCACAAGCCGGCTATCTGTTTACCGCACAGTTCGCAACCTCGATTCTTGGGGTAGCGATTTCGAGTGCGCTGGTTCAACGTTACGGTTATCGTTTAACCCTGGTATTTGGTCTAGGATTTATGGCTCTGGGCGCAGGCGTGTTGGCCCATGCGAGTTGGATCCTCGGTCTGGTTTCCGTTTGCGTCTATGGTTTTGGATTAGGCCTCACCATTCCAACCGCGAATCTGCTGATCGCGAAATTACATCCAGACAGGCGAGCGGCAGCATTGAATTTGCTGAATTTTTCCTGGGGAATCGGCGCGGTCGGCTGTCCGTTTGTGGTTGCGGCACTGCAGCGCTCACAGCGGACTTCGCTGCTCTTGATCGGAATGACAGTGTGCCTGGCTTTGGTCGCAATCTCACTGGGTTCCATTCGCATGCCGGCCGACGCAAAAGGAGGTTCGCCGAAGCGTCCTGCACTCGACACAAAGATATGGCAAAGCCGTTTCGTGCCCGTCCTGGGAGCCTTGTTTTTCATCTACGTGGGAACCGAAAGCTCCATCGGTGGCTGGGTCGCATCCTACGCGCGTCGCATCGACGCGGGTTCCGGCACGTTTTGGGCATTGACTCCCTCGTTTTTCTGGGGAGCGCTGCTGTTGGGGCGCGCCTTGGCGCCCCTCATCCTGCGTCATGTGCGGGAAACCACGCTGGCCAGCGCCGGTCTTGTGCTCGCGTCGTTGGGCATCTTGGTTCTGTTGATTGCGAACACGATGGCGCTGGTTGTTGCGGGGGCGAGCGTGGCGGGATTCGGGCTGGCTTCGGTATTCCCCATCAATATCGCGCTGCTATCGCAATGGTTCGGAGAAATGGCTTCCCGCATCGGTGGAATGATGTTCGCCCTTTCCAGCCTGGGAGGAGCGACTGTGCCTTGGTTGGTCGGCGCCCTCTCCAGCCGTTTTGGCAGCCTGAGAGTAGGTCTGACGGTTCCTCTGCTAGGTAGTATCACCATGCTTTTTCTCTACCTAAAAAATCGACAGTCTCATCGGCTCACGTAGCGACAGGCGACCTCGCCTGTCCAAACTGCTCTCCGGGCGATAAGATCTGAAATGAAACCACCTAGGCGGGTCGCCTGGGACTACGCAATCTGATCCGATACGGAAGACTTTCTGCCGTGCTCACGCAAAACCGGTATAAAGGCAGAGCTCCAGGCCAAGACAATTCTGAACACGGTAAAAATTGGCGTGATATCGGATACTCACGGCTTATTGCGTCCTGAGGCGGTCGCGGTGATGCGGGGCTCGGATTTCATTATTCACGCCGGAGACGTCGAGGAGCCAATAATTCTGGAACAGTTGGCCAAACTCGCGCCGGTTACGGCGGTTCGCGGCAACGTGGACCGCGGGCCATGGGCGAAGAAACTTCCTGTTTCTACCGTGCTCGAGGCTGGCGGCGTTTCCATTTATGTCATTCACAATCTTCTGGAGCTGGACTTGAAGCCCGAAGCCGTGGGATTTGCTGCGGTCGTGTGCGGCCATACTCATGTGCCCAAACAGGAGAATAAGAATGGTGTGCTCTATTTCAACCCCGGAAGCGCCGGTCAGCGGCGATTTCGTTTGCCCGTAAGCGTGGGCCGACTAGTAGTCCACGACGCAAAACTGGTGGGCGAATTCGTAGAATTGAAAGTGTAAGTCCGACAAAGCGAAAATCGGCAATCGAGAATCGTAAATAAATTGCTGTTGCTACAATCCCACCATGTCCTTGTCCTTGCGGTTCCAGGTTGAATCCACATATGAAGCGGCACGAGCCGGGCGTCTGATTACCCCGCATGGGGAAGTCGAGACTCCGGCATTCATGCCGGTGGGAACGTTGGCCTCCGTGAAAGGCGTCTCACAGGACATTCTTGAAGAGCTCGATGTACAAATCCTGCTGGGCAACACCTACCACCTCTACCTACGGCCTGGGGTAGAGCAAATAAGGCGCTTGGGCGGCCTACATCGCTTCATGGCCTGGCCACGCCCGATTCTCACGGACTCCGGCGGCTTCCAGGTTTTCAGCCTCAATGAGCTGCGCAAAGTGAATGAGAAAGGAGTGACATTCCGCTCACACCTCGACGGGTCCTCGCACTCATTCAGTCCGGAGAGCGCGATGGAAGCGCAAATCGGACTGGGCGCCGACATCATTATGGCGTTCGATGAGTGCACTGAATATCCGGCCCCACCGGAACGCGCCCGTCAGTCGATGGAACTCACATTGCGCTGGGCGCAACGCAGCAAGAATTATTTTGAAGAGCACAAACAGCAGGTTCCGTGGTTTCAGAATGACGACTGCGTTGATCAAGGCCAGCATCAGGCGCTTTTCGGTATCGTGCAGGGCGGAATGGACCATGAATTGAGAAAGGAATCCGTCGAACGGACGGTGGGAATCGGTTTTCCGGGCTACGCCATCGGCGGTCTGAGCGTGGGAGAGCCGAGATCGCTCACCCGGGAAGTCGTGGAGGCGACGGTCGAACATTTACCACCCGACACGCCACGCTACCTCATGGGTGTGGGAACGCCTGAGGAGATTGTGGAGTACGCTTCCCTGGGAATCGACATGATGGATTGCGTGCTGCCTACGCGCGCGGCGCGCCATGGCTTGCTGTTTACTTCGGGAGGCAAGATTTCCATCAAACAGGCCCGCTATGCCAGCGATGAGGCGACACTGGATCCGAACTGCGCATGCCACGTGTGTTCACGGTACTCGCGAGCCTACCTCCGGCATTTGTATGCATCGAACGAAGTGCTGGCGCAAGTGCTCAACACCATCCACAACCTTAGCTTCTACCTTGACACCATGCGGAGGGTGCGTCATTCTATTGCGCTTGGGAAGAAGGCCTGTTTTCTTTCAGGTGTGTAGTCTCAACCGAAACCTGGCTCGCGCCGGGGTTTCATGCCTGAAGCTGAAGGACATCCGGCCTGAAATAGAAACTGACCTCCACGCCAATTTGCACCGGATCAGGAGCGCAGCAGGCGCGGGTGCAATCATGAGTAGAAACTGATCTCTAGGTCTTCATGAACTTGCAATATCTGTTGGCAATGCAAACGCAAGGCGCCGGGACCAGTTTGCCCTTCCTGGGAATGATGGCGTTGATGTTTGCCATCTTTTATTTTCTGCTGATCATGCCCCAGCAGCGACGTCAGAAAAAGTGGCAAAAGATGCTGGAGGAATTAAAAACCGGCGACAAGGTCGTTACGAGCGGGGGGCTTCACGGCACGATCGTAGCCATCAAGGAGGAATACCTCCATCTGCGTGTGCCGCCGGATAATTTGCGGCTTGAAGTGAGCCGGGCCTCCATACTGTCGGTGACCACGGAGGAGCTAAGCAAGTAGCAGGGATTGCGATTATCGATCGAAGTGGCATCTAAAACTAATATCAAAATTACAAGTCAGATCATGAACAAGAACTTAGGCTGGAAACTCGGACTCATTGCGGCCACGCTCATTGTATTTCTAATCGGCATCTTCGGTATTCCAAAAGAATGGTCGGGGAAGGGATTGCTGGCTTCTCTACAAGAACGAATTCATCTGGGATTGGACCTCAAGGGTGGAACTCATCTTATTCTTCAGGTGCAGGTGAACGATGCGGTGAACGCTGAGTCGGACCACGTTGTCGAACGGCTAAAGGACAGTTTGGGAAAACGCAAGGTTAACTACACCGATATCACCAAACCGGATCCGGTCGGCCATCCAGATCAAATCGTCATTAAGGGAGTGCCACCGGAGGCGACCTCCGACCTGCGGTCCATCGTGAGTGACAGCTTGCCAGAATACGATCTTGCTTCGGGCGCGGAGAATTCCTGGACGCTCAACATGAAGGCGCAGACGCTGTCCGAGCTCAAGAACCGGGCAGTCACTCAGGCCATCGAGACCATCCGCAACCGTATCGACTCCCTGGGCGTGACCGAGCCGGTGATCCAGGAGCATGGTCTAGGACAATATCAAATCCTGGTGCAGTTACCTGGCGTGGATGATCCGGCGCGCGTGAAGGACATCATGCAGTCCACCGCCATGCTGGAAATCAAGCAGGTGCTGAGCGGTCCTTACGCCAGCGAACAGGAGGCACTGCAGCAGAGCAACGGCGTTTTGCCTCTGAATTCCATGCTGCTGAAAGGCCGCAGTGTTGGGAGTAAGACATCGAACGATGCGGGCGAGGAGTATTACATAGTGACTCGCAGCTCAGCGGTGGCGGGCGCAGACCTGCGTCCGGGCGGTGCCAGTGTGGGCCGCGATTCGAACACCAACACCCCGGATGTGGGTTTCCTGTTGACCAATGCAGGTGGGCGGAAGTTCGCGGCGTTCACCGGGGCGCATGTCGGGGACCGGCTGGCGGTGGTCTTGGATAACCGGGTACGCGAAGTGGCGGTCATCAATGAGCAGATTCATGACCAGGGGAGAATTAGCGGCGGTGGGATGAACGAGCAGACGGCAAAAGACCTGGCCCTGGTGCTGAACTCGGGCGCTTTGCCTGCCAGCATCAAGTATCTCGAAGAGCGTACTGTGGGGCCGTCGCTGGGAACCGATTCAATCCGCGCCGGCGTGCAAGCCGCAGTTATCGGCATGCTCGCGGTGCTGATCTTCATGCTGATTTACTATCGCGGAGCGGGAATCAATGCGGACATAGCGTTGATTTTGAATTTGGTAATTCTGCTAGGCTTCCTGGGTTACAGCGGGGCGACGCTTACCCTCCCGGGCATTGCGGGAGTGATCCTGACCATCGGCATGGGCGTGGATTCAAATGTGCTGATTTTCGAGCGCATTCGCGAAGAGTTGCGCAACGGAAAGACGCCGCCTTCGGCAGTCGAACAAGGCTTCAGCCACGCCTGGGTGACGATCGTCGACACTCACGTCACGACCATTGTTTCGGCCTTTATTTTGTTCATTTTCGGTACGGGTCCGGTGCGCGGGTTTGCGGTCACTCTGACCTTCGGTCTGCTGGCGAACCTGTTTACCGCAGTGTTCGTTTCGCGAATGATTTTCGATTGGATCTTGAGCCGCAAACAACGCGGCGAAGCATTGAGCATCTAGGCATAAAAACTAAGGGGTTCAAGCGGCGTGGAATTTTTTCGTAATCCAAACATAGATTTTCTCGGCAAAAAGTGGTATTTTCTCGCCTTTTCATTAGTGTTCAGCGTGGCGGGTGTGCTCTCCATGCTTTTTTGGCATGGAATCCCGCTGGGAGTGGACTTTCGGGGAGGCACGTTAGTTTACGTAAAGTTTTCGCACGCGCCGGATTACAACGCCATCCGAGTCGCGATGGATCGAGCGGGCCTGCTCAATGCACGCAGACAGCGTTATGGGCCGGTGACCAACAACGAGGTGCTGATTGCCCTCGAAGAAAAGGAAACCAGCGAACAGGCCCTCGATCGGGGCAAGGTTCAGATTATTAATGCCCTGGAGTCGAATGCGCCCCAAGGCAAGCTGGATCTGAACAATACCAGCTCTTTGGCATTGACCAGTTACTTGTTGCAGAAGGATCCGCTGCGCGCCGGAACAGATGCCAATCAGCGGTACGCGGCGCAGGCACAGGCCATCGTGAATTATCGCGATAAAACCCGGGGCGGCGTACTGAGTTCGTTTGACGAACTTAAGGGTGTCGCTGATCCGGCGGTCATTGCCGCTTTACGCGAGGGCTTCTACCTCTCGGATTTCGGAGTGCGAAACGTGGAAATCGTAGGACCACAGGTCGGCAAGCAATTACAAACGCAAGCCAAGCTTGCTGTCTTATACTCGCTGGCCGGTATGCTGGTTTACTTGGGTTTCCGTTTCGAATGGATCTATGGTGTGGCGGCCGTGGTTACGGTGTTTCACGACACGCTGATTACGGTGGGAGCGTTTTCGCTGGCCAATAAAGAGATTTCGCTGACCGTGATCGCGGCCATCCTGACGCTGATTGGTTATTCGAACAACGATACCATCGTGATCTTCGACCGCATCCGCGAGAATTTGAAATTGATGCGTCGAGAAAAGCTGGCGGACGTTGTCAATAAAAGTATTAACCAGACCCTAAGCCGGACAATCCTGACCGCCGGGTTAACGTTCCTGACCGTATTGGCCTTATACCTGTTCGGCGGTGAGGTGTTGCACGGATTCTCTTTTGCGCTGGTGATCGGAATTCTGATCGGAACCTATTCCTCGATTGCTATTGCGGCGCCAATACTGGTGGCCTATCAGGACTGGCGGACGAAACGTAAGCAGGGGCCTATGGTCACGGCTGGCAAAGAGAGCCGTCGCCGAGCAGTTTGAGAGAGAGTGCAAGTTGTTGATTCCATGTGCCATAGTCGTTCAGTGGTGGTGTTTGCCAGAGAATCAGAACTCGGGAGCAAAGAGGGCACGAGCGGTGTCTAAGCGTACGTAGGGTCTGTGTAGGAGAAAACCTTATGTTTGAAGACAGCCTTATCGAATCAGGTGGCAGACTTAAGACTAAGCGCGGAGCAACCACGTTGTTTTCGTTTGTTTTGCAAATGATTCTGCTCGGCGTTCTGATTCTCATCCCGCTTCTGTACACGGAAGCCTTGCCCAAAACGCAATTAATGACGTTCCTGGTGGCGCCACCACCGCCACCTCCGCCTCCGCCGCCGGCGGCCGCGACCCCAATCAAAGTGGTCAAGATTCAGAGCGAGATCGTCAATGGTCAGCTGCGAACGCCCACCAAGATCCCTCAGAAAATACAGATGATCAAGGAAGAAGAGGCCCCTCCACCGATGAACTCGATGGCGGGTGTCGTCGGGGGCGTCCCGGGTGGCGTACCAGGCGGACAAATGGGTGGTGTGATCGGCGGCATCATAAGCTCCACGCCGGTTTCTGTGCCCAAAGCGGCCACGCCCACGCGGGTTCGTGTATCCCAGGGCGTCACTCAGGGTCTGTTGATACGAAAAGTGCAGCCTACTTATCCTCCCCTGGCACGCCAAGCGCGCATCCAAGGGGCCGTACTATTGCAAGCTGAAATAAGCAAGGATGGCACAATTCAGAACCTGCGGTTAATTAGCGGACATCCCATGCTGACTTCGGCGGCCATTGAAGCGGTGAAGCAGTGGCGCTACAAACCATACATCCTGAACGGAGAACCAGTAGAAGTAGAGACGCAGATAACGGTGAACTTCACGCTATCTGGCGGTTAATGCCAGTCAGCGTTGCGACAAATTGTGAAGGGGCGTGCGTGTGGCGATGGCCTTCCCCCATCCCACCTTTGTGCGGGAGTGGGCTTGGATTGATGTAAGGTTAGTCCTACCTCCGTCCGAGCAGCCGTATCGCAAACCGTTCGCAACGGCCTTACAACGAGATCGATCATCAATAGCCATCAACGATTCTGAAATGCGAAGAGTTCTGAGGAGGAAAAGCAACTCATGTTGATAGCCAACTTAGCAACGATTGCCCTGAGCAATGTATCCACCACGGCTGCCTGGCTCTTCCAGGAGCAGGCGGTGGGTTGGGACCCGCTTTCGCTGTGGCACCAGATGGGGCTTCTGGCGAAAGCTGTGGTCGTCATTCTATTCATCATGTCCGGCTGGTCCATCGGCGTGATGATTGACCGCTGGATGGCCTTCAGCGCAGCACGTAAACAGTCTCGGGCATTTGCGCCCGCGGTCGCCGGCGCTCTGCGCGATGGCAAAATCGATGAAGCCATCAAAGTTGCGGAACGCAACAAGAAGAGCCATCTGGCGAAGGTGGTTACGGCAGGCTTGATGGAATTCCGCGCTCACCAGGAAAGCGGTGAGATCCCCGGTGAAACCATTGAAGCCTCCAAGCGGGCGTTAGAGCGCACCGAAGCCATTGTTCACGCCGAGTTAAAGCGCGGACTGGGTGGCCTGGCAACGGTGGGCTCGACAGCTCCATTCGTCGGGTTGTTCGGCACCGTGGTCGGCATTTTGAACGCCTTCCGGGAAATTGCCAACCAGAAGCAAACCGGCCTGGGCGCAGTGGCGGGCGGTATTTCAGAGGCGCTGGTCACGACCGCTCTCGGACTATTGGTTGCCATTCCTGCCGTCATGATGTTTAACTACCTGACCGGCCGTGTGGAAGCCTTCGACGTGGAGATGGACAACTCCTCGAGCGAACTGATTGATTACTTCCTGAAGCGACGTGGAATGCGCCGCTCCTAAGCAGTAAGTGGTTGGCCTTGAGTTGCTTCGGCGTTGGGGTTTCCTCGGCGCCGCATGCGAACACAATTTGATACGCACTTACTTTCAAGGCGAGTGAGTGCAAATCAGAGCGAGAGGTAAGCCTATGGCAATTTCAAGCCGCGATGAAGGGGCGAAAGTCAACGCCAATATCAACGTCACCCCCATGGTGGATGTGATGCTGGTGCTGCTGATCATCTTTATGGTGATCACGCCGATGTTGCAAAAAGGCGTAAGCGTGGATTTAGCCAAAGTGAATAATCCAGCACAGATGCCGGACGCGGACAAGGAAGACGCCTTGTTGGTGGCGGTCATGCGGGATGGGAAAGTTTTTTTCGGCAATGACCAAATTCCGCCGGATCAGTTGACCAACAAAATTAAGGACCGCATCGCGAACAGGGTAGACAAGCGGGTCTATATCCGCGCCGATGCCCGCGCCAAGTTCGGAACTGTGGTGGACGTAGTCGACAACGTCCGCGCGGCGGGAGTGGATCAATTGGGGTTGCTGACCGAGCAGCGGAAGGCTACTCCTGGACAGACCCCGCCGGCCAACCCAGCAACTCCACCGAGCGGTGGGCAATAGACAAGTTTAGAGGAGAACGAATATGTCAATGGCAATGGGTACAGGCGGTGGCCCGAATGCAGACATCAACGTCACACCGTTGATTGATGTGCTCCTGGTAATGCTGATCATTTTTATGGTGATCACGCCCTTGACCCCGAAGGGATTGGACGCGCTGGTCCCGCAGCCGCCACCGCCAAATCAGCCTAAGACTTCCACTCCGGACCGCACCATCGTGGTGCAGTTGATCGATCGCGGTGCTGGACAGGAGCCTGGTTTGAAGATCAACAACGAGGATACGACCTGGGAGAACCTCCAGGGACGCCTGACCGATATTTTCAAGACTCGCGCGGAAAAAGTCATGTTCGTTAAGGGTGACAGCAACGTTCCATTTGCCGACGTCGCCAACGTGATTGACATAGCCCATGCTTCCGGCGTAGACAAGGTGGGGCTAATTACCGCCAAGATCGAAGCGGGCGGATAACGATTGGCCTTTAGCCGTTGCGCTTAGCCAATCCCAAGAGGCCAAGTGCCAATTGCTAATTGCATCTGCGCGGGATCTCGGGATTCTGTGGCAAGGGGGCTTTCAGCGCAATGAAGACAAGCGTACGAGTGCTTGCAATAATCGCGGTTGGCCTGGTGATGCTTTCAACCGTTGCCTGCAACAAGCTGCAGGCGCGCGACCAGCTCAATAAAGGCGTTCAGTCCTACAAGAGCGCAAAATACGAAGAAGCAATTGACCACTTTCAGAAGGCCGTGACACTCGACCCTGGCCTGATTAATGCTCGCCTATACCTGGCGACTGCCTACGCCCAGCAATACATCC
>MNDG01000147.1 GCA_001914815.1 Acidobacteriales bacterium 13_2_20CM_55_8
AACGAGCAGGTTGCGGGTGATGGTCGTAACCCAAGTCATGAACGCTGCCCGCCCTGCGTCGTAAGAACTCAGCGTGCGATACATCTTGATGAAGACTTCTTGCGTAAGATCTTGGGCATCGTCCGCCGAGCCCGTGAAACGATAGCAGATGTTATAGATTCGCCGGTTGTAGCGCTGCACAATCTCCTCCCAGGCCACCGCGTCGCCAGCGATACAGCGACGGACCAGCATGGCAACGGCCTGAGCGTCTTCCAACCCTCACTCCCCGGAACTCCTGGACCTCGGCTCAAAACAATGTTTAAGGAAACAGCACCCGACCGGACAATACAGTGTGGATACGTTCTTGTGGTCCCGAAAGTTCGCTTGCTCCCAAGAAGAAAGCATTGTAGCAGCGCCCGGAAGTGGGACGAAAAGACGGCGAACCTTGGCAATCTCTGAGTTATTGGAAGTTTTCGACCAGCATAATGTCGCTGTCTACCTGGTCCACGCGCTTGAAGAGTATCCACTGCCCATCTGGGGAGACATCAAAGTTTTGCGGACCAGGAACACTGTATCCCAAGTCCACAGAGGTAATTGCTTTAGAGTGTTGAGTTGCGAAGTCGAAAAATTTGATTAGGGCGGGCGTAGTTGACACATCGACAAAATAAATACCGTTCGCCGCAATTTTCCAAAAAGCAAAATTTTCCACGCCTTGTAGAACACGCATCGGTTCCCCGCCCCCGACTGGCATCTTCCAAATCGTGCCTGGCTCCCGCCATAGGTACAACCATTTTCCATCGATGGATTCCTGTGCTGAAAAGCCGCCAGCGTTGGTAACCTGCACGGCGCTGCCCCCTCCAGACGGTATTTTCCATATCTGCCACGTTCCCGTCCGGTCGGATGAAAAGTAGATCCATTGGCCGTCACGTGACCAGCTGGGGACATTATTTTCGAAGGGTTCAGTGGTGAAGACGACGGGGAGATCCTCCATCGGCGCTGATGATGAAAATATCGCCGTGCCCAGCAACTCGGGCATCGAAAGCAATGGTCTTGCCCTCCGGAGACCACTTGGGCGTTCCGGAATCAGCACCGGCCAGCGATGTGAGTTGCAATTGATTTGTGCCATCACTGTTGCAGATCCAAATTTCGAAAGTACCGGAACGATCGGAGCCAAACGCGATCCGCTTACCGTCGGGGGAGTAGACACCATCCATATCCCAACGCGATGAGGCTACTAATTTCACCGCATCGGGGCGGCGGCCTTTCCAACCCGGTCCTGCCGTACGCCAGACGTTCGAATGAGAGCGAGAATGGACGTATGCAAGCCGGCGTCCTCTGCTGGAGATAGCAGGTTGACCGACGTCCTCGCCAACGCCACTCAACGGCTCTGGGGTGCCGCCGGAAACAGGAATCCGCCACAGTCTCGACAGCCCGCCACGATTCGAGGAGAAAACAATTTCTTTGCTATCGCCTGTCCAAGTAAGCCCGTTAAGTATTCGTCAATCAGAAGTTAAGCGACGAGGCTGGCCGCCGGTAATTGGCATCACATACAGATCCGCAGCGAGGAAGCCCGCGCCTGCTGCATAGGCCACCATCGTTCCATCCGGCGAAGGAGTCGGATAGGCGAGATAAGGGTTTGGCGGAGATAGCGCCTTCCTGTGGCCGTCTTCAACCGACAGCAACACGACGCTGGGCTGGGTATCGTCAGGCGAGACCCGATTCACTACGATTAAGTTCTTGCCATCCCCAGACCAGCGCATGCATCGTACGTGCTCATATTCTTCAATGACCGCCTCCGCAATCTTGCGCTCGGCTCCACCTAAAGAAGGAATAACGTAATACGCGCTGCCGGCCGAGGGTGCATCGCGAATAAAAGCAATGTACCGCCCGTCGGTTGACCACGCGGGACAATATTCTGGCGCAGGACTCGCAGTGAGACGAAGCGGAGCACCCGCACCGATAAGCTTGACATAGATATCGTCGTTGTCATCCCGCTCGCCCTTCCACGTGTAAGCCAGTTCGTTGCCATCGGGAGAAAAGACGGGATCAAATTTCTGCCCCGGCGAACTGGTGAAGGGCACCACATTGATATCTTGCTGAGCAATCTTGGAATTGCGGGAAAAATAAAACCAGGCCCCGCCCAGGCCAACGATAATCAGGATCACTATTGCCAGGCCGGCCCAGAGCGCCCACTGGGTTTCTTCGCTGTGACCGGCAATCCCTCTGCAACTTGCATCGCACTTGTAATAGCTGATCGGCTCGAGGTCGTATCCCGCTTGAGACGTCTCAGATCCGCGCGCAACTCGGCGGCGCTCTGATAACGTACCTCGCGGTCCTTTTCCAAAGCCTTGTTGATGATGCGGTCGAGTTCGGCAGGAAGATCGGGATTCGAGCGAAGCGCCGAAGGCGGGATCTTATTGAGTATGGAATTAAACAGCGCAGCGCTGGTATCGCCACGAAACGGAAGCGTTAGTGCACATCTCATAGAGCACCGCGCCGAAAGAGAAAAGATCCGCGCGAGCGTCCAGTTCCTTGCCCAGCGCCTGTTCCGGTGACATGTATGCCACTGTTCCAAGAGCGCTGCCAGGGCTGGTGAGGTGTTCTTCCCGCGTGATGGTCGAGCCTGTTTCCCCGGGTTTGGGGCCAGTGAGCACATCCATCTTTGCCAAGCCGAAGTCGAGAATTTTGGCGTGCCCTCGACTGGTGACAAAGATGTTGGCTGGTTTGATATCGCGGTGAATGATGCCCTTGGCATGGGCCGCATCCAGAGCATCAGCGACATCGATGCCAAGATCAAGCAGGCGCTCCGTCTCAAGCGGGCGTCCGAAAATTACCTCCTTCAGCGTCTTGCCATCCAGGTACTCCATCACGATGAATGGCCGTCCCTCGTAATCGCCGATCTCGTGGATGGTGCAGATGTTGGGATGGTTGAGAGCAGACGCCGCCCGGGCTTCGCGACGAAAACGCTCCAGCGCTTGATCGTCTTGTGCGACGGGGTCGGGTAGAAATTTCAAGGCGATCATGCGGCCGAGCTGGATATCCTCAGCCTGGTACACCACTCCCATTCCACCTACTCCAAGTCTTTCAAGGATTCGATAATGCGAGATGGTTTTTGCCTAGCATCGGAAGAGATATTGGATATGTGGCGGCATGTTAGGCGGTAGCTGCTGGTCAGTCAAATTCCCAACACCACAAGCCAAATCCGGAGTCAGCAGCTACTCACTGGTGAAGTAATCCACCGTGACCGGATTCTCAAACAAGGAATAATCCCGTGTCACCACCGTGATCCCGCTGTCTGTCACGAAATATCGCTGGCGGTCAGCTTCTGTGTCGTA
This sequence comes from Acidobacteriales bacterium 13_2_20CM_55_8, assembly GCA_001914815.1. Lineage (GTDB taxonomy): Bacteria > Acidobacteriota > Terriglobia > Terriglobales > Acidobacteriaceae > 40CM-3-55-5. The sequence continues at coordinate 3,315 of MNDG01000147.1, forward strand.
ACCCACCGTCGTGCCTTCGGGAATATGCACGTCGCGGTCAATAATGGCCTTCCGGATCCGGCAATGCCGCCCGACGTTCACGTGCGAGAATAGAATGCTGGCGTCTACTTCGCTATAAGAATTTACCCGTACATCCGGCGAGAGCACACTGCTCCGCACCATGCTGCCCGAGACAATGCAGCCCGAGGAAACGATGGAATCCACCGCCGTTCCAGTACGTCCCGCCTCCGCAAACACGAACTTGGCCGGCGGATATTGCCGCTGGTGGGTGCGAATCGGCCAGTCCGAATCGTACAAGTTGAACACTGGCGATACCGCAACGATGTCCATGTTGGCTTCGTAGTACGCCTCCAGCGTTCCGACATCGCGCCAATAAAGTGCTTCTTTCTTGTTTTCGTCTACAAAGTCGTAGGCGTTAACCCGATACTCACCTACCATTCTGGGCAGAATGTTCTTGCCAAAGTCGTGGCTGGAATCTGGATCCTCCGCGTCTTTCAGTAGCACTGGAATCAGTACATCTGTATTGAATAGATAAATTCCCATCGACGCAGAAACCTTGTCCGGATTATGAGGAGACCGTAAGTTCGTCTCCTTCGGCTTCTCCAGAAAACCGAGTACCCGGTGCTCGCGGTCCACGTCCACCACCCCAAATCGATAAACTTCATCAGGATCAATCTGGATGGTCGCCAGCGTCACGTCGCTTCCCGCGTCTTCATGCTGCTTGAGCATCCGCCCATAATTCATCTTGTAAATATGGTCGCCAGACAGTACCAGCACGTGCTTGGGCTGCTCCGAACCGATGGAATAAATGTTTTGATAGACCGCATCTGCCGTCCCCTGATACCACTGATCACTCACTCGTTTCATGGGAGGCAGTACCTCGACGAACTCCCCCATTTCCCGGGCCACGATGTTCCACCCCTCGCGGATGTGCCTGTTCAGCGAAAGTGCCTTGTACTGAGTGAGGATGTAGACCCGTCGCAGGTCAGAATTAATGCAGTTGGAGAGAGTGACATCAATGATGCGGTAGATTCCGCCAAATGTGACCGCAGGTTTAGCCCGGTCACGAGTGAGTGGGTAGAGCCGCTCGCCTGCGCCTCCGGCCAACAGCACTCCCAACGTGTCTTTCATTTGGCGTCCGGTCTGATGCTAGTTGCGATTGCTATCGCGTCTATATGCCCGCAACTAGCCCAACGGCGTCCAAAATACTAGCACAGCCCGAAAACAAAGCCGGAAAGCCTGGGATTAAGATTAAGAAGGATTGGAATCTTCCAGAGGAGCAGCGAACTAATCAATTGTTTGGCCCGTCGGTCCCTAGCCAACGACGAACGACGGCATTCCTTACGCGGCGTCGTCCTCGATCTTGATACGCAGGGACTTAAGAAACTTGAGATCTTGCTCACTGATCTTGAACTCAGGGTTGCTGGTCAGCGTCGTGACCAAGGAAGTCTTATCGCTGGATTTCTCCCCAGGCTTGCTTACCCCGATGGTGGCTTCCAGCACGAGAAAAATGTCGTATCCACCGTCTTTGATTTTGGAAACGACTTCGGCAATCTGCTCCGAGTCGGCGAGCGACTCGTTGATCGCCTCGCCCAGCTCCTTCATCAACTGTTTTAAATGCTGGTCCACACCGCCCCCTGGAAAAGCCCTATGAACTCAATTTCAGAGCGCCTCAATCGTCTTACACATTGGATGCTTCCAGCGCCCCCAATGTTTCGTCATGACAACGCTCTTATGCGGCGCTATTGTACCCCCGAAGATTGATAAAATCGATGCCAATGGTGAATCTCTTGACAGCTCGCAAGCTGAGTCTTCTCGCAAGGTTAGCCCTCCGGCAGGCCCAGCAGACGCGGACTTGGGGCGCCTTCTTGCGCGCCGGCCGGATCACCGCCACTCATGTCGGACGAGTGCTGCACCAGCTCTGGCTTGAGGTCACAGGCTTTGTTTTCCTGGTGTTAGCTGGCATCGGAAGTTTGGCGCTCTATCGTGAGTATGCCCTATACCAGGGCGGCAAAGTAAATCCGAGTCGCATCGTGGTTGCAATATGTTTCACTGTGATGTTTGCTTGGTTCGGGGTGAGCTCATTCTGGAAAACACGAAGAAGGAACAAATCTTTAACCGCGAAAGATCCGGAGTTGCACGAACGAATACGTTGATGGGCAATCAAGCCGGTACTCTGACGCCGGTGGATATGGTCGCTCCTTTTTTACGTCACGAGTAAAGCGCTGGATGACTGACAAACCTAGAAACGCAGCCAGCTCAGATGCTGCTAGCCCGGACCAAGACCCTCGGACTTCCTCGAACATTCCTATCCATCCGCTCTACACGCCCGCCGACCTCAAGGGTCAGAACCTGGAAGGCGATGTCGGCTACCCGGGACAATATCCCTTCACACGCGGCGTTCAAGCCACCATGTACCGCGGTCGCCTCTGGACCATGCGTCAGTACGCCGGCATGGGTGACGCCGAAGAATCCAACAAACGTTACAAGTACCTGCTTGCCCACGGCACCACGGGACTCTCAGTAGCTTTCGACTTGCCCACCCAAATCGGCCTGGACTCCGACCACCCGCTCGCCGCCGGCGAAGTCGGCAAAGTCGGAGTGGCAATCGACTCAATCGAGGACATGCAACGCCTCTTCGATGGCATCGACCTGACCAGAATCTCCACCTCGATGACCATCAACGCGACAGCTTCCATCCTGCTCGCCCTGTATGTAGCGGTGGCCAGACGGCAAGGCGCGGACATCCTCAAACTTTCCGGCACAGTCCAGAACGACGTCCTCAAGGAATATATCGCGCGCGGAACCTACATTTATCCGCCCAAGCAGGCCCTGCGCATCATCACCGACCTCTTTGCCTGGACCAACCAGAACCTCCCCGAGTGGAACACCATTTCCGTCTCCGGCTACCACATGCGTGAAGCCGGCTCGACCGCTGTACAGGAAGTTGCGTTTACCCTCGGGAACGGCATTGCCTACGTGCAGGCCGCCCTCGATGCAGGGTTAGACGTGGACAAATTCGCCCCCCGCATTTCCTTTTTCTTTAACGCGCACAATAATTTTCTGGAAGAAGTAGCCAAGTTCCGTGCCGCCCGCCGCATGTGGGCGCACATCATGCGCCAACGTTTCAAGGCACGGGATCCGCATTCCTGGATGTTGCGCTTCCACACTCAGACCGCTGGGTCCACGCTCACCGCCCAGCAACCCGAGAACAACATCGTCCGCACCGCGATTCAGGCATTGGCTGCGGTGCTTGGGGGCACGCAATCGCTGCACACCAATTCGTACGATGAGGCACTCGCGCTGCCGACCGAGCAGGCGGCGCGCATCGCATTACGCACACAACAAATCCTCGGGTACGAGTCCGGTGTTCCCCAGACTGTCGATCCCTTGGCTGGCTCGTATTTTCTCGAAACTATGACCAATGAAATCGAAAGACGCGCCACTGTATATCTGGAAAAGATCGATGTGATGGGTGGGATCCTGAAAGCCATCGAACGCGGCTACGTGCAGCAGGAAATCCAGAATGCCGCCTACGAATATCAGCAACAAGTGGATCAGGAGCAAGCCATAGTAGTTGGTGTGAATCGTTTCGTGGTCGAGGAAGAGAAGCCTATTCCACTCCAGCATATCGACGAAGCCTTAGAGCGCAAACAGGTCGAGCGTCTGCGCGCCCTCCGTGCTCGCCGCGATCCGCAGCCGTGGAAAGATGCCCTAACGCGCTTAGAGGAAGCGGCACGCTCAGGCTCCAATCTCATGCCGAACATTGTGGATGCCGTGGATGCTTATGCCACTGTGGGTGAAATCTCGGACACCTTACGGAAGGTTTTTGGAGAATACAAAGAAGCCGTGGTGATCTAATTGGACCACGTAGCACAGGCGCCCTCGCCTGTGATGTCAGACAAGCTAAGACTGCGGCTTCAGGTCGCAAGCCTCGCGACAGGCCTGGCAGTAATACAGGCCGTCTGCGCAAAGCCGCGCATCGATCTGCCCCTGACAGAAGCAGCAATACTTCTCGCATTCACAGCGCTCTTCGGTCATGTCGCACTGGGCGCACTGGAACTTGCTGGTGGTAGCCATCGCCGAACTGTAGCGCGCCACCAGATCAAGCGAAAGTTCCGTTGGTAACCTAACAATTTCGAACTTCTGAGAACTGAGAACCGACAACCAACAACTGAATTGAAACCAGCCCCTAAGGTCATGCAACCAGAAACCGGAACCTAGAACCTGAGACGTGACACCCGACACCCAACACACCTGAGCAGTGGTTGAACCCTCCGCCACACGCATGTTAGGGTAAAGAGTTTCAGCCCAGCGACTGCTCTGATCGAGGGACATTTGCCCGCTGTTCAGGCGACTACGCCAATCATCCGCAAGACTGCGCTCTACAACACCCATCGCCAGATGGGCGCGAAGATGGTCGAATTCAACGGCTGGGAGATGCCGGTTGAATATCCCTCCGTGGGCGGCATCATTGCCGAGCACAATGCAGTCCGCACCAGCGTCGGCATTTTCGACGTCAGCCACATGGGCGATATCCGGCTCGCCGGCCCTGAAGCCTTGGCCGCCGTCCAGCACATTTCGATGAACGACGCCTCGCGGCTCGCCGTTGGACAGGCACAGTACTCCGCCCTCCTCTATCCGCAAGGAACTTTTGTGGATGATGTGATAGTTCATCGGCTCGGGCAAGACGAATACCTGCTGGTTATCAACGCCGGTACGCGCGAAAAAGATTTCAGTTGGGTACGCGATCACACCCGCGATTTTGATTGTGAAGTTGAGAACTTTTCCGACGACTTTACTCAGATCGCGATCCAGGGACCCAAGGGCGTAGACCTCTTACAGAAGCTCACGGACGCCGATCTCTCCGCCGTCAAATTTTACCGGGTGACGCGTGGCAGGGTTTGCGGATTGAAAAATACTCTAATCGCCCGCACTGGATACACCGGCGAAGATGGATTTGAAATCTACATTCCCGCCGATGAGAACACCAGTGCGATGGTCTGGAACCAGGTTCTCCAAGCCGGTAGGGAATTCGGAGTTGTACCCTGCGGCTTGGGTGCGCGCAACACTCTGCGTCTCGAAGCCAAGCTGGCGCTCTACGGTCACGAGATATCGGATACCATCAATGTGTGGGAAGCCGGCCTCGACCGTTTCTGCAAGATGGAGAAGCCCGACTTCATCGGTCGCCATGCGCTGGAGAAGGCAAAATCCACAGGAGTCGGCCGCACCTTAGTTGGCCTGGAAATGATCGAACGCGGCATCGCCCGCGACGGTTACAAGGTTCTCGATGAGGAAGGAGCAGAGATCGGGTATGTCACCAGCGGCTCGTACGCTCCATTCTTAAAGAAGAATATTGCTCTGGCGTATGTTCCTCCACAGTTTGCCAATGACCGAACCATCCTCAAAGTGCAAATTCGGAGCCAGGCAGTGAAGGCGCAGGTTGTGCCGACACCGTTTTACAACCGTCCCAAGAAAGTGTAACCACAGAGATTACGAATGCCCTATCCGACCGACTTCAAATACACCAAAGAGCACGAGTGGATCAAAGCCGACGGCAAGAATGCGACCGTTGGCATCACCAATTATGCCCAGGAGTCGCTCGGCGATATCGTCTTCGTCGAGTTGCCCAAGGTCGGTTCAGAAATCGTTGCCGGCAAAACTTTCGGCTCGGTTGAGTCCGTGAAAGCCGTTTCTGACCTCTACGCCCCCGCGTCCGGCGTAGTCACCGAAGTAAATGGAGAACTGGCGACGGCGCCCGAGAAGATCAACAAGGACGCCCACAGCGCCTGGTTGATCAAAATCACCCTCAAGAACCCGAGCGAATTGAATTCGCTGCTCTCCGCGCAAGACTACGAAAAATTCGTCTCCGAGGAGGCGGGAAATTAGGAATTGTCGATTGTCGATTTTCGATTGCCGATTGAACATCCAATCACGAACGAATTGGTTTGGAAAATCGTCAATCGAAAGTCGTAAATCGTAAATTTCCCCAATGCGCTATCTTCCCAAATCGCCATCCGACCGCGAGGCCATACTCAAAGCCATTGGCGCGCGCTCTATCAACGATCTGTTTGCGTCGATTCCCGCCGAATATCGTCTGGAGCGGGATCTCAAAGTTCCGCGCCAGATGGCCGAATCCGAGATAGTGGATTGGTTCCGCGAACGCTCCCGCGAAAACGGCGACGGCTACGCCACCTTTCTGGGCGCAGGTGCTTACCATCATTACCGTCCTGTGATCATCGACTCACTTATTTCCCGGGGTGAATTCCTCACCGCCTACACGCCCTATCAAGCGGAAATTTCGCAGGGCACGTTGCAATCCATCTTCGAATTTCAGACCATGATTTGCGAATTGACCGGCATGGAAGTGGCCAACGCGTCCATGTATGACGGTTCCACTGCCGCCGCCGAAGCTGTCATGATGGCCGTGCGCCTCACCGGCCGTCGCTCCGCCGTAGTCGCAAACAGCCTGCATCCCGAATACCGCGAAGTCCTCGCTACCTACGCGCATCATCAAAGCCTGCCACTTACCGCAACTTCATTCACCGACACCGGACGCGTAAACCTGAAGGAACTCGAAAAGCTTGTAACCCAAAAAACCGCATGCGTGCTAGTTCAATCGCCTAATTTTTTCGGAACCATTGAAGACGTGGCCGCCATCGCCGAGATCGCCCACAAACAGGGAGCGATGCTGGTAGTTTCCATCGCGGAAGCAGTTTCGCTGGGCATCGTGGAGCCGCCGCGCCAGGCGGATATCATTGCCATGGAAGCACAATCTTTCGGCGTGCCTCTTGGATTCGGTGGACCATACTGCGGGGTGATCGCCACTCGCGAACAGTACGTCCGCCAGATGCCAGGACGTTTGGTCGGTCAAACCTCCGACAAGAACGGTAAGCGCGGCTTCGTTCTAACTCTCGCCACCCGCGAGCAGCACATTCGTCGTGAGAAAGCGACTTCCAACATCTGCACCAACCAGGCGCTGGTGGCGCTGATGGTCAATATTTTTATGACCATCTACGGCAAGATCGGACTACGGGAACTCGCCAAACAGAATCTGGCCAAAGCCAATTACGCCGCGCAGCAATTCGGCAAGCATGCCAAACTGCTGTTTTCTGGCGCCGCGCGATTCAATGAGTTCGTGGTCCAGACCAGCGAAGATCCCTATGCCGTCAACAGCCGCATCCTGGGACACAAAATTGTAGGTGGACTTCCGCTGAAGAAGTTTTATCCCGAACTCGGCAATGCAGCCTTGTGGTGCTGCACTGAGATAACGACCCGCACC
>MNDG01000053.1 GCA_001914815.1 Acidobacteriales bacterium 13_2_20CM_55_8
CACCTGAGCGATCGCCAAGATGGTCAGGGTTCCGACCATGACCATCGGCCCGCCAACTCCTACCTGTACCGCGTGCCCGGCGCTTAAGCCAGCATTCCGCCAGAAATTGGTGAAGTTTGCCGCAATCGCTTGAGCGTTCCGCCCCATCAGAATGCCGAATAGCACAAGGCCGAACAGCGCGGAAACCTTAGCAAAGGTAAAAATATTCTGGATGGTTGCACCCGTTTTCACGCCGAAAATATTCACTATGGAAAGCACTACCACGACCAGGATTGCCGTGAGATTTTGTGTGCTCAACCCCATGTCCATATTGCCGAGTACCATCGGTCCAAGGCGAATGGGCGGTACTTTCCAGAAGTGCAGAATCCAGTTAGAGGAGGAAACCGAGGGAAAGAAAACACCGAGAAATTTGCCGAATGCCACGCCCACTGCCGCAATGGTTCCGGTCTGAATTACCAGGAACAGAGTCCATCCGTAGAGAAATCCCCAAAGCGGTCCCAGCGCCTCGCGAAGATAAACGTATTGTCCGCCGGCGCGCGGCATCATGGCTGCCAGTTCGCCGTAGCACAGGGCTCCGACGATGGTCAAAAACCCAGTGACCATCCAGGCGCCGATCAGCAACGCCGGAGAATTCACTTCCCGGGCGATCTCCGCGGAAACGATGAAAATGCCGGAACCGATCATCGATCCGATCACCAGCGTAGTGGCGCTGGTCAGCCCCAGGCCCTTAACCAGTTCCTGGTCCTGATGAGTGTGGATCTCCCAATCGCTGGCGGCAGGCTTAGGGGGCTTGGTCTCGATGCTCACAATCCTCCTTCAATGATCCTTGGGGAACGCCAAGACTTTACCTCAAGATACGAAAGAATTCCTCTGCTGATTTGCGTGCCCCTAGTAACAGATCGGATATCACCGCCACCGAATCCGCCCCTGCTTCGATGACCGAAAGGCAATTCGCCCGGGTAATGCCGCCGATTGCCACCAGTGGTTTGCGAGTCAAAGCGCGAGCCGCGCGAACTCCATCGAGCCCAACCACTGGATCAGGATTCACTTTGGCTGGTGTGACGAAAACGGGTCCAATGGCGATATAGTCTGCGGCGGATTTATCGGCGATCCTCGTCTGTGCGGGATTATGCGTGGAAACTCCAAGCGTAAACGAATCGCCAATTACTTTCCTTGCCCCTTCGGGTGACAGGTCATCCTGACCCACGTGCACGCCATCAAATCCCGCGGCTAAGCAGAGATCTGGGCGGTCGTTCATTATGAGTTGGACGGAATTTGGAAGGTGACGTTTCAATTCCCGCGACTGCTCAAGCATTTCCCGTGCGCTGCCGTTCTTGTTCCGGTATTGCAGAAGAGTGAGTCCGCCAGCCACGAGTTCTTCCGCGAAAACGCATATTGCCCTCGTGTCGGGGAACTTGGAGGCGTCCAAGACGGCATAGAGCCTCGGAAGGGTAATCATACTCAAGTTCAGTGTCGCGCTAAGCCACAGACTTCTTTTCCTTCTTGTCCTTCAGAAACCGCTCAATGAATGTGGTATTGACGTTGCCGGCGCGAAAATCCGGATCGGCCAAAATCCGGCGGTGCAGCGGAATGGTAGTGAACACACCTTCCACAATAAACATTTCCAGAGCCCGGGCCATGCGGGAAACCGCTTCCGACCGATCCTTTCCGCGCACAATAAGCTTGGCAATCAGTGAATCGTAATATGGCGGAATTGTACCTTCCGCGTAAGCCGCCGTATCGACGCGCACGCCAGTTCCTCCTGGCGGGTTGAAGGCTGTGATCTTGCCTGCGGACGGAATGAAGGTCTCCGGATGTTCAGCGTTAATGCGGCACTCAATCGCGTGCCCGCGATGTACGATCGGCCCTTGCAGCACGTTTTCCATACGCTCGCCCGCAGCCAGCAGGATCTGGCATTTCACCAGGTCTACATCGGTAACCATTTCCGTCACCGGATGCTCTACCTGAATACGCGTGTTCATTTCGATGAAGTGCAACCGCCAGTCCTCATCCATAAGAAATTCAATTGTGCCGGCGTTTACATATCCGATCTCGGAGAGAGTCTTGCACAGGACCTTCCCAATCTGATCCCGCAACTCCGGAGTGACCTGGGTGGACGGCGACTCCTCCAGCAATTTCTGATGACGCCGCTGGATGCTGCATTCACGCTCACCCAGGCTCACCACGTTCCCGTATTGATCCGCGAGGATCTGAAATTCGATGTGACGAGGCCGCTCCACGAATTTTTCCATGTAAAGGTCCCCATTCCCGAAGGCTGCCGCCGCTTCCGACTGTGCCGCCTTGAATAGTGCGGGAAGTTCTTCTTCGTTGCGCACGATGCGCATGCCCCGCCCGCCGCCGCCCGCGGAGGCTTTGATAATGACCGGAAATCCAACTTGCCGCGCCCATTCCAGCGCCTCACCATCACTGGCCAGAATTCCTTCCGACCCGGGCAAGACAGGAACGCCGGCCTTCTTCATGGCTTCGCGAGCCTTTTCCTTTTCCCCCATGAGCCGGGTAATTTCGGGCGGTGGTCCGATAAATTTGATATTGCAGGTCTCGGAAACCTCAGCGAAGTTGGCATTTTCCGCTAACAGCCCATAGCCCGGATGGATCGCCTCAACGTTGGCGATTTCCGCGGCACTGATCACCGCTGGAATGTTGAGATAGCTTTGCGACAGCTGGGGAGGACCGATGCAGATGGCTTCATCAGCGAAACGGACGTGGAGTGAGTGACGATCCGCTTCGCTGTAAATGGCGACAGTGCGGATCCCCAGTTCCTTGCAAGCACAGATCACCCGCAGCGCAATCTCGCCGCGGTTTGCAATCAGAATTTTCTTGAACATTCCATGCCTGGACCTATCCACAGTGACTTTCAGATCGCCAAAGATCTGCGCGCACTCTTTCCTCTAGAGGATTTTCGAGCAGTCACGAAAGTCAATCGCGCGCGGCCTGTCTTCGACTGAGATCGTCACGATCGCGGCCGAACGGCGAACAATTCCTGCCCATACTCAATCGGCTGTCCGTTCGCCACCAGCTTTTTCACAATTTCCCCGGCGACGTCGGATTCAATCTCATTCATTAGCTTCATGGCTTCGACAATACACAATACCTGCCCGGTTTCGACCATATCTCCCGGCTTCACAAAGGGCGGCGCACCTGGGGAAGGCGCCTCATAAAATGTTCCTACGATGGGTGAGCGCACCATGTGCAATGTTTCCTCCGCTGCCGGAGCAGGTTGCGGAGGAGCAGCAGTCGGGGCGGGTGAGCTAGCAGCAACCGGCGTGACGCCAGTCTCAGGAGCGGCAGGCGGCGCCGATGTGGTGGCAACGTAGCGCGGATCCCGGGCGTCGGTTGAGTGTTCAGCGGCCCGCTTGATGCGCACCTTTACATCGCCGCGCTCCAATTCGAACTCGGCAATGTCCTTTTCTATTAAGAACTCGATGAGTTCTTTTAGTTCTTTTTGGTTCATCGTCTGCGGTGGGACCGTTTCGTTTGTCCCTCGCGCCAGAGTCGCGGGAGACTCCGGAGAATGTCTCCGACGCCCAGCCTAGAGTAGCAGCTTCAAAGCGCAATCAATGTCTTGGAGGTTGGGGTCAGAACTTGGCAGCCTCGCTCCGTGACCACCACCATGTCCTCGATCCGCACTCCAAATTTTCCAGGGATGTATACGCCGGGTTCGACGGTGATCACCATCCCCGGGCGCAAGACTTCTGCCTGTCCGGCCGCTATGCGTGGTGGTTCATGAATTTCCAAGCCCACCCCATGTCCGGTCGAATGCGTGAAATAACGATCCAAATTTATCTTTTTCAATAGTTTGCGGGCGGCCTCGTCTACCTCGCCAACGGTTACACCAGGCCGCACCGCCTCGATAGCGGCTTGCTGCGCACGCCGGACTGCTTCGTATACCCGGCGAGCTTCGCCTGCAGGACGACCCACAAACACTGTGCGAGTCATGTCAGAACAGTAGCCAGCGAGTATAACACCGAAGTCACACACCACGAATCCGCTGCCGGGAATCGGGGCGTCCGAAGCACGACCGTGTGGTAATGACGAGCGCGTGCCGCCTGCGATGATGGTCGGAAACGACATCCCCTCCGCCGCCGCTTTGCGGGCTGCATACTCCAACTCCGCAGCGACCTCGCTCTCTTTCACTCCAGGACGAATCGCCTTCAATATCACGTCGAAGAGATCTGCGCCCAACAAAACTGCCTTCCGAATCTGTTCAATTTCTTCGGCGTCCTTCAGCATGCGACTGCGCTCGATCAGTGCCGGCGCTGGCCGCAACAGTGAATCCCCGGGCAGAATCGATGACAAACGACTGCGCTCCGCAACGGTAATATGCTCGCCTTCAATACCGACTCTCCGACGCATCCTGCTGGAACTTTTTCTATGGGCGCGCAACCACTCAGCGCATGCTACCAGTGCGCCCTTTTTGCTAACAATGACCGTGCACCCTTGCACCTCCGCATGTGCCTGCGTGCGGTAACGCCCATCGGTGAAAAACACTCTCTTCTTATCCAAGACCAGAAGTGCGCCAGCACTGCCGGTGAATCCGCAGAGATAGCGAATATTGGGAAGATGCGTCACCAGTAGAGCGTCCAGGCGATTACGGTGTAGAGACTCTTGTAGTCTCCGCAGACGGCCTTTGTGATCCATGGTCGAAGTTTAGCAATTGACTGGCCTTGCCAGGAATGGAAGTTCCCTAAACGACTGACCGCCGGAACGTCCCTGACAGGTTCTTCAAGGACTCCGGCGGTGGTCTTCCTGCAACTCGATAGGCTACGTCTGAATAATGCGCGGCGTGATGAAGAAGATGAGCTCCTGATTCGAGGTGCTCACGCTGCGCCGTTTGAACAGGTTGCCGAGGGCCGGGATGTTGCCCAGCAACGGCACCTGCGCGATGTTGACCGAGTTCTGAGTTTGGATCACACCACCGATGACAACCGTACCGCCATCGGTGACCAGAACCTGCGTAGTCGCCTGCTGGGTGATCAAAGTGGGGTTCCCCTGGACGGTTCGTCCGAAGTCTGGCGTGGTATTTTCCACATCCACGTTCAAGAAGATGGTGCCTTCGGAGGTGATCTGCGGAATCACCGTTAGCCGGAGGAACGCGTCAACGTAGGTTACGGTTGGCGGACCGCCCAGCTGAGCCTGAGTAACGATCGGAACACGCACGCCCTGGCGAACCAGCGCCTGGATGTTGTTCTGGGTCACTACTCGAGGACGCGACAGAATCTTCAACAAGCCGCGCGACTCGGCCAGAGTCAAGATAGCGTCAATGCGCACGTTATTACTGGCGTTGACGAAAGATATACCACTGTTCGGACTGGTAACCGGCAGGTTGGAGAACAGAGGAATCTGGGTGGCAGCTCCGGTGCCGGTAACGATGTACATCGGATTCGGTGTGTTTCCCACGATCACAGGCGAGCTGCCAACGCTGGTAGCGCCGCCTACTGCGCTGGGTCCATTGCCCCACCCGAAACCGAACTGGGTTCCGATATCGCGTGCAAAACTGCGGGTTGCCGCAACCACTCGGGCTTCGATTTCGACTTCTTGTGTCTTGCGGTCAAGTTGGGTCAAGAGCCGGTCAATCCCAGGAATGACAGAAGGGATGTCCTGAATGATAAGCGCGTTGGTGCGATCGTCGGAGATTACGTCTCCGCGCTGGGTAAGAAATTTCTTCACCGTTGGCACCACATCCTTGGAGTGCGCATAGCTCAGAAACCGCGTGACCGTGACTTTCTCGATGGCCAACGCCTCGGCTTCCAGCTGCGCCCGTCGTGACTCCGCTTCTTTCCGCAGGGTTTCCACGGTCGCTATGCGCAACACGTTGCCATCAAGCTGACGAGCCAGGTCGTTGTTCTTCAAAACGATGTCCAAGGCTTGATCCCAGGGCACGTCATCGAGCACGATGGTCAGCGAACCCTTGACGTTCGGATCCAGCACTACGTTCAATCCGCTGATCTCGTGAATCAGGCGGAAGAAATCCTTGAGATCTACATCTTTAAGATTTACTGAAATCGGCTCGCCCGTGTATTTGGGACCGGTGATCGCCGGAGATTGCTGAGATTGGGCCTTCTGCTCAGCCGCCATGTTCACCGCGGGTTGTGGACCACTGGTGGGTGCTACTGCCTGAGACGCCTGGGGTTGCATGGAGGCGCTAGGCGCGGGCAGCAAGGTTTCGGGTCTATCTGCAAATTTTGCGGCAGCGCTGATGGCGCGCTCAGCAGGCGCAACTGGGGAAGTTTTGCTTCCCTCTGCCGTGATCGTGTCTTTGGTCTTGTAAGAAGGTTCGACAAAAACAAATTCAGTGGCAGAAGAAGCCGGCTGAGCTTGCTTCTTCTGGGTCGCCAATACCGGTGCCGGTGCACTCAGTGCCAGCTCTTTCTTAGCCAACGGGCTCTGTGCCACAGCCGCCGCGGGATTCGGCTTCGTTGTGGTCTTGGCGGTGCTTGCACCCGTATATAGCTTAAGAGAGAATTTGTTGTCACTGGTAGGGATCAGTTCGTAGCGGCAGGCCTGCGCCAGATCAATTACGACGCGTGTGGTCGGAGGCGTTTGGCCGTCCATGCCGATACGCACGCCTTTTACGCCGTCGCTATCTACGCCAATGCGGCTTTGCGAAGTCGCCATCACAGTGGCCGGCAAATCGACTACTAGGCGGGCAGGCGAATCCACCATACTTAGCTCGGGCTTCAGCTGTCCCCGGCCAGTGATCTCCACACTAATGCCATTCTCTCCATGCAGCACATTCACCTTCTGCAGCATGGCGTGACTGGCTGACTCTGTGCCTGTGCTCTGCGTCTCACCCGCCGCCATTAGAACCAGGACTAGCAGCGGTAAGAAAACACCCAGCAGTTGCTTTCGCATTTCGCTTCTCCCCACTTTCAAATTCGTTGTTGCCAACCGGACTCTGCCGGCTGCAATCCCCCATCGCGCTACACAGCAGGGGTGGTAATTTTCTTCGTTACTTCCCGGGTAAACGATTTCCCTAATCTGTCCTGGATCGTCTCCTTGAAGATGATCGAGTCCCCCGTGATTTTCACCACATATCCGTTAAATACCGGATCGTTCTCGCGCAGGAAATACGCCTTGTCCATGGCATTGACCACTACTGCGATCATGCCGGCCTCAGCTTTCACCACTCCCTTAAGACTGATCTGGTCGATCGCCAGGCAGCGCTTGCCCATGCTGCATCCTGAGCCGATCATGCTGCGGTTGACTACCGGGCTCACGAACGGATCGCGCCGTCCGGTGATATTGATCACTTTGGGTTCCTGCTTTTTGGCGACTTCCGGACTTTTCTTATCGTTGACAGCAACTCTCTGCTTGGAGCGCGCGGGCTTGACCGTTTTTACCGCCTTAGTTTTAGGCGCAACGGATTTGCTGGCCTGCTTTGGCGCTTTCGTTGCCATCGCAGGAGTTGAAGGTTTTGCTTTGCTCGCGGCCGTTGGCGCAGCGGTCTTGCTGGCGACCGGAGCGGCTGCAACACCGCTCGTTTTCGGGTGGGTGCTGGCTGGTTTGGCCGGAGCCGCTGCCACTTTCTTTGCGCTCACTGGTGCGGCTGGTTTCGCTGGTTGTCCCTGCGAGGCTGCCAGCGCGGCGTTGGAGTCCATCGCCTTCTTCTGCTCGACCGCTTTCAGCGTATTCCGCGTGTTCTCGATGACGTCCGGGTTCTGCCCCCAGGCAGTCCCTGCCGCCATCCCCAATACAAGAATTCCAATCGTCAGCTTCATAGGGCTCCCTACCTTTTCACCGGCACAGGCTGGCCGGTTCGGGCAGACGGACTCGCCGCCGGGTCCATGTCATGACTAAAGAATGTGGTCGCCGTGAAGGTGGCTACCACGCTCTCGTTGGGCGCGTACTGGTAGACATGCTTGGCCTTGGCCTCGGTGGGTTTCTTGGTCGTCGCCACCAGCAGTCCTGAAACGTTAACAATGCGTTCCAGTTTCCCCACCCGGTCGAAAAAGCTCAGCATCGAATAGTACGGGCCATCCAACTCCATCTCGAAAGGCACTTCTGTATAGAACTCTTTGGCGGCGGACGGCTTTGCCGTGTAACGCCGCAGTTCAATGCCGGCCTTCAAAGCCTCGGCATCCAGCATCCTCATAAACCCGTCCACTTCCTTCTCGTCTGGCACGATGCGGCGCTCAATCTCCAATTGTTGCTTGAGGCTGGCCAGCTGGCGCTCAATCTCGGCCAGTTTTGGCCGGTATGCTTCCAGTTCGGCATTCTCCCGCATCTTGTTTTCAAGAGCTTGCTGCGCTACCTCGTTGGCTTCGCGCTGGCTCTTGAACATCGTGAAATACAGAGCACCGGTCAACAATGCCGACCCGGCAACCACGACTCCCCATTGCTTGAGACCCGACATTTCGCTGAAGTTAATCATATTTTTCCGCCTCTAGGACTTGGCCTTTTCGCAGGTCAGAGTGAATTGAAATGCCTGCATCTCTTTAAAGGTGTCGTCCTGGTAGGTCTCTTTGATCTCAATATTCTTGAAATACCCAGTCTTCTGTAGATTCGTCATCAAGTTGGCGACTGCATCTGTGCTCAGAGCCATGCCTTCAATGTCCACACTCGTGCCTTGATCCTTCATGGTGTTGAGCCACACTGCCTCGGTGCCATTGATGGTGTTACCGATCATGTTGAGTAGGTTGACTGGACCGGCCTGGCTGGCCCGCAACTGATCGATCACATCTACGCGCCGCTTGTAGTTCTCTGCCTGACGCTGCCGCTCAAGGTATCGAGCCTTCACATCTGCCAGTTCGCGGTTCTTCTGCTCCGCCACTTGCATTTTGGCCGCGATATCCCGCTTCACTACGTCCAGCCGGTACCAGTAGCCCACATTCAACAATCCGGCCAGCACCAGCACCACCAGGACTTTCATTTTCGGTGAGCCGGGATCGCCCACTTCCATGACCGCCGTCGAGGTGGGGGCGCCACGCTTGTTCTTCGATTTCGCTTGTCCCAGCAGGTTTATTCGGATCATAAGTCTTCAAAACTCCTTAGGGCCAAACCCACCGCAACTGCCATCTGGCCTGCGTTCTGCTCGATCAGTTCCACTCCCGGTCCTTCCGTCGGAGGGGCGATCCTCTGAAAGGGATTGAATATCTCCACTGGCAACGAAAACTCCTGGCGCAATGCCTCGACCAATCCAGGGACCTTCGAAGATCCTCCCGCCAGATAAATCTTCTCAATGTGCTCTCCGGCGGCGCTGGCCCGGAAGAAGTCGAATGTCTTCTGGATCTCGAGCACGATGATCTCGGTCACTTGCTGCAGGATCGGCGTCTTGGCATCTTCACTCACCGTTCCCACTTTGCGTCCCAGTTTCAGCGACTCGGCATCGTCGAAGCTCAAATCCAGCTCCTTCTGCAGCGAGTCCGTGTACTGATGGCCGCCCACACTGACATCGCGTGGGAACAGCGGCGTCGTGCCCTTCACAATGTTGATGTTCATCACGCTGGCGCCCAGATTCAAAAGTGCCACAACCTGGCCCGGCGCCGGCTCGTAGTTGTATTCGTAGCAGTTCTGCAGCGCGAGGGCATCGATGTCCACAATAGCCGGAGTCTTGCCCGCCATCGAGAGTACGTTGGTGTAGTTGAGAATCTTGTCTTTCTTGACAGCCACCAGCAAAACGTCCATCTGCGGGTTGCCGGCATCTTCCGACAAGATCTGGTAGTCGAGATTCACATCGGCTAGGTCGAACGGAATGTGCTGTGCCGCTTCTTTCTGAATGGTCTCCGCCAGTTCCTGATCGCTCATCGAGGGCAGCGAGATCTTCTTGACGATCACTGAGTGTCCACTGACCGCCGTAGCCACATTCTTGGTTTTGATGGCGTTATCGGTGAATAGCTTCGAGATTGCGCTCGACACGGTCCCGGAATCTACGATCATGGAGTCCACCACGATATCCGGCGCCAGCGGTTCCAGCCCCAGGTGCGCCACTTCGATCCCGTTGCGCCCGCGTTTCAATTCCACGGCCTTAATGCTGGAGGAACCCACATCCAGACCAACAATCGTTTTTGCTCCGAATCCAAACATGTG
>MNDG01000003.1:0-1160 GCA_001914815.1 Acidobacteriales bacterium 13_2_20CM_55_8
AGACCAGCCACCGCATTTGAGCCTTCTATGAATCAGAAGAACCGGCCTTCTAGCGAGCACACGAGCGCACCCACCCAGAGTGCAGGCAAGAAGCCATATGCCAAGCCGGAATTTCGATACGAGCGAGTGTTTGAAACTTTGGCATTGGCTTGCGGGAAAATGCACGCCAACCAAGGGCAGTGCCGCTTTAACAAAAAGAGGTCCTAGCAGCAGTTCCATGGTTGCCTCATCCCAGGAAGAGTGCAAATGCAGTCTGGCGGCAGAGGTGCTGCGGTCCACGGGAATGCTGCAACTGCGAGCCAGCGGACTCAGCATGCTGCCGACCTTGTGGCCGGGCGATTGCACTACCATTCAATCTTATAATTTTGAGCAAGCACAGCCGGGCGATCTCGTGCTCTACGTTCGTAGTGGGCGTTTTTTTATTCATCGCGTCATGCGCAAGTGCCGCCTGGGCGAAGGAAAAATTCTGATCACGCGCGGCGACTGCATGACCGAAGATGATCCGCCGGTCCAGGAGAGAGACCTGTTGGGGAAGATTACCGCGATCCATCGGCACCACATTCGGATCGTGCCTGGGCGGAAGGTATCCCCTGCACGGCTGCTCACCGCCTGGCTGCTGTGCCATTGGAACCTTTTGCTCCGGGCCACGCTGCGGGTATACGCAAATTTCGAATGGTCGTTTGATAGATCAAGAGCGTAATGGTTGGGCCACGCAAAAAAGAGGGCGGATAAAAAGTTGACTCAAAGGCACGAGATTGCGGTCGAGATTGGCGGCATGCCGATTCTGTTTCGTACTCGTGATTCTTCTTTCCGCGAGTTGCTGGAAAATCGCTACACGGGCTTCATGAGTTCCCTGCCCAATCCTAAATTCGAGTTTGAAGTAGAGCTGGTTACGCCTTCCGCAGAAACGGAATCTGAGGAAGACGCGCAGGTTGAAATGCAGGATGGACTATGGCATCTGCGGCGCGGAGATTTTCGAGCACAGTGGGATCCGCGGGCTGGACGCGGACGTATACGGCAGTCGGCGAATCCTTATTCTATTGATTCCGTATTGCGCATCGTGCACACATTAATTCTGGCGCGGGAAGGTGGATTCCTGCTGCATGCCGCCAGCGCCATCCGAGATGATCAAGCGTTTTTGTTTTCGGGAATCTCGGGAG
>MNDG01000003.1:1184-38490 GCA_001914815.1 Acidobacteriales bacterium 13_2_20CM_55_8
TCCTGTTGACGGATGAGGTTTCCTACGTGCGCCGCGAGGCTAAGGGTTATCATGCCTGCGGGACTCCGTTTGCTGGTGAACTTGCCCGTGTGGGCACGAACTGTTCGGCGCCGGTCGCAACCTTGTTTCTGCTGGAGAAAGGGTCCGAGAACAAGATTGAGGTTGTAAGCACGGCGGAAGCTGTGCGATGCCTGCTGCGCAATATTCTGTTCTTCGCGGAAGATGCGGAGCTGGTCGAAATGATTTTTCGTTCCACCTGTGATTTTGTGGACCGCGTGCCAGTGCGGCGGCTAACCTTCGTCCCCGATGCGCGGGTTTGGGACCTTATCCGATGAGTGAGAAATACATCGCGAGAAGCTCGCAGATAGCAGCGCGCATGCTGGGCGGGGAGATGATGGTGATGTCCTCGGTGGATTCCACATTCTTCACCCTGAATGAAGTGGCTACGGTGATTTGGCAGGCGGCGGACGGACACACTCCGCTTGCGGAAATCGTCGCCCGAAACGTTTGCGATGAATTTGAAGTGGATATTGACATTGCGCGGCGCGATGCCGAACAGTTCGTGAATGAACTTTCCCATCACGGAATTCTGCTGGTCTCCGATTGTCCCTTCGATATCTCTCCTGGCCCCGTGGAGGCGGCATGAGCCTGATGCAGGAGATGAATGAGCGGGCCCTTGAACTGGGAGTTCCCCTTGGTGTCCATCTCGACGTCACGTATCGGTGTAACGAACGCTGCGTTCATTGCTATCTGGATCACGATGATCACGGCGAGCTGACCACTGTCGAGATCAAAGATATTCTGCAACAACTGGCCGAGGCTGGGACTTTTTTCCTCACTCTCAGCGGCGGCGAGGTTCTGATGCGTCGCGACTTTTTCGAGATTCTGGAACACGCGCGTGACCTCAAATTCAATGTCAGAATCAAGACCAATGGGGTGATGATCCGCAAATCGGAAGCCCGGCGGATGCGCGATTTGGGCGTGGAGCAGGTGCAAGTCAGTATTTATTCGCGTCGTCCTGAGATCCATGATGCGATCACCAAATTGCCCGGCTCCTTGAAACGCAGCATTGAAGCAATTCGGTTGCTGAAATCGCAAGGGCTGAAAGTTGCAATCGCGAATGTGCTGATGACGGTGAACATGGGCGAGCATGCGGGAGTACAGGCGTTGGCTCAGGAACTGGGCGTGGTCTACACCCTGGATCCGACGATCACTCCGAAGATCGATGGCGATACTTCCATCTTGAATTTGCGAATTCCGGGTTCGGAGCTGAAGGCGGTCTTCCACAACAAAGATTTGGTGGGAAATGTCGAAGAGTTTTGTGCGCCTCCGCCAAAGCCGGGCGAAGACGTCATGGAAGGTTATCCTTGCAGCGCCGGACATACGGCGGCTTACATCACTCCGTATGGCGATGTTTTCCCCTGTGTGCAATTCCCGCTGCCGAGTGGCAATGTGCGGCGGCAGAAGTTTATGTATATCTGGCGCAATTCGCCGGAACTGAATGAAGTTCGCTCCATCCGAGCAAAGGATCTGCCAGTCTGCTCGACATGCAGCCATGTGGGAACGTGCACTCGCTGTCCCGGCTTGGCATACCTGGAGGGCAGCATGCGTGGGCCTTCGACCGCGGATTGTGAGAAGTCGTTTCAGCGGACGGGAATTCTCTCCGCGAACATGCTGCGAAAAGCTCATGCCCATTCTCATGGGCCGCTGATTCAGATCCAGCCATTTGCCGCGTGACCTGGTGCATCGAGATTCCGGCAGAATTCCAATTTCATCCTTACATTGGTTACTTTGGTGCGCTTTGATCAGGCGGAGAAGTAAACACTGGCTGACTTCGGACGTAGAATTTTAGATAACCACAAATATGGAATCGACAGTGAGTTCCCAGCACACCGGGCAGCGCAGCACCCGAATCCGGGCGCAGATTCCGCTGCGTCTTACTCGCCTGGATACTGCCGGTCAAACCTCTGAACGTTGCCATACTTTAGTGGTGAATCCGCAAGGCTGCGGAGTACGGCTCTCAAAACCATTGGAGCCGGGAGTGCCAGTTCAACTGGACGAGCTGCCGGGCGGGAAAAGTGTTACGGCCCGGGTTGCGAATTGTGTCCAACTGGGCACGGAGGGCAAGTATTGGCTGGTGGGTCTGGCCCTCGATCAGCCGGGAAACGTCTGGTGTATCCATCCCGAACCGGCGGACTGGGGAAGCAAACCAAAAGTTGCGGTTGCAGTGGTGGAAGCCGCTCCCGCCAAGAAGAATGAGTGGCCCTATTCGCAGTTTTCTGAAAAAGGGGAATTCCACCCCGGGCGGAAGTAGGACCTACTTACTTCCCGCAGCCGCTGCGAAACGCGGTACCACTGGAAGAGCGCGAATAAGATCGCGCGTGTAGGCATGCGCGGGTTCGCGGAATATTTCGGCAGTACTCCGGCACTCAACAATCTCTCCCTGATGCATGACTGCCACTCGATGGCTAATGGTGGCTACGGAAAGCAGATCATGCGAGATATAGAGAATGCTCATCCCGAATTTTCGGTTGAGAGCAGCGAACAATTGCAGGATTTCAGCTTGCGTAATCAGGTCCAGGGCGCTGGTGGGCTCATCGGCAATCAGCAGCAGCGGGCGATGGAGAACGGCCATCGCGATTAGAACTCGCTGGGCCTGGCCGACACTTAGTTGCGAAGGATATCGTTTCAGAAAACCTTCTTCCGCGGGCAGGCTGACATTCTCCAAGGTTTCCATTAGAGCTTTCCGGCATTCCTGGCGACTGCCCTGCCGGTGGACGTTCCAGGCTTCTCCGAGCTGTCTGCCGATGCGCAGCGCAGGATTCAGCGCGGACATGGGACTTTGCAGCACCAGGCCAATTTCACGGCCGCGAAGAGCTCTCATGTCGCGCTCTTTGAGGGTCATCAGGTCGCGTCCATTGAGATGGATTGAACCTTCTGCAGCGCCGCCTCTTAAGTAAAGGAGCTTTAAGATCGCGAGGGCAAGTGTGCTTTTGCCGCATCCACTCTGGCCTACCAAGCCCAAGACTTCTGCCTGGGATATTTCCAAAGAAAGGTCGCGGAGCACACCGCGTTTACCGGGATAGTCGACGGACAGACGAAGTGACAGGAGCGAGTCGCTCATCGGTTCCTTGCTACCTCGGCGCCTAGCGAGAGCTGATCGATATTCCAGTAGACCTGAGGGCGCAACACCACCGGGTGCGCGTTGTGCAACGCGGGCGATACAGCCGAGAGCGCGTTTTTGTTTACCAGATAGATGAACGGTTCTTGGTCCCAGGCGATCTGCTGGACTTTGTCGACGAATTCTTTGCGCTTGGCCGAGTTCAGGGTGGAGGCTTGTGCGCGCATTAATTTATCGATCTCAGCTTCCCACGCGGTGGCGGGAGTTTTCTGGCTGGGGTTCCATTGATGGTTTTCGGCGGAGCTGAGCCATACGTTCATTTGTGAGTTGGGATCGAGTTCGTTATTCACCAGGCCCAACAGGCAGCCCTCGTAGTCAAAGGTGCGGGTCATGCGTTCAATGAGCGAGGGGAAGTCCAGTGTGACTACATTCAGCTTGATGCCGATGCCTGTCAGGTCTTGCTGGATCATGGTGGCCATACGTTCGCGATATTTGTTGCCGGAGTTTGTGATGACGGAGAATTCGACGGCGTGTCCTTCGCGGTCGCGCAGCACGCCGTTCTGGAGGTGGAATCCGTCAAGGCTGAGACGTTGCAATGCGGACTTCTGGTCAAAGGGATGCGGTTGTAGTTTGGAATTGAACCAGAATTTGTTCGCCGGGGAAATCGGACCTACGGCAGGTCGAGCGCGTCCACGAAAAGCGATTCGGGACAGGTCCTCGCGGTTGATGGCTTCCGAAATGGCGCGGCGGAAATTCGTGGAAGTAAACCACGTCTTCTTGTACGACGGCAGCGGAGATCCGGGGACTTGATTGAACCACATGAACTCTGCGTCGAGCGAGGCGCCGGCGTCGTGCCCCATGGACGGATTTTCCGACATCACTTTGTCGAAGTACTCGGCATCCACAGAGTTGATGAAGTCGATCTCGCCACGTACCAGACGGAGCATCTCGATGTCACGGTTCTGTTGAATGTCGAGGCGGATGGAATCAATGTAGGGTAACGCCCTGCCGGCGGCGTCATGCTTCCAGTAATTGGAGTTTCTTTTCAATATCAGGTAAGCGCCGGCTTTGTTTTCGGCTACGAAGTATGGTCCGAGGACAGCCATTTCTTTCTGCGGAGATTTTGCGGACATGATGGCTACCTGATCGAATAGCTTGTCTAGGCCCGCAATGGGAGCGGGGAAAGTAATCGCGATGCGATTCTTTGACAGCAACTGTGTTTGCACTTTGCCTTCGCCAGAGCGGAATGCGTCTCCGGTCGGCGAGTGTAGGGCAGGATCCATGAGTTGCTGAACGGTGTAGGCCACATCGTCGGCTGAGAAGGTGGTTCCATCGGAGAAGCGGAGGTTGTCACGCAACTTGAAAGTGATGGTTTTTCCTGCGTCGGCTACTTTCCAGGAGGTCGCCAGTTCGGGTTCGAGTTCCTGGGTGAGGCGGTTTACGCGCATGAGGACACCGCCGGTCAGATACCGGATGGTCTCAGAAGAATCGTCAGACATTAGGAGCGGATTCAAGGTTTTCGGTTCGGAGCGTAGGCAGAAGCGCAATTCTCCGCCGGATTGTGCGAGCGCGCCGCTCGCCAAAAGAGCGACGAAAATTAGCAGAACAACATTAGCGATACGTTTTCTCATGCTGCCAACTCCTCTTTGGTCAGGACCAGATGGAAGCTGCTGACGGTTGCGATGAACAACAGAAGTGGGACAAACTGCCAGGCTTGGGGGGAAATGGTGGAAAAGCTCTCCAGTTCACGTAACAGACTTCCCCAAGACGGGAGAGGTTCAGCCACGCCGAGGCCGAGAATTCCTAGATTTGCTTCGGTGAGAATGAATACCGGCACGGAAATCCAGAACTGTGCGTAGAGGACCGGTTTGAGATTCGGCATCAAATGCCGCCACAGCAGGCGAAAGCCGCTGCTGCCGGAGGCCCTGGCCAGCAAAATAAAATCCGATTGCGATAAGGCTCGGGCGTCGGCGCAGATCACACGAGCGGCGCCGGCCCAGCCCAGGCATCCCAGTAATGTGAAAGTTATCATTACTGAAACTTGCGGGGAGACGTTCAGGGGAAGCAGGGCGCGGACTGTAATCAGCAAGAACAGCCAAGGCAGCGACAAAAAAAGATCCGTAGCGGCCATGACACAGCGCTGCAGCCAACCGCCTCCAAAACCGGCGATACCGCCGACCACCGCGGCCAGCAAAGTGGAGAACAAAGCGGCAGCCGGAGCCAATAACAGCGAGACGCGAGTTCCGTAGAGCACGCGGGAAAAGCGATCGCGTCCCAGGTCGTCGGTGCCGAGGAGATGTTGGTGCGAAGGGGCCGCCGCGGGAACGTCGCGAAACTGGCGAGCATAGGAAGCTGGAGCCACGAAGTCGGCCAGCAGACATGCGGTCGAGATGAGCACAAGAAAAACAATTGCGATGGAACGGGCCCACTTCATGCGGATGCTCGGTGAAAAGATTGACCTAGCAAGTCGGAAGCGGAGTTTGCCACCAGAGTGACCAGCGTGACAATCATGGTGAGATTGATCAGCAAGGCAATGTCGCGTCCCAGGGCGGCTTTCCAGGCAAGCTGTCCGATCCCGGGCAAGTCGCATAGAGCTTCGATTGGAATGGCTGCTGCGAACGCCATGCTCACCGATACTCCGGCAAG
The DNA here is from genome assembly GCA_001914815.1 of Acidobacteriales bacterium 13_2_20CM_55_8. Lineage (GTDB taxonomy): Bacteria > Acidobacteriota > Terriglobia > Terriglobales > Acidobacteriaceae > 40CM-3-55-5. Next base: position 6,952 of record MNDG01000003.1, read on the forward strand.
CGCGAGCAATTGAGGCGCGGCCGGCGGCAGAATGTGCCAAACGAGCAGACGCATGTTGCCTAACCCTTTGGCTCTGGCGGTCAATACATGAGGGAGGGATGAACTTCGCGCCAGCAGATTTCGCGAGAAGCGAAAGATTTTGGGAAAGACAATAAGTCCGAGGACAAGACGTGCCGGCGCCTGTGCCAAGACAAACAGCAACGCCAATACCGCTGCAGGCAGGCAGAGCAGCGTTCCAGCCAACAGGCTGGCGCCGAGATCAAGATACCAGGCGCGGGACATCACGATTGCGATTGCCAAAGACAAACCTAATGTCCAAGCAAATGCCAGTCCTAGTCCGATTGACTTGAGAGTCTCCGGCATGCGCTCGGCGAGAAGCTGTGAGACTGGCCGCTGCAGGGTGCGAGAAGTGCCCAGATCACCATGGAGGACGCGGTTCAAATAATGAAAATAGAAAACGGCGAGGTTTTGATCAGTTGTTTGGGCTTGTCGCAGGGTTTGAATGCTTTCATTGCTAAGACGTACGTCCAGCTCTTCTTCATCGACACCAAAGCCCGGAGCTAGCCGCACCAGAGTTGCGCCCAGAAAACCGCCGAGCAGAACGACTGTCAGGATCTTGACCGCGAGTTTTGCCAATCCAGACAACTTGAGGTGCATCTCCCATTGGAATAAACGCTTGCCGAATCAACGATTCAAAAGCTTACTGAGGTAGCGATTGTCGTAAAACTTCGTGCTGTTCTGAACGAATTCCAGGACGCGATGCATCTTGTCCCGCCCTTCACGATTCATATCGTTGAAGCGGACAGCGATACCGGATCCAGGATCGATACGCACTACGCTGCCTTCGGCCTGCATCTTGCCATCATCGATAGAGAAAATCAGCTTGAGCTTGGAACCTGCGGGCATGATGGCGCTGGTTTCCACGAAGCAGCCTCCCAGACTCATGTCGGTTAAGTTGGCGAGCAGCGGGGCCTCCGAGCCATGCGGCTGCAACTCGATGGTGACGCGGCATTTCATGCGTGGATAGATCCTGCGGTTTTTGCGCGAGGGCTGTTGCTGCTTCTCGATGTACATGCGGCGATCGGCTTCGGCCAGCAGTTCCTCCGCATCCTGTCCATCCTTGGGATACAAAGCTTGTCCCACACTTAGCGAGAGAATGTCTTCGCCACAAACTTCGTGTCCAGCATGCTTGGCCAGTTCCCGCAGTTGGTCCGCTTTCTTGGCGACGGTTTCCGGCGGCAGGCCGGGAGCAACGACTACGAATTCGTCTCCACCCATACGGGCCACGTAGTCGTACTCTCGGCAGCTGTCTTTCAAAGCCACAGCAAAGAGGCGAAGGACGCGATTGCCCTCTAAATGGCCGAAGCGATCGTTAATCTGCTTGAACCCGTCCATATCGCAGACCATGACGGTGAGGGAGGACGTATCGCGCTTGCAGCGGGCTAATTCCCGGTCGAGTTGCAGGAATAACGAACGCGCGTTGGGCAGTCCGGTGAGATAGTCGGTGGTGGCTGAACTTTCCGCCTGTTCATATTTCAGCGCGTTCTCCACTGCCAGCGCCATCTTAGAGCTGATAGCCAGCAGGATGCGCAAGTGATCGGAAGTGAACGCGTCTCGCTCTGCGTGATAAACCGCAAGCACGCCAACCACGCCGGCCAGACCTTCCAAAGGAATTGCCAGAGCGGAACGCAAGGTGCTGAACTTGGTTGGATCGTTCAAGTATCCTGGCTCCACCGAAGGATTGCCATTGATGATGGGCTTTTTGTTTTGTGCCACCCACCCGGAAAGGCCCTGCCCTAGCGGAATGCGCAGCGACGCGAACAAACGGAAGTTGTCGCCATTGACGTACTCGGGGATCAGTTCGACATTTCGCTTGACGTAAATGGCAATCGCGTCGTAAGGAACTAGACGGCGCAATTTCAAGGAAAAGACGGACAGAGTTTCGCCCAGGCTCAGCGAAGCTCCCAAATCCTGGCTGAGCTCGAATAGAGTCTGCGCTTCCTGCCGCGCAGCCGCGATGGAGGAAAGGAAGTTGGCTTCCTGACCGGGTGCGTCTTTTACCGAGATGTCTTCAAATCCCGCGGCTGGGGCCAATCCCCGTTCGACCTTGACGTCGGTGGACAATTTGGACGCGACTTCATGTCCGAATTGATCTTCCACCAATTTTTCCAGGTGAAGGTAACGCTTCTGCAGGACGTCCACTACTTTTGGATCAAACGCTTTGGCCGATTCCGCCGACAATCGCTGGATCACTTCTTCCAGCGGCAAAGCCCTGCGATATTGGCGGTCCGAGGCCAGGGCGTCCAGATAATCCACCGCGGAGAGAATGCGCGCACCGATCGGGATTTCTTCACCTCTGAGTCCGAAGGGATATCCGGTGCCATCCCACTTCTCGTGGTGGGCCCGCACAATCGGTACAACCGGATAGGGGAATCGCACCCGCTCCAAAATTTCAGCCCCGACGACGGGGTGAATTTTCATCTTCTCGAATTCTTCCGGCGTCAATCGCCCGGGTTTGGAGATGATGTGCTCCGGCACGGCCAGTTTGCCAATGTCGTGCAGGAGCGCGGCAGCGTGCAGGGCTTCCATTTCTCCGGGAGTCACATTCAACTCTTTAGCTACTTCAATGGCGTACACCCGCACCCGCTGCAAGTGGTCGTGAGTAGTGTGATCCTTGGCTTCGATGGCCAAAGCCAGCGCCTCAATAGTTCGCAGGTGGAGGTTTGCCATCTCCTCGACGTGGCGCTTCTCGTCTTCCAGTTTGCCGAGGTAGAGACGGTAAGAACGGTAGATCAGGTAAATGACCGGCACTACCAGCAGCGACGCTTGCCAGCCAAATTTTCCATTCAACCAGCCCACCACGCCCGCGAGCCCGGCGCCGACCAGGTAATAAGGGAACGACCAGAAATAACACTCCACCCAGATTCGCCTTAGCGATTTGCCCTCAGTGAGCGAGATGACGGCGGCAATGGAACCGGTGTTGGCCACAAAGTACGTACTGGCGGCAACGATCAGCACCAGGGGGTGGGTGTGTGGGGGCCAGTGGCTGAAGGCTATGTGATACACGTCATAGGCCACGGCAATCGAGAAAGCGCTCGCGCAGATATTGAACGTCACCTGAATCGCGCTGGGGCGATCACGATAAAAACACTGCACCAAGATGGCGGCAGTGCCGAGGACGAGAGTCTCAGTAAAGCTCAGCTCCAAAATGCCCAAAAGGATGAAGAGGAAATTGACGGACATGGTGCCGGTAATTCCCGGCAGGTTGACTTTGAGGCGTGACGCCAGAAGAGCGATTAACAGGTAACAAATGAACTGAGCCGTAACGACAAGGCTGATGAGCAGCTTGGCGCCCGGGGTCAAGTCTCTCCAATTCTGAGAGCGGTTAACCACGTCCCTCCGCATTCATGCTTGCTAACCTGATGTGGAGCTATGTCATGTAAGTGATAGCAGCTAACCTACTTCCCGACAATGACTTACGCCGAAAAAGCGAAACTTTGGTAACCAATGGTTCTGGATCCCAAAAGACCAGCAAATCCGAATCGCGAGGCTGAGCGGACAATCCCAGAGTCAGTGGCCAGTTGCCAGTGAATTCTTTCGCGGGGCGCGGATACCTGACCACTGCACCCTCGGCCAGGACAAACTGTCCTCCTTGCGGACATCCTGATTAGATACGGTTGATTCAGCAGGTTGGCGTCTTTCATGGCACAAGAGGGGCACAGACCCTGGTGGACAAGTTGTCCAAGATCGTTGCCAGGCAATCGTTCGCAACCATCGTCAAATGAATGAGTTAGTGGAATCGGCGGGCTGGAATGAGACCTGCAACTGGAATAGCGACCAATCTTCTCGGAGTCGGCTGTCTTGCTGTGTGGAGAGTGAAAGATGAAGCAAAAAAACCGAAACGAACGGAGCTTCACCGCCAACACCGTAGGCAGGTGGACCACGCTCACTGCAGTACTCGTGGTCCTTCTAGGAACGTCCAGTTTCGGATTTGGTCAGGGACATTCGCAGTCCACCCGAGAAAAGGGCAACTCAAGTGTACGCACCACGCTGTCACCGGAACTTTCTACAATCCTGGCTGGGCTTCAAAATCGGTCTTCGAACCAACGTTTAGACGTGATTGTGCAATTCAAGCATTCCCCATCCGATAGTCGGATTCAAACGGTGAAAGCTCTGGGCGGAGTTTCGCGCCATCGGCTGAATGTGATTCGCGGTGGCCTGTTTAATCTTACTGTGAACGGAATCAGGGCTCTGGCCAAGGATCCTGAAGTTGCTTACATCTCGCCCAATCGTTCATTGAATGGAGCGTCCGACTACACCGAAGCCACAGTGGGCGCGGACGTAGCCCAAAGTTATGGCTGGGACGGCGCCGGAGTGACAGTGGCGGTGATCGATAGTGGTATCAGCAATCACCCCGATCTGCGCGATCCAGTCTCAGGCCAATCGCGGGTGGTATACAGCGAGAGTTTTGTCCCCGGCACCGATGCCAGTGACCAATACGGCCACGGTACACACGTCGCCGGCATCCTCGCCGGCAATGGAACGCAATCAGGTGGTCCGAGCAATTCTTCAAGAATCTACGGCGTTGCTCCCAGCGTCAAGCTGGTTAACCTGAAGGTCCTGGACGTGAATGGACGAGGGCAGGATTCCTATGTCATCGCGGCCCTGCAACGCGCCGTAGTGCTTAAAGACACATACGGCATTCGTATCGTCAACTTGTCATTGGGACGACCAGTATTCGAAAGTTACACTCAGGATCCACTCTGCCAAGCAGTGGAAGCGGCTTGGCAAGCTGGATTGATCGTGATTGTGGCGGCTGGAAATGACGGCCGCAGAAATACTTACGGCATGCACGGCTACGGCACAGTTGCAGCTCCAGGCAATGATCCCTATGTAATTACTGTCGGTGCAATGAATGCCAAGAATACTGCTAACCCGGCAGATGATGTCATCACCACTTACAGTTCGAAGGGGCCCACGATGTTGGATCACGTCGTGAAACCCGACCTGGTTGCTCCCGGCAACCGCATCGCCTCGCTGCTCGTGCCTAGAAGCACGCTGGATCTGAAGTTGCCGAGCAATGAAGTATCGCCGCCAAGTTACGGAGGCAATTTTTGGAGCCCGAAATCGTACTTCATCCTGAGCGGCACGAGTATGGCGACACCAGTGGTAAGTGGAGCCGCCGCACTGATGCTAGAGCAGGACAGCAGTCTCACCCCGGATCTGGTGAAGGCCCGCCTGATGAAGACTGCCGATAAGGTCTTTCCCGTAAGCTCGAGACTTACCGTCGGAAGCATCACCGACGATTATCAATACGACATTTTCACGGTGGGCGCGGGTTATCTCGACATTCCTGGCGCCTTAGCGAATAACGACACGGTGACGGGTACCGCGCTCTCGCCGATCGCGGTACGCGATTCTTCCGGCACTGTCTCTCTTGTGGCCGATGCCTCTTCCGTCTGGAGTAACTCCGTGATCTGGGGTAACTCCGTGATCTGGGAAAGTTCAGTCATCTGGGGAAACGCTTTGGTTAGCGGAACCTCGGTGATCTGGGGGAATTCAGTAGTGTGGGGCAACGCCACACTGGATGGCTGCAGCGTAATCTGGGGCAGCTCGGTTATTTGGGGCTCTACAGTCGGCGCAACCGACGCAGGAAATGATGCCCTGAGCATTGACGGGGGCGGAGACGACGACGAGTTACCATGACCGGTCGGCACGCCCGGTTGATGATTTGATGAAGCGATAACGACATAAAGACTTGAAGATTAACCGCAGGGTGAGGAGAAGGGCATGAAAAACAGAATTAGCAAATTGGTCTACGGCTTACTGGTTCCGGCGATCGTCGCACTACTGGCAATCGCATGCAATGCCTCGGCGGTTTGGGGCAGCTAATTGCGGAGCATTGGCTCCGTCAGAATGGAATAGAACACGGCAGTGGAGACACTATGAACCGATTCAAGAAACCAGCAATTGCGATTCTTCTACTCACGACGGCGATATTGGCGCTCAGTCTGCTTTCGGCCGCATCGGCGGTATGGGGTAGCTAACAGATTGGGGTGGCTTGCACGATCCGGCCAGTCACCAGCCTGGCGGGCTCTGTCCGGCGACAGCTTACACTTGTTCGAACCTGCGTTCTAGTCCACGTTATCTCGCCTATCATCGAATCTGATTCGGACCCGGCCACACGGAAGTAACCTTTTCACGACCTTCAACAACATGCTAAAGAAGGTGCGGGGATTGGCGCGCCTCGGTGGGATAACTGCGCCTTTGTCTTCAACCCATGAAACCGGCCGCCGAGATGCAACTCGTGGACGGGACCACTGCCGTGGTTCGCAGCGAAATCATGCGCAAGCTCATGGCCATGGTGGAACGTGTGGCCCAGCAGGACGCCGCGGTTTTGATTGTCGGTGAGACAGGCAGCGGCAAGGAAATGGTGGCCAAAGCCATCCATCAACATTCACTTCGTTGCGGCAAACCTTTTGTGGACGTAAATTGCGCTGCGCTTCCCGAACATCTGGTAGAAAGCGAATTGTTCGGGTACGAGAAGGGCGCTTTCAGCGGAGCTGACGTCACCAAGCCAGGGTTGTTTGAAATGTCGGACCAGGGAACGCTGTTGCTCGATGAAATTGGGGAACTCGACGGCAAAGTTCAAGCAAAACTGCTTCGTGTGCTGGATGGAGTTGCCTACTATCGCCTAGGCGGCAGCCGGAAGGTTACGGTGAACGTACGCGTTATCGCTGCCACGAATCGTGATCTGGAACAGGAAGTACAGGCCGGCAAATTCCGCCGTGATCTATACCATCGTCTCACCCAATTCCAGTTGCAGGTGCCACCGTTACGAGAGCGTCTGGAGGATATCTCCGCCCTTGCGGAATTTTTTCTGCGCCAGCATGCTCCTTCGGCCAAATTCAGTGACGAAGCAATGCAAGCGCTTTTGCATTATCCCTGGCCGGGGAACGTGCGCGAACTGAAGAACGTGATTTTCAAAGCCGCCATGCATGCCAAGCCCGGCACCCGGGAGATCCGCGCCAGCGATCTTCCCGCCTCGGTTTGTGGCGCGCCGGAGATTTCTACCGCTGCCGCTTTTCAAGGGAATCTGGACGACATGGAAAAGCAAATGATCTTCCAGACTCTCGCTCGCACTGCAGGTAACCAGGCGAAAGCGGCCGAGCAACTGGGAATTTCCGGCCGTACCTTGCGGCGGAAATTAGCCAAGTACGAAAAACAGCAGACAGCAGACGGCTCCCAAACGGCTTTGGGCACGCTCAGCGCTCCGCAGCAGCGTTATTTCCGCGTAACCCTGGACGTCCCAGTAATGCTTCAAGTGGACGGAGTACAGATAGAAGCCACTAGCGTCAACATCAGTTCTGGCGGACTCGCCATCAAGACACCGGCGCCTCTTTCCCATGGCAACATGATCGAAGTGTCTTTCAATCTGCCGGGCACGTCTTCGCCCATTGAATTCAAAGGTAAACTAGCATGGGCCGCAACTGACGGCCTCACTGGTCTGAGCATCGTCGAGATTCATCCCGCATTGCAACGCGAACTTCAACAGTGGCTGGTTGACAAAGCTAAGACGGAAGGCTGGGCGGAGGCGCAAGCTACGCATTAGTTCAGCATCTGCCGCTACTTCTTCTACGTAGCACATCCAAGCGTCGTGCCTACCCCACTTTAATGCAGAATTACAACCGGCCATCGCGAAAATGATGTCGCCCCAGACTGCGGGAATGTCATCTAAGGAAAGCAGCCCAGGATCCAGCACATGATGAGTCTTCGAAATTTTTCGCGAGCAATTGGGAGGGCGGTCCGCGATGTAGATAGCAAACATCTGCTCGCTTTCTCAGGAAGTCTTGCCTACTACTATTTCCTGGCGTTGTTGCCTCTGCTGATCCTGCTGGCCAGCGCGCTGGCCTACGTTCCGATCCCCCATCTGTTCGATCAGGTGTTGCTATGGATGTCCTACTTCATTCCACCTGATTCGATGACCCTGGTCAGCAAAGTTTTTTCTGATCTCATGGCGACCCGGAATTCCGGTTTCTTATCGTTCGGAATCATAGGCACTATCTGGACTGCCTCGGGAGCTTCAGCCGCCATGATCGAAGCTCTGAACGTTGCCTACGGAGTCAACGAAGGGCGGCCGTTTTGGCATACACGCCTGCTGGCGGTCGGTCTGACATTCCTACTGGGGATATTGGTAGCCATTGTTTTAGCGGCGATGATCATGGGGCCCGTCCTGGGCGCGAAACTCGCCCAGCGCATGGGAATCCATCCGCTCTTCACCCAGTCCTGGTTCTACTTTCGATGGGTTCTCGCCATCTCGTTTTCCACGATTGCCATTGAGATGGTTTACTACCTGGCTCCGAACGTTGAGCAGCGGAAGTTTTTACGCACCGTGCCCGGTTCGTTCGTGGCCGTAGCAGCATGGATAGGCGCATCCTATGCTTTCGGATTTTACGTGGAGCATGTGGGGATGTTGAGCAAGAGTTATGGAACCCTGGGCGCAGTCGCGGGTCTCTTGCTTTGGTTTTATTTGAGCAGCGCCGCGATTTTGATTGGAGCGGAAGTCAACGCCGAACTGCTCAAGGCTGCGCGCGAGCAGTTGCCCGTCAAAGAAGCTCCGAGTGCCAAGGATGCGGCCGAGCCGCCGGTTGGCGTGGCAGGACAAAGCACTCGAATCACGGGATAAATTTGTCAGCCGGTGAGTCCGTGAGTCTTCGGGGCTCTTGTTGGGGCGGGGAGTTCACACTCGAATTGCTCCAATTCCACCAGAGCATCTTCTTTCTTGAGGTGGTCGGAAGTGCGACCACACTTGGCGCAATACCATCCCTCGGTTTCCCGATTCCATCGAAGATCTGTGTGTTTCATAGGCGGGTAGGTGCGGAGATCGGATTTATCTCTTAGTAACTAAATAGCTCTCCCAGAAGAGGTAGGCAAAGCCCAGGACGGAAATCGCCAGCAGCAGGATCGATCCCGTGAACCACCATTCCAGTTTTGACCTGTCGGCCATGGTCAAGAATGCTACCTTCTGCCTGCGGCATCGAACTAGGTCACGCTCGTAATAGGGGATTTGTCCGAAATCGAACCGGCAACGTGGAAGAGCGGCCCTTTCATGGCCCGCGTTACGAAGGAAACGACGACGGGCTTCAGCCCATGGTGGTCGTTGTAAGAGGGAGAGAAGAGTGGCTTGCTGAGACCTGGGGACTCACGCTATTGTGGGACAACGCTGGAGACGCGAAACTCCAGCAATCCTGTGGCAGTTCCAACTTCCGGGGCCTGTAGCTCAACGGTTAGAGCAGCACACTCATAATGTGTTGGTTCTAGGTTCGAATCCTAGCAGGCCCACCAACATTTTCCGCTACTCTCAAAAACCGGCAACCTGTAATTCTTTCCACCACTTAGAGCAAAATCGCTCTACAAGAAGCCTCCCAGCAACCTAAGGACAATACCGGATTCCACGGGCACCGTTACGACTCTAGACTCACGATGAGCAAAAAATCATCTCTCCGGAGGATTAGACATTATGAAAGCAAGAGCAACTATTGTATCCGTAGTGCTCTTGGGAGCGAGCTGGGTCGTGGCCCAGAGCACATCCCCCAGCAGCACACCGCAGACAGGTTCTCCCAATAGCGCGACGCAGGGCAGCCAGAGTTCCGTCTCAAACCAGAGCAGCCCAAACAGCTCCGCCGCTAGTCAGGCCGGATCCAATCAGGCCATGACCAATCAGAGCCCGATGCGAGGATGTTTAGGCGGCTCTCCCACGAGTGGCGAATACACGCTCACCGATCCGCAGACCGGGACCGTGTATCACCTAACGGGCAATACTGCTGACCTGCGTATGCATATTGGAGAACAAGTAGAAGTCATGGGTCAGCCGATGAGGAGCAACTCCGCGGACGTCGGATCTCCTAGCGCGTCATCCGGATCTTCGAATTCAGGATCCGCGAACGCCGGATCTGCTAGCGCGAGCACGAATGCCAGCACGGGCACAATCAGTAGTTCTCAGACTGGAAATGCCGGAAGCATGGTGACTGGCAATACTGGCTATGGTTCCAGCGGCGCCGCGAACGCATTCAAGGTAAGCGGCGTAACCAAAGTAGCGGATCATTGCGGAACCTCGAAGACGGGGCCAACTGCTTCCATGCAGGGTTCGACGGAAGTAGCGCAGACGGCAACTGCTTCCGGACAGACTGCAGGTTCCAGCAGCACGTCGGGCACAACTGCAGGACAAAAGCCGAGCAGCAGCACAACTCCCAATGCGAATCCGGGCGCGGCAATAAAAACATCTTCCACCACTACAGCGCCGAGCACGCAATCGCCGGGCAGCACCGCGACTCCAACTCCGCAAACTGCTTCTCCTATGCCGCAGACGGCCTCACCGACGCCGGCTACTGCTTCTCCGACTCCGAATGCAACCCCGACTCCGGGCGCACCGCCAGGGACGACTGTCAACCCGTGCGTGACGCCGGGTACAAGCGGTACCGCGTCCAGTTCGACGACCGTAACTCCTGGATCGCAACCTCCGGCAAGCTCCAGCACCCCGGGAACTACGACTGCTCAGCCAGGGACCACGGCGGGAACCGCGAACCCTTGTCCGACGACACCGCCGATTACGAATCCACAGACTCCGAAATGAATTTATGAATATTCGAAATGGGAAGGCCCACTTTGGTGGGCCTTTTTTGTTGCGGGTAATGGCGGAGGATCGAGTGGAATGGAGCTAGTTTCTGTCGCCCATTCGGGCTTTGTCCCCGGTTTGCGTCACCACCCACGACTGGCGCCGTGGGGCTGGGGGCTCAGAGAGGGTGGCGTTGCAGAATCCAGTTAAAAAAATCACTATGCCCACAATCTCGTACCGGGCATAGGGATTCCTCAGCGGCTAGGCTGCCGCTCGGAATGACAGCTCATGAGATAATTTAGTTTCACCAGTTGTGAGGAATGCAATGGCAGAGCACACGGTCTTCTGCGTCAAACTGAAGAAAGAGCTTCCTGGCCTCGATGAACCCCCGTTCGACACCGAACTGGGAAAGAAAGTCTACGAAAATGTTTCGCGCGACGCCTGGCACTCGTGGATGGAATTCTGCAAGATGTTGCTCAACGAATACCGCCTGAATCCGGCGCGCAAGGAGGATCAGGAAGTAATCGTCAAGCAGATGGAACAATATTTTTTTGGTGAAGGTTCCGCTTTACCCGCCCAGTACGTGCCGCCTGCGCAGAAATAGCTCCCGGAACCTGCTCTCAGAAGTGCAACACAATTCCCGTCGACAACCGTAAGTTATTCTGCTTGTCGCTGAAGAAACTAGTGTGCAACAGGTCAGCCTGGAAACGCCAGTTCACCAGCGGAACCAGGTGATAATCCAGCCCGCCACCGTAGGCGCTGGCAAAGGATGTGTCCGAGGTGGAAAATCCTGATTTGTTTCCTGTGATATGCGCCACGCCAAATAATGCCTGAGCAAAAGGCGTGACCTTCCCCACGGAAACAGAAACCCGCGGGCCGAGCACAACACTGTACATCTTGGCATCCAGAGTAGGCGAGCAGGAAACGGCTCCGGGGGGAACGGGACAAAATATAGGGAATTGCGCTGTCCCGTAATGGCCACTAAGGTCAGCAACGATCCCAATCCAGGGAAGGAACTTTCCTTCCAACGAACCATTCCAGCCATTCAAATTGCTGCTTGTACTGGAAGTCAGACCAGCCCTGAGATAGGAATATCCGAAGAAAACATTTCCTTTGGGAATTTGAGCGGTGGCAAGAGTTGCGAATGTGAAAATGGTGAGTGCGATGACAGTGATTCTGGACACAGAAATGTCCTCCTGCCTGCAAACTTGCGGAATTCGAATCGAATATTGGTTGGATGCCTGACGAATGAACTTGGATATGAAAATTTTCGATAGGCGGACTCAAATAATTACACAAATTTTTACACTTCCGAAACCTATCCACAATCGTCCAACTAGTAGGATATAGGTGAATCTTATGAGCGAATCATTAGCCTGCAACTTGTGGCAGCGAGTGCCACCCATTTGGGCACAGGATAAGGAGCCAATGCAGAAGTTGAGTCTGGAAATCCGCGTAAGCGACGATGTGACCGTAGTCTATTGCCGGGGACGCATTGTCTACGACGAAGCGGCTACGTTGTCCGAGAAGCTGGCGGAACTTTTACCGCACAGCCGCCAAGTGGTTCTCGAACTCAGCGCCGTGAAAATGATGGACGGCGCAGGACTGGGAGAACTGGTGCTCCTATTGATGTGGGCCCAAGCCAATCAAGGTACAATCATGCTCGCTGCACCCAACCCACGAGTTCACGAATTGTTGAAGCTTACCCGGCTGGCTTCGGTTTTCGAAATTCATCCCAGGGTGGAGGATGCGATCCTGGCGTTGCGCGGACAACTAGCTTGAAATCCTTGGAAGATTGCGAGGAAGGGCGAGCAGGTCTCGGGTGTCAGGTCTCGGGTGTCAGGTCTCGGGTGTCAGGTCTCGGGTGTCAGGTCTCAAATCTCAGTTCTCAGATCTCAGCTCACCCGGGACTGGAGAGCTAGACCTGACACCTGAGCCCGGCGCCGGCTGGAATGCTGCTAATGTTCCCGCTGGAAACGATAGCGTCCTTTGCGCTCCAGCGCGATAGTCTCTGCTACTTTCAGAAAGGCCCGTGCCGCGTGCGAAAGGCTGGCGGACTTGCGATAGACCAGCCGAAGTTTGCGGTGCAAGCGAAGCTCACGCACCGCAATGCGCACCAGCTCTCCGCGGGCTAGTTCGTTTTCCACGCTGATCTCCGGCAGCAACGCTACTCCATTTCCCATGGCTACGAAGCGCTTGATGGCTTGCAGTGTGGGCAGTTCAATGTCCATGTGCAGGGGCGTCTTATGCCGTTTGAATGCCTGGATTACTTTTTCGCGGTATGGAGAAGAGACAATGTGGGCTACAAAAGATTCAGCGCCGAGTTGGCGTATGCTGACCTGTTGTACTCTGGCCAGCGGATGGCTCGGCGGGACGACAAATATCAATTCATCCAGATACACCACGGTGGAACACAACTGCGGCTCCTGCGGATCATAAGTCAACACTCCAAGCTCGGAGTTATGGCGCAGCAGGTCATCGGGAATGTGGCTGCCCAGCGCGCGCTGTACCACGATCTTGATCATAGGATGCAGGCGCCGAAATTCGCCGAGCACCGGGAGCAGGTAAAGAGCAGTGAACTCATTGGCCGCGATCGCGAGTTTGCCTTTGTGCAGTTCCCGCAGTTCCACCAGAGCTTCCTGCGCGTCGTTTCTGAGATTTAATAAACGCTCGGCATATTCCTGAAGCACGCGGCCGGCGTCGGTGAGCAGGCCATCGCGGGAGGAACGGTCCAGCAGAGGTTCGCCGAGTTCTTGTTCCAGCTTGTGGATGGTTTGACTGACTGCCGACTGGGTGCGGAATAGTTTTTCCGCCGCGCGGGAGAAGCGTCCTTCACGGGCGACCGCCAGAAAGACCTCGAGTTGCGCCAAGTCCATCGCGAATCCCTTTAGTTCAACTTAAGCAGGCATTAGCTATGCTTATCATGTTAAGCGTTGCTAATGATAATCACAGGATTATAAGCTTTGCTTTACATGGGTGTCTACGTAACATAGAGGTTACCTCTCAGGGAGGAACCTCGGCATGGAATCAGCGCGTATCACGATATTCGACACCACTTTGCGGGACGGCGAACAGTCGCCCGGTTGTAGCATGAATGTGCAGGAAAAGCTGCGCATGGCGCATCAACTCGACCGCTTGGGCGTGGACGTGATTGAGGCTGGATTTCCCATCGCCTCTGAGGGTGACTTCGCCGCCGTGCAGGCCATTGCTGCGGTAGTTCGACGTCCTATCATCGCCGGCTTGGCTCGTGCTTGCCGTCCGGATATCGAACGCGCCTGGCAGGCATTGAAAGATGCCAGCCGTCCGCGAATTCATGTGTTCCTGGCAACGTCTGATATCCATTTGAAATACAAACTCCGGATTTCGCGCCAGCAATGTCTGGAGCAGGCCCGCGATGCGGTGCGTCTGGCAAAGTCATTGTGCCAGGATGTTGAGTTTTCGCCGGAAGACGCCACGCGCACCGATCTCGAATTTCTATGTCAGATTGTGCAGGCTGTTGTCGAAGCTGGTGCCACCACAGTGAACATTCCGGACACGGTTGGGTTCAGCATGCCGTCGGAATTCGGCGAGTTGATCCAAACTATCCGTCAGCGCGTGCAAGGAATTGAGAAAGTCACGATCTCGGCGCACTGCCATAACGATTTGGGACTGGCCGTGGCAAACTCTCTTGCTGCCGTGGCCGCGGGCGCGCGACAGGTGGAATGCACCATCAACGGGATCGGCGAGCGCGCTGGGAATGCTTCGCTGGAAGAGATCGTGATGGCGGCACGCGTCCGACCCGATCGCTACGCATATAAGACGGCAGTTGTGAGTGAGCAGCTTTTCCCGGCGAGCCAGATGCTGAGCGAGATCACTGGAGTTCCGGTACAGCCCAACAAAGCCATCATCGGACGCAATGCGTTTGCTCACGAAGCCGGTATTCATCAGGATGGAATGCTCAAGAATCCATTGACCTACGAAATCATGACCCCGCGATCTGTGGGGGTGCCAGATTCGACATTAGTTTTGGGCAAACATTCGGGACGACATGCGCTGAATCTTCGTTGCGAACAGCTCGGGTATCAGTTCGAGCGCCGCGAGTTAGACGAAATTTACCGCAAGTTCGTGGTGCTGGCGGACAAGATCAAGCATGTGGAAGATCACCATTTGATGGGATTGATCCGGGAAACTCATGCCGGTCGACGAATTCCGCCGGCCCATGTGGCGGATCTGCCGCTGGCGATCGCGGCGGCGGCCGGTAGCGGGCGCGACTATCCGCAGAAACCGCTTTCCTTTCCGTTACCCGCGGAGTTTAGTCCGTCAGGGCTGCCGTTGAATCCGATGGCGGAACATCATTCTGAGCAGGAAGATTATTTGTGGGGTGTGTAGACGCCTATGGTTCAACAGAACCTCAGGGGCTAAAGCCCTCGGCACTCTAGTCCGTGCGGCACGACTAAACTCGTGCCCTTCCCAAATCATGCTCTTCCCATTGTCGTGGCGATGACATCCGAGCGCGCTCTAAGCCTGCACGTCGCGATGCGAATGGAGCCAGCGTGAATCGCCTGTCCGCATTAAAATAATCATCCATGCTGCTTAAACTCACAATTCTTCCTGGGGACGGCATTGGACCAGAAGTGACCGACGAAGCGCTACGGGTTCTGGAAAACGTCGCCCGCGGGTTCAACCATCAGATCAGCCTGGATCGGAAAGAGATCGGCGGCGCGGCGCTTCTGAGCAGTAACAACCCGCTCCCCGACGATACAATTCATAGTTGCCTGACGTCTGGCGCCGTGTTGTTGGGAGCGGTGGGCGGACCTTCTTTCGATAAGTTTCCCAAACATCTTCGTCCGGAGAGTGGGCTGTTACGGCTGCGCCGCGAACTCGGAGCATTTGCCAATTTGCGGCCCGCGGTTTGTTTTCCCGCGCTTGAAGACTGTTCACCGCTTCGGCCGGAAATAGTTCGAGGCACGGATGTTCTGATCGTGCGTGAACTTTTGGGCGGCATTTACTTCGGGGAGCCTCGATCTACCCAAGGGGCTGCGGGCAACCGTGAAGCTCTCGACACCATGCGCTACACGGAACCGGAGATCGAACGCATTGCGCGAATGGCTTTCGAGCTGGCGCGAACTCGCCGGCGCAAGGTCACCTCGGTGGACAAAGCCAATGTGCTCGACTGTTCCCGGCTGTGGCGCGACGTGGTCACGCGCGTGGCGCAGGAATATCCTGACGTCACGCTGTCGCACATGTACGTTGATTCCGCCGCCATGCTGCTGGTGTCGCGTCCTGCCGACTTCGACGTTTTGCTAACGGAAAATATGTTTGGCGACATTCTCTCTGATCAAGCTGGCGGAACCGTGGGCTCATTGGGGCTGCTGGCTTCCGCGAGTATCGGCGGGACGGTAGGTCTTTACGAACCGGTACATGGTTCGGCTCCAGACATTGCCGGGCGGGGCATTGCCAATCCATTGGGCGCCATTCTTTCTGCCGCCATGTTGCTGCGATATTCCTTCAAACTGAAAAACGAGGCGGCTTCGATCGAAGGCGCGGTATCCAGCGTTCTGGCCGCCGGATATCGTACTCGCGACCTAGTCAGGCCCGGCCAGACGGGGCTAACCACGGCAGAGATGGGCAGGAAAGTCGCGGAGGCGGTTGTTCCACAGAGTAAACCGCAGATGGCGATTCGCTGAAATGCCGATCTTTCGGCACCCGATTTCCACACTCTGCCGCTAAAAAAGCAGATTAGAATTCTGCACCTCAGTAGTAAAATTTAGTTCTCCAAGAACTTTCTCCCGCCCTAGGGAACGGCGAAAATGCTTTCGAAGTGCGCCAATCCGGGCTGCTCGGCTTCTTTTCTTTACCTGCATCAAGGCAAACTGTTTCGCCTAGAAACCAGCGGCAATGGCGACGATACCCGCATCGGTTTTGCAGACCCGCAAGGCAAGAACTCTTCCCGGCGTCTTGAATATTTCTGGTTGTGTGACGATTGTGCGTCGGTCATGACCGTGAGTCTCAAGAAGGGAGTCGGGGTTACGACCCGGCCTCTTTTTATGGCCCAAAAAGCAGCTTCGTAGCAGCAAAGCTCAAGGTGGTGTCGGGGCGTATTTGCCGGTCAGTGCATTCCAGCGAATTTTCAACATCTCGACCACCATGCGGGTGCCGTCCCGCAACGGACTGATGCGCGTGCCCGTGCTGTGCGCCCAGGCCACCGGGACCTCCGCCACTTTGAATCCGTATTTTTTTGCCAGGTAAAGTAACTCCGGATCGAATCCCCAGCGTTCAATCTTCTGTTGCGGAAAAATTGCCTGGGCGGAGCGCCGGGTGAAAGCCTTGAATCCGCACTGCGTATCCTTGAATTGCAGGCCCAGGATCAGGCGCAGCATTAGGTTAAAAATCCTTCCGAAGAATTGCCGGTAAAGCGGCTGTCGTTGTGTCTGCAACTCGCTTTGCATCCAGCGCGATCCAATCGCTATGTCGGCGCCTTCCGCAATCGCTCCCAGCAGCCTGGGAGCTTCTTCAATTGGGGAGGAGAGGTCGGCATCGCTGAATAGCAATACTTCGCCGCCTGCGTGCATCATTCCATTGCGCACGCTATAACCTTTACCGCGGTTGCCAGGATTTTCCAACAGCCGCAGCGTGGCATTTCTCTGCATGTGGCTTTGAACGATCTCAACCGTGTTGTCACGGGATCCATCGTTCACCACAATGACTTCCGCGTCCCAACCATGTTGTGCCGCGTAGTGGAGAACTTTTTCCAGTGTGGCGTCGATCCGCGCCGCCTCGTTGTATGCGGGGATGATGATGCTGTAAGTGTGATGTTCCAAGGCAGGCCTCTGCTCTCAGTTGTCAGGTCTCAGTTTTAGTTGAGATACCAACTGATAGCTTAAGCTACTTGGCGCTTTTCCAGCATGGAGAAGAATTCAGCCACCAGTTCTTCGTCCCACAATCCGGCGCGGGCCTCCTCGCGCATAGTGACGGCGGACTGATCATGACTTAAGGCGGGCTTGTAGGGGCGTGCTGTACGCAAGGCGTCATAAACATCCACCACTTGCAGGACTCGAGGCAGCAGGGGAATCTCACGTTTGAGCAGTCCATCGGGATAGCCGCTGCCATCGCTATGCTCGTGATGATGGCGGATGATCGGCAGGATGAGGCGCAGCGACTTCAAGGGGCGGCAAATATTTTCTCCGGTAATGGGATGCTGCTTCATCACTTCCCACTCTTCGAGGGTGAGGTTGGATCCCTTTTTGAGGATCTCGTCGGGCACCGCAATTTTGCCCAGATCGTGCAAATACCCGCCGCGCCGCAGGGCGACAATTGCTTCCTCGTCCAACCCCAGGTGACGCCCGAGATTGCTGGCATTCTGAGCCAGACGGTCGCAATGTCCCTCGGTGTAGGGATCACGACTCTCGACGCTCAGACCCAGAGTACACAGCACTGACTCAGCGCTCTCCAGTTCGTCAGTAAATTCCTTGAGTTTGAGCAGCGACTTGACCCGGGCAAACAATTCTTCCGCGAAAATTGGTTTGTTGAGGAAGTCGTCGGCGCCGGCTTCGATCCCGTGCAGCTTGTCTTCACGATCGCTAAGCCCCGTAATCAGCACGAATGGAATAAGACGGGTGGATGGATTCTCCTTCAGCTCACGGCAGAACTCATAACCCGATTTTCCTGGCATCACCACATCGGAAAGAATCAGGTCGGGAAGCTGGCGCCGGATCTCGGCTTCCGCCTGACTTGCGTCGGGAACCGCTACTACGTCGTATCCGCGAATCTGGAGCAGTTCGCGCATCAGCATCATGGTGTCGGGATTGTCGTCCACTACCAGGATTCGCGCTGGACCCCGGTGCACAAGTAGCTCAACCATGTCTTTGTAAGACTTTGGGCGCGGCGAAAAAAGGGTTCGGAGCCTCTGAGGGAAATCCATCGCCGAAGAACCAAGGATCAAAAATCTATTCTACAAGCATAGATGCGTCGATGTGCACTTCGGAAAAGAAAAGTTGTTCTTCTTACCTTGTATGAAAATATTTTCATTTCCCGTTTTGGAGACAGAAACAATTGGGATGTGTCATCTGCCCTTGTGCGGTAGGCAACACTTCACCTAGTGTCCTCTCATGCGTCCTGCTCTATGCATGTTGAGCGCTATTTTTCTTTTGCCGGGAATTGCCGGTGGAACGCCCAAGCCGCATGTCGTTAGCTTTGGCAAATGGACCACGGTCAAGTGGTTCGTCGGTCCCGGTCAGGACAAGCCGCTCGATTTGAGAATACGCGCGTTGTACGTAGACCGCCGGTTGAAGGAATTTACGCTTGGGACTCCGCACGATGTCACTGACCGCTTGATCGTGGTGCGTCGGGCGTTTCGACTCAACGATGCTTTGCCGGAGGAATCGACCTCGGTTCCGAACTGGCGATGGCAACGCGGAGGATGGCTGCTCGTGGACCGCATCACCGGTCGTGCCTCGCCGATCAATCTCCCGGAGTTCGATCCCTTTTACTCGAAAGCTGCCTGGTATCGCGACTACATTGCTTATTGCAGGCTCTCGGACGATGGCAAGAATCTTTATGCGATGGTGGCACAACTCGGACGTCGCAAACCAATCCTAAAAAAAGGCTCTGGGAGACGCGCCCGCTGATGACGTGCCGGATTCGGCTTGTGCCCGGCCCAGTTGGCAACGCCAGCCGGTGCGCGTCACCTTCTCTTCACCACTGGATCAGAAACTGACCTACTCGGTGCGCGGCCACGCTGTGGACGTAGTGAATGACGAAGAGGAGGAAGGCACGAAATAATTGTTTTCGGTTTCAGCGCCTCTCGCAGACGGAAGTTTGGAATACAAAGCGGTCGCTCACCATAAAATTGGCCAGCGAACAGACAGCAATTGTTGCCAAATTGGCCAGCAGATAATTCATTCGTGCTAAGTCAACGAATACCGCCATCATCACAAGGTTCCCCAGAATAGAAAACGCGCCTGCCGTCAAATTGAATTTAAGTAACCGTACCGCGACATTCTTTGACTCGCGTTCCACCCAGGTGAAGCGCTCGTGCCAAACGAAGTTGTGGACGACCGCCGCCTCCACCGCTAGTGCAGTTGCCAGCAGATAATCGACATGCAGGCCGGATTTCAGCACAGTCAACACGATGAGTTGCACGCCAATTCCCATTCCACCAACCGCATTGAACTTTAGCCAGTGAATCCAAGTAGCGCGGGTCATGACAGGCGTTCCTCCACGTACAGGCGGCGAGTATTCCGTGCGGTGAAGAAGAGCAGCATCACGGTCATGCCGGCTAGTCCAACAAGTCCCCCGACATCGAATAGCCGATAGCGCCCACCGAAGATCATGGGACGATAGAACAACGCAATATTGCCGATGGCGAGCAGGATGCGAAGCTCAGTGGGTCCAAAACTCCAGAATGAGAGCTGAAATTCTCCCATGGTGTAGGTCGCCAGATACGACTGGATCGAAAGCAGCAGGAAGGCGAGCAGCAATCCAATGGCAAGGTAGGGATGCATATATCCCGATAGCGCAAGCCCGCCCATCAGAAAGAGGCCTCCGAGACTGTCGATCATGTGATCCACATAAAAACCGTACCGCGGACGCTGACGCTGCCGCACTCGCGCCAGCGTCCCGTCTAAGCTGTCCCCCAGCCAGTTCAACGCAAGAAAGCCGATGACGCCCACTAACCAGAGGCGATTCCCCCTGGCCAGCGCATAGGCGATCCCGGCCATCACCTGCGCTCCA
This sequence comes from Acidobacteriales bacterium 13_2_20CM_55_8, assembly GCA_001914815.1. GTDB lineage: Bacteria > Acidobacteriota > Terriglobia > Terriglobales > Acidobacteriaceae > 40CM-3-55-5. The sequence goes on from MNDG01000003.1 coordinate 27,278, forward strand.
AATCCCAGCAGGGTCAGGTGGTCAGGATTAACCCAACCGGGTGTGCGCTCTGCCAGCCAGACCAGCGCTCGCTTCTCCGCCGCAGCTACGAAGCTGTGCTGAATCCGCTTCGGATTCTTGAAGGTCTGTGCCTCGCGGGATTCACATAACACTTTGGGATTGGACTGCTCGCAGAAATCGATAAGCAGACTTGCCATCGGACTTTCCTCCTCGTTTCAGGAGTCAATTTGCTCCCGAACCGTTGGAAGGACAATCCTTTGGTGATAAAGCCGGAATCAAGCGATTATTTATAGATAAATGAAAGAAAACAGGCGGGATAACGGAAGACGTTAATTACGCCGAACGAGGTCCAGCCCAGCGGTTTCTTCGATGGAATCCCTCAACTGGTCAACCGCCCAATGGATCTGCTCGTCGATAATCACTGCCGGAGGGGCAATCAGCAGGTGATCGCCGGAGACGCCATCTACAGAACCTTGCATGGGATAGACCAGTAAGCCGCGTCTCATGGTAGCCTCGGCGACACGTGCGGCAAAGTTCAAACCGGGTGCGAATGGCTTTTTGCTTGGCTTGTCGGCGACGAATTCCACGCCCCATAACAAACCAATGCCTCGAACGTCGCCTACCGCCTCAAATTCCCGCAGGGTTTCAAGACTTTTTCGCAGCTCCGCCGCTGGAGTGTCGCCGCGAGCTGAATCCGCCGACTGCACCAGCTTCAGTTTCTGCGAGTAGCGCAGAACTGCTCGTCCTGCGGCCAGCGAAATGGGATGCGAGTTGTAAGTAAATCCATGCAGAAACGATCCTGATCCGCATGAGATCGCATCAGACACTTTTTTGCTGACGAGCACGGCACCTAGCGGCGCATAACCACTCGACAATCCCTTGGCGGTAACCAGGACGTCTGGCGCTACGCCCCAGCGTTCAACTGCGAAATTACGTCCGGTACGACCCATCCCGGTCATCACTTCATCGACGATGAACAGAACATCGTGGCGACGGCAGATCTCGGCCACCTGCCGGAGATAACCATCCGGCGGGACAGCTGCCCCCAGGGTCGCCCCACTCACCGGCTCGGAGATGAATGCCGCGGCTTCCCCGTTGGTCAGCTCGATGGCGGTTTCCAGTTCCTCCGCATACTTCCGGGCGCATTCCTCGCAGTCGTATGCACAGCGATAGCAATATGGGAGCCCGATTTGCGCGAACTCCCGTACCATCGGCAGATAAATCTCGCGCCGCCGTCTGTTTCCTGAAACCGCCAACGCTCCGAGCGTGGCCCCGTGATAACTCTGTGACCGGCTGAGCACCTGATAGCGTTTCGACTGCCCGATCTCTACCTGGTATTGACGCGCCAGCTTCAACGCGGTCTCGATGGCCTCCGAGCCGCCCGAAGTGAAGTAGACGCAACCGCCACGGAAATTCACGCCGGCAAAATCCAGCAATTCCTGCGCGTACTCCTCCGCCACTGGGGTGGTGAACTGGCTGCTGTGAACGAATTCCAGATTTCTCGCTTGCGCCGCCATGGCGTCCGGAATCTCTTGCACTCCGTGTCCGATGAAGTTCACTGCGGCGGAACCTGAAAAATCCAGATAGCGTTTTCCGCGATCGTCCCACAGATAGACGCCCTCCCCACGGACTGCGGGAGGAAACGCTTTGCGGAAGGAGCGTCGCAGTAGTGCCGAGGGAAATGGGACGGGATCGGCCACGTCTCGGATTATGGGAGCGACGAAGCAAAGATGTCAAAGCGTGGGCGTCGGGGAGCAGAGTTGAGGATACCGTGATTTTCGGTGGGCTCAAGCAGTCAGCGTAAATGAAAGGATGAGACATGTAGCCAGCGTCCGACCGCCGCATAGTCCGGCGAGAATTTGAAGCTGTGAAGTTTTCTTGGGCCCCTTCGGGGCTGGCTCGGTTCCCGGCAATGACCCACGGCTTACGCCGTGGGCTTCAATCTAACGCCGCCTCCGGCTCGGTCTGGCTTGCACGACTCATCCAACGGCTTGCGCCGTAGGTGTTTGGGGGTTCACTTCAGTCCTTCTACTACATATAAGTCTGATAGGACGCGATAATAGGAATAGGCGTAGGACTTGCGGTCAACGCTGAAACGTATAAGGGGCAGAATCTGAATGCCCGCGGGGTCCGGCGGCGCGATATCTTTGAAATCCTGCTGGCGGCCGCTGATTAAGTCCAGGCGAACGATTTTTGCCGGTATTCCACGCTTGGCTACCAACATGTCGTTCCCAGTCCATTGCACAACAAAATCACCTTCTTCCAGACCTGAGATCAAGCGCGGCTCTCCTCCTTGAAGGGGATACAACAACCTCTGTCGATTGCGTATCGCCAAGACATACTTACCATCGGTCGATATTCTTGGGCCGCTGACTCCCTCGGGGGTGACAGGCGTAGATTTACCATCAGCCAGGTTAAGAACATAGATACGAGGAGCATGGTTCGGCTCCCTTCCTATGAAAACGATACCCGTGCCATCGGGCAGCCAAGCCATGCGGTTGTGATCCAGTTGGTCGTGAGTCAGCATTTTGGGTTCACCGGCGCCGGTGGGCAACAGTTGGATTTGTGCCGGCGAGGTGTTGGTAATCGCTGCCACCCATTTACCGTCGGGCGAAAGCGCAGCAAAGGGGCCGTCTCCGAGGCGGACAGCGGCGGACCCATCGGTCTTGCGGGAGAAGACACCGGCATGAGATCCCACCGCTTCCCCGGTTTCGCTGAATACCATGGTTCGCCCGTCTGGGGAAAGATCACCTATCAGGGTCCAGTCAAACCAGGACAGATTTCGTTCACGAGTTTCTCCGGGTGGGAGCGCCGACAAACCCATTTGCGCGTTGTCTTCGCAAAGCAAAACACGACCGTCACGGCTGATGTCCTGCAGGGTCATAGTTCCGGGAACACGCAAGACCAGACGTTCTTTGCCTGCGAGATTCATCGCGTACAAAGCGCGTGCTGCCCCGGCGGGAGCCGCGGTAAACCACACTTCCTTCCCATTCGCGGCCCAAGAGAGGCCTTGGATGGTGTTATAAAAGCTGGAGGCGGCTTTTCTGTTTCCCTCGCGATCTATGATGATAATTCGGCCATCGTCTCCTGCCAGAACGTGGTCCGCGAATGCTATCTCGCCTCCTTTAGGCGAAACTCGCGCATGGCTAACCCAGGCATTTGGGGTATAGATCACTCTTCCAGGCGGATATTCCAACTGACTTCTTCCGAAACTATTGTTACGGACGATTACGAGCGTTTGTCCATCCCCAGTCCAATCGGCTGACGACACATTCTCTGTAATTTCGCGCGGAGCACCACCAGCCAGCGGCACCCGCGCCAACGTTCCTGAATTAACAAACGCTGCTACCGGACTTACGTCTCGAGCAACCGCCAATTCTCCGGTGGATGAGATGGACAACAGTTCGGTGTGGTCCAGGCCCAAGGGTCGCGAATCCGTGCTGTCGAAGCGCGTGGTAAACAACTCATCGGGTTTGCCGTCCCAGGCGGCGCCGTAGACGATGGTCTGACCGTCGGGCGCAAAACGCGCTGCCCAGATTGTTCCTCGTCGGAAGGTGAGCCGGTGGAAAGAAGGCGCGGAAATGTTGCGATTTCGTATCGCCGCAAAATAAACTGCCACGTAAGAGGCGGCTACGACAAGACCGGCGATCGCAGGAATCAGCCAACGGCTCCGGGACGGCCCGGCGATGGCTCGGAGCCCACTTCGGCTGGTGGCGGAGATCTCAGTTAACGCTTCCAGGTTGAAAGCGACGTCGCTGGCAGATTGAAAACGTGCCACCGGATTTTTCTCCAAACAATGACGCACAATCCGTTCCAGCGCCGGTGGCACGTTGCGCGCAGTTTCAGAAAGCTCGGGGGGATCCTCTTTCAGAATCGCGCTCATCGTGTCGGCCGGCGTTTCTCCATGAAATGCGCGCTTGCCGGAAAGCATTTCATACAGGATGGCGCCGAATGCGAATAGATCAGAACGCTGGTCCGCGGGTTTTCCTCTCACTTGCTCGGGAGACATGTAGCCAACCGTTCCCATCACTAGGCCAGGATCGGTAGCCACCTGCAAGGTGGGAGCCTCAGCCGAAGACGGTGTTCCTTCCGGACGAGTAAGTTTGGCCAGCCCGAAGTCGAGAATTTTTACCCGGCCGTCGGCGGTGATGAACAGGTTTTCGGGCTTAAGGTCGCGATGGACGATTCCTTTATCGTGCGCTGCCGCCAATCCGCGCGCGATCTGCAATGCATAGTCGGTCGCGCGCCGTGTGCCCAGTGCACCGGCACGCAGGCGCTCACGCAGAGTTTCACCTTCCAGCAATTCGGAAACTACATACGGCGCGCCTTTGCTTTCGCCGATGTCATAGATCGCCAGAATATTGGGATGGTTCAAGGCCGCGGCTGCGCGGGCTTCCTGAGCAAAGCGCTGCAAGCGGTCGGGATCGGCGGAAAAAGAAGCGGGCAATACCTTGATGGCTACGTCGCGTCCCAGCCGCGGATCTCGCGCCCGGTAAACTTCGCCCATGCCACCGGCGCCAATCTGCGCGGTGATTTCGTATGGTCCGATCATTTGTCCGGCGAGCACGGCCATGGCGGTGAAATTATAGCCGCTGTGCCGATTACTGTGTTTATCCGTGTGAACCCCAAAAAGCCTGGGCTGGTGGTGTTCGTGGGTTAATCTGCAGTGAGTGAAGCTTCTGCGCTTTTTCCGGCCGTCACATCAGCACAGCGCCTACTCGGCCACCTTGCTGCTGATGACAGCGATCATGCTCTCCCGTGTGATCGGGTACGTTCGCGAGGCATATATCGCGTGGGCGTTTGGCGCTGGGCCTCAGACCGATGCCTATGTTGCCGGCTTCACTATTCCCGACTGGCTGAACTACATCGTGGCTGGTGGGACGGCGTCCATCACCTTTGTATCTATCTACACTCGCTTCCTCGCAGAAAAGAGGGAGGAAGACGCACAAAAGACTTTTTCGGTCATCATCACGGTGATGACGGCGGTGCTGGGCGTCGGCGTGATTCTGGCGGAGATCTTCACTCCTGAGATCTCGCGACATTTATTCAAAGGCTTCGCCCCGGAACAGCTGGAGTTGTGCGTTCACCTCACCCGGATTCTGCTGCCGGCGCAGATTTTCTTTTATGTCGGAGGCGTGGTTTCGGCAGTGCTGCTCTCCCGGCGCCTGTTTCTGTTTCCCGCTTTCGGACCGCTGATCTATAACGTGTTCATCATCCTGGGCGGAATTGCTTTGTCACACCGGCTGGGGATTTCGTCTCTCGCCTATGGAGCGTTGCTAGGAAGTTTTCTGGGACCGTTCCTGATCAATGCGATCGGCGCGGCAGGCATCGGGACCGGCTATAAGATTTCTTTCAATGTGCGCAATCCGGCGTTTCGGGAATGGGTCCAGCTCTCGATCCCGCTGATGCTCGGAGTGTCGCTGGTCACCGCCGACGACTGGATCCTGCGCTACTTTGCTTCCGGCGGCGTAGGCGATATCACGCGACTGAACTATGCCAAGCGCCTGTTCGCGGTTCCTATCGCTGTCCTGGGACAAGCCACCAGCCAGGCGTCGCTCCCATTTTTTGCGCGCCTGTTTGGAGAAAAACGGATGCACGAATTCGCCGATACGGTGAACGGATCCATTTACCGCATTGTTGCCACGTCGCTACTCTTTACCAGTTTCATGATGGCCGCGGCGTTGCCTTTGATCGACCTGGTCTATCGACGCGGACACTTCCTGTTTTCTGACTCGCAGCAGACCGCGGTTTATTTCTTTTGGTTCTCGCTGTCATTGGCCTTCTGGTCGGCGCAAGGCCTATATTCGCGGGCTTTCTATGCGGCCGGCAACACGCTCACGCCGATGATTGCCAGCAGCGTGATTACGCTGGTCTCACTCCCCCTGTACTCCGTGCTCTACCGGACATTTTCTACCGCGGGGCTGGCAGTTGCATCCGACCTTGGAATTGTCGCCAACACTCTTGCGCTGGCCATCCTGCTGCATCGGCGCAAGCTGGTTCCGGCGGATCAGTTGCCATGGGGGGAATTGGGGAAAGCTGGAATTACCGCGGCTGTGGCCGGCTTGCTGAGTTATCAGGTGGCTCGCATGGTTACTGTAAGCGGCAACCGTATCGCCGATCTGGAAGCGCTGGGTTTGATTGCGATCACATGGGGAGCAGCAGTCGCAGCTGGATTGTGGCTCACGCGATCGACGTTGCCCGGTCACTTGCGCCGCCGGAAAGCAACGCCATATCCACGCGTTGCGGAGGCACAAGCGGAAGAGTTGAGTGCGGGAATCGAACCATAGGGCTACCGCTCCCCCTGTCACACAAGAGGCCGAAAACAACTATCGAACTCCCATGCCTTCGTGAAAATGTTGCAAGGCCCGATAGCACTCACAAGCTGCATCTTCCAGATCTTTGCGATTCAGAATTTTCACTGCGCCGCGCACGTTTTCGATAGTCCCCGCGCGCTGCAGGACCCCAGCTGCCAAGCTGACGCTGGGACGGCCCGTACCCAACATCTGTGCCAGAAATTCATGAGTAACTGGCAGCAGATCGGAGTCGACACGGTCCTGACACATAAGCAGCCAGCGGGCCAGCCGCTGCTCAATCTCATGCAGCCGATTGCAGGCGGCGATCTGCGCAACCTGTAAGCCTTGGATCAACACATAACGGCTCAATATGACGCGTAACTCCGAAGCGGAGAGAAGAGTTTCTGTAAGCACATCCGACTTCACTCGTAATCCCTCGCCGGATATCTGCATGATGGCGCGATACGGGCCGCGATCCAGGCCGACAGCCAAGGGAGTGCCTACCATACCTTCCTTGCCGACGACGGCGACTTCAACACTTCTGCCGTCACTGGTAATTACGACGAGTGACGCGAGACCCTGATTCAAGAAATGGGCGAACTCGATGCGCTCGCCGGCTTCGTGCAGAATGCGATGATGAGGAAGGTCCACGTACTCGAGATAAGGTCGAAGCTGATCGAATTCGCGATCAGGAAGCGACAGCAGGATTACATTTTTGATCGGCTTGCCCGTGATATCCGTTCGCATGCCCGCCCGCAGCGTGCTTGGTTTATCGAGCTTGCGTGTTTTTCGCAAACGGATGTCTTGCTCGGCCACTATGTTCCCTTGGAATCTCTCCCGTTTGGTAAGTGCGTAGGCTAGTGATCGCGCGCCGGCTTGTCAGTTCTGCACCGAACTGAGAATTGGAGGAGGGCTATTTCAGGCCAAGTCCGCCGTTGAAGTGCTGGATAACTCCGTAGCACTCGCAGGCTGCACCTTCGAGGCTCTTGCGATTTAGGATTTTCACCGTGCCACGCGAGTTTTGGATCAGGCCGGCACGCTGCAGGATACCCGCCGCCAGGCTGACGGTCGGACGTCCGGTGCCCAGCATCTGCGCCATAAAGTCCTGGGTCAAAGGCAGAAATTGCGAATCCACCCGGTCCTGGCACATCAAGAGCCAGCGCGCCAGGCGCTGCTCGATTTCATGCAGCCGGTTGCAGGCTGCGATTTGCGTTACCTGTAATCCCTGCATCAGGGCGTAACGGCTAAGCGCCATTTGCAGCGTGGGTGCTGCCAGTAAAATGTCTTCCAACACTCCTGCTTTAATCCTGACCCCGGTTCCCGGGATTTGCATAATCGCACGATACGGACCGCGTTGCAGTCCGACCGCCAAAGGGGTTCCGACTACTCCTTCCCGGCCGACAATACCAACTTCGACACTCCTTCCATCGCTGACCAATACCACCAGCGACGTCATACCTTCGTTCAAAAAATAACCATGTTCGATCTTCTCTCCCGGTTCGTGCATGATCCGGTGGTGCGGCAGTTCCACAAATTCCAGGTGGGGGCGAAGCAAACTGAATTCATCGTCGGGGAGGGACAACAGAATAACGTTCTTTATTTGCCGGCCGCTGACATCGGTCCGCATGCCCGGAACGATGGGGATAACGTTCGACGCTTGCGGCCTCTCGCCGACAACGATGTTAGTAACCGCCACTGATTCTGCCTCCGAATTTTTGATGCAGAGAGGCCGCGCCGGTTGTCAAGCAGCACTAAACTTACGACTGTAATTGGAGGGATTTATTCGGGTATGGGACGGGGAACAGGGGAGCAGAAATAGAAACGGGCCTGCCCGGGAAACCACGGGAGGCCCGCAGTGGAGAGAAATTACGCGCGCGCTGCGGTCGCCACTTCGCCCGAGGGAGTCATCGTCTTCGGCAATTCTTCCCCATTGGGTTTCTGGCCGGCCTTGCGGATATCGATTCCGCCCTTGAAAAACGCGCCATCTTCAATCGAGATGCGCGCCGCCACTACGTCGCCGGTGAGGGAGCCATCGCTGCGAATATCTACCCGGTCGCTTGCGGTCAAATTGCCGCGCACCTTGCCGAGTACAACGATCTCACGCGCATTGATATTTGCCGAGACCACGCCATTGCGGCCCACGGTCACGCGGTTGCCTGAAAGATTGATGGAACCTTCCACCCGCCCGTCAATATACAAGGATTCGGAACCGGTCACTTCGCCCTTGATCACCAGCGATTTGCCGATCGTAGCCTGGTCCGCGGTCGTGGTGGTGGTGCTGGTTACCGGACGCGATACCGTGGGAGCATCGCTCACGGCAGAGCTCGTCGGTGTAGGCATGGCGGGACGCTCCGGCTCACCCGGCCGGGTTGGAGTCATGGGCTGATTTGTGGGCTTCCACATGTGGCAAAAGGTCCTTTCCTGATGATGGATTCGGGGTCAAACTCGCATTTCGGTGACCAAATCGAATTGTACTCCGCTAATTCGTATTTCTGACTGTGGAAATTCTGGTTTTCATTGATGTCATTGAGGTTGATGGGGAACAGGGTTGCAAAATCACTAATTAGCCGTCCACTTGTGCCGGCTTCGGCCTATTACTACAATGTAAATTCCGCTTGAATCGGCAGTTCTTATCCACCAAACGCGACCGGCGACGGTGTTTACTGAAAGGGTACATCCCGTAATCAGCCAAGATCCTCGCAGTTCCGTATCCGGAAAGTGCCCCATGATCTCCGACTCTGCCATTCTCAAGAAGATCGAACACCAGCCTAAGCGCACTGCTGGATTCAAACAGTTAGTGCGCGAAATGGGAATCCACGGTGAAGCTCGGCGCGAACTTTCCGAACGACTGAAGCATTTAGTAAGCAGCAAACAACTGGTCCAGGTGGATTCCGATCGCTATGCAATTCCTCAAGCCGCCGCCGGCAAGAACCTGATCGTGGGCCAGCTGAGCATGCACCGCGACGGCTTTGGCTTTGTGGTACCCGATGCCAGCTCGCTCGATGAACGCCTGAAAGCCCGGCTCAGCGGAGATATTTTCATTCCTCCGCCTGCGGTTGGTTCGGCCATGCACGGCGATCGCGTGCTGGTCGAGATCACCGCTATTCGTCCCGACGGACGCGCTGAGGGTCGCATCGTGCGCCCGCTTCATCGCGCCCATTCCACCGTGGTTGGCCTCTTCCATTATGGCAATCGCCACAACTATGTGACGCCGATTGATCAGAAAATCTCGCAGGAGATCGTTATCCCGCCGGGACTCGAGCTTCCGGAAAAGGGCAGCGATGACGGCACATCTTCTGGAAAGGAAGACAAGAGAAAAAAGACTAAGAAGAGCGTGCATCGTGTGTTCGGTGAAGAAGCAAGGCGGACCCGGCCGGACGATCTGGAAAACGTTGTGGTGGACGTCGAGATCACGGACTGGCCTACCGCCACCCAGAACCCGCGCGGACGTGTAGTTGAGATTCTGGGCTACGAAGACGATTTCGGCGTGGATGTTGAAATCATGATCCGCAAGCACCACTTGCCACATCGCTTTCCGCCGGAAGTTCTCGCGGAAGCGCAGGGGGCGGAGCCGCTCATTCCAGCGCGTGAATTGCAAAAGCGGCGCGATTTCCGGGCTTTGCCGATCGTCACTATTGATGGCGAGACGGCGCGCGATTTCGATGATGCGGTTACTGTGCGACGTTTGAAAAACGGGAACTTCGAGTTGCAAGTGCACATCGCCGATGTAGCTCAATACGTCACTCCTGATTCCGCAATTGATCAGGAAGCACGCTTGCGCGGCACCAGCATTTATTTTCCCGACCGCGCCGTACCTATGCTTCCGCTCGAGCTCTCGACTGATATTTGCAGCCTGCGTCCGCAGGTGGATCGATTAGTCATGTCGTGCGTGATGGAAATCGATCATCGCGGAGAAATTCTTGGCTGCGAATTGTGTCCGGGCGTGATTCGCTCCGCCGAGCGCATGACTTACACCGATGTGAAGGCGGTGCTCGAGGGCGATGCCGTTCTTCGCAAGCGCTACGCCGGCCTGGTGGACCTGTTTGAGACCATGCGCGAGCTCGCCATGATCCTGAATCGCAAACGCGAGCGGCGGGGTTCGATCGATTTCGACCTGCCCGAACCGGTGATTGAGTTCGATGAACATGGCCTGATGAAGAGCATTACCCGCTCGGAACGCAATATTGCTAACCGCATCATTGAAGAATTCATGCTCTCCGCCAATGAGAGCGTCGCCGGATACCTGGAAAATAAGCGCGTCGGTTCGCTTTATCGGATTCACGAGAAGCCTGACGCCAAGCGTGTTTACGACTTTGAAATCATTGCCGCAACTTTTGGGTATTCGCTGGGAGTGGGGCCGCTACCGATTCAACGGATACAGCCTAAGACCGATCGTCGCGCCAGTTATGGTACTGGCAAGCGCGCACGGGAAATTGAAATCCCGAGAGAAGTGCACATCACACCGCGAATGTACCAGAAGCTGACTGAAAAAATTGCGGGCAAGCCGGAAGAACGAATTCTTTCCTATCTGATGTTGCGTTCGCTGAAACAGGCGCGTTATTCGGAGGAAAACCTCGGCCACTTCGCGCTGGCGGCCCCGACGTATACCCATTTCACGTCGCCGATACGCCGTTATCCGGATCTCATCATTCACAGAATCTTGAAGGATGTTCTGCTCGACTCAGCGGAAATGCGGGATGGAGAAGTATTGATCGGAGTTTCCGGGAGACAGGCCTCCAGAGACGAAAGCGAGACTCAACAGGCAGCCTCCAGCAAACCATCGCCCTGGTCCAAGCGTCGCGACCATGCTGCCCATCAGCAATCGCTAAAGGCTGTTGGTGGGCCGATTCCTTTAGAAGAACTTCACGACATCGCCGACGAATCCAGTCAATCCGAGCGCCGCGCGGATGACGCTGAACG
>MNDG01000099.1 GCA_001914815.1 Acidobacteriales bacterium 13_2_20CM_55_8
CGCCAGAGCCTGACCGCCGGCCTGGGCAAAGCATTCTCTGACCTGTGACAAACCGCCGCGCAACGGGCCAAGCTTTCGCGCACGGAACAATATATGAGCTCCAAGGTTGTCTTCGGACTGATTGCCCTGATGTTCGTGCTCATGTGTTTTCTCTATATCCATATTTCGGGATTGGTGTGGCCGGCTGTTCTGGCAGCCGTTGTGATGATTTTTGTGGGGTTCTTCTTCGCCACCGTCTCAGGCAACCTCGTCGGATTCATCGGATCGTCTAACAATCCAATTTCAGGATTAACCCTCTCCACTTTGCTGATTGCGGCTTTGCTCATGGTTGCGCTGGGAGTCTCTGGAAATGCCGGCGTAGCCGCAGTCTTAGGCGTTGCCGCGGTAGTTTGCGTTTCCTCCGCGGTTGCCGGCGAACTGCTTCAGGACTTCAAAGTCGGATACATTCTGGGCGGCACACCTCGCAAAATCCAAATGGCCGAATTAATCGCGGTGGTCGTGGCCAGTCTGGTGATGTACTTCCCCCTCATGCTGCTGCACGAAGCCAACATCAAAGCCGGCGGCGTCGGATTTGGCGACCGCCAGCTTTCCGCCCCCCAGGCGGGACTAATGGCGACCTTAGCCATGGGAATCGTTGGCGGCGAGATGCCATGGCCGCTGGTGGTGGTCGGCATCTTTATGGGCATCGGGCTAATCATGATGCAGGTGCGCAGCCCCATGCTGGTGGCCGTCGGTATGTATCTGCCGTTTGAAACCACCTTCGCCATATTTCTTGGTGGAGTTTTCCGCTCACTCGGAGATTGGGTGGCCCAGCGCCGCGGTTTCAACCATGCGCAGAAGGCGCGCGTGGAGAATGCCGGCGTGCTCACGGCTTCCGGACTGATCGCCGGAGAAGCCATCCTTGGACTGATCTGGGCTGGATTGCAGTTTGCGCCCGCCTGGGCCCGACCTCAGGTGTTTAGCAATCCGTCGTATGTTGCCGGAATCGCCGTGATGATTGCTCTAGCAGTTCTGATGATCCGGCTCCCACTATCGAGTGCCGGGGACCCGAAAGAGCCGGCACCACCGGTAGCCATGATGTGATCGCGATAGGCAGGGAGTCTGAGACCCCTCTCGCGAAGAGCTTTAACCACAACGGACACGAAGTATCACGAAGGAAAAGCGTTTTCGGCAGTTCTTCGGGAACTTCGTGTCCTTCGTGGGTTATCGTTTTATCCATGCCGATCGCCGAGAACATTGCCAGGATCCGCGAACGAATGAAAGCCGCGGCCAGGCGAGCTGGACGAAATGTCGACGACGTCACTCTGATGGCGGTGAGCAAGACTGTTCCGCCAGAACTCATTCGTGCGGCTTACCTGGCTGGGGTGCGGTTGTTCGGCGAAAACCGCGTCCAGGAATTTGCCGAAAAAGTCGACGCTTTACTGGATTTATCGAATGCCGAGTGGCACATGATCGGCCATCTGCAGACTAACAAAGCTGCTAACGCGGCCGAGTTGTTCGCCGCGATTGATTCGATCGACTCTCTGCGGCTCGCCCAGAAAGTCAACTCCGCCGCACAACAAGCCGGGAAGAACCTCGCAGTGTTAATCGAGATCAATGTTGGAGGCGAGGCTGCCAAGACGGGCGTGGCGCCTGAATCTCAGGAGTTGGAAAACATTCTTCAGGCCGCACCATCGTTAGAACATCTTGAAATTCGCGGCTTGATGACGATTCCTCCGCTCACCGACGATCCGCAACAAGCACGCCCGTATTTCCGCAAACTTCGCGAACTGCAGAAGCAGATCAATGCGCTGGGGTTGCCGGACGTGAGCATGAACGTGCTCTCTGTGGGGATGTCTCACGACTTTGAAATCGCCATTGAGGAAGGCTCAACGTGTGTGCGGCTCGGGACGGCGATCTTTGGCGAAAGAAAACTGCCTTAGCAGCGCTAGCCGACAGGCGCTACTTTCGCCGTCAAAGTGCACCCTCACGCCAAGAAAAATGCCATTAACGGCGAACTAGGCGACGCGCTCAAATTGTCGCTCACCGCGCCTGCGTCGGACGGCCGCGCCAACCAGTCCTGTGTCGAATTCCTGGCAAACCTTTTGAAGGTTCCGCGTTCCTCCGTTACCATAGCGTCCGGCCAGACCAGCCGCAGGAAGGTCATCCATGTGGCAGGATTGGCTGCCGAGGAAGTCAGGAAGCTACTGCTCGCTTAGCAATGACGCGGGCGAGGGCGCCCGCGCCACACGCGCCGAGAGAACTCAATGACCTTTTCCGAACGCCTGCAGGAGATTCGCACCGGCTTCGAGCGTCCTTTCTGGGTCGCGAACATTACCGAGATCTTCGAGCGACTCTCCTACTACGGGGCCTTCGCTTCCCTTGCCCTGTACCTACAGGAGAAACTTAATTTTTCCACTGAGCAGACCGGAACTCTAACTGGCATATTCGGTGGGATGGTCTGGTTTCTTGCCATCTTCGGCGGGGCCGCCGCGGACCGACTCGGCTTCCGCCGGGCTCTTTCGATCGCTTATTTGATCCTTGCCGTCGCCTATTTCCTCATCGGTTCCATCGGAGCATCGTGGCTGGCTCCCGTCCGTAACGCCGTGCCCCTTGGCCTGTTTGTGGCCTTCATTCTTATCCTTCCCGCTCTCGGCATCTCGCTAGTGAAGCCTTGTGTGGTCGGCACCACGGCGCGCGCCTCCAAGGAAAACGTCCGCTCCATCGGCTATTCGATTTACTACACGATGGTCAACATCGGCGGCGCCGCGGGACCTTATTTCGCATCATGGGCTCATCGCCATCTTGGCGTCGAGAATGTTTACCGGGTTGCTGCCCTCAGCGTCTTCGCGATGTTCTTCGTGGTCCTGTTCTTCTTCCGGGAACCGCGCAAAGCCGGTGACGCGCCTCCGCCTTCGATCGCAACTGTGGCGCGGAATTTCTGCGTGGTTGTGGGCAACTACCGTCTGGTCTTGCCGGTCTTGATGATTGCTTTGCTACTGCGTGTCGCCATGCGGCTCTATCCATTTACCGTGCCCTGGTGGATCTGGTGCGCGCTGTTGCTGCTAGTGCTCGCAGGCATCAGCCGCTTCATGTGGTTCCTCGTGCTGTTTACTGGTTACTGGATTGTTTTCTGGCAGCAGTACATCAGTTTGCCCGGCTATATCCACGCGTATATCAATCCGCAGGCTGACGTCGAGATCATCCTTGTGACCGACGGTCTAACCGTGATCTGTCTGACCCTCGCCGTGAACTTCCTGACACGCAAGATTCCAGCCTTTCAAGCAGTAATCTTGGGCACCCTGATCACTTCTGTTTCGTGGTTGATTCTGGCCGTCCGCCCGACGATTTGGGGTGCGGTCCTCTCGCTGTTTGTCCTTGCACTGGGTGAAATCATCCAGTCACCGCGCTACTACGAATACATCTCACGCCTCGCGCCTCCGGGGCAGCAAGGCACATACATGGGGTTTGCCTTTCTCCCGATTGGGATCGGATCGCTCATCGGAGGCTGGTTCGGCGGGACGCTCCTCCATCACTTTGGAGAGGTCAAGCACGAGCCGGGGCGGATTTGGTGGGCTGTCACTGCGGTGGGCGTGGCTACCGCGGCATTGCTCTGGATCTATGACAAAAAAGTACGCACACGCGACACTGCGGCAAGCTAGATGGCACGGTCCAAATCCACTCCTGATTCCTTTGCCAGGGAAATACGCGCCGAGTTAAAAGCTGGCGGCAGCCTCAAACGCTCCAAGAGCGTTCAGCGATTCTTCAAAGAGGAAGTTAAGTCCTATGGATGGCGTACTGGCGATGTCCGCCGAGCAGCCATTCGATGGCGGCGCGAGATTCTGAAACAATTTGATCTTAAATTCCTGGTTCAGGTCGCTGACAAACTGTTCACAGGCGAAATCAACGAAGAGAAGAACACAGCCGTCTTTCTCCTGGAAAACATCACGGCAAAGCTAGGTGATGAAGAATTCGTATTGCTCGAATCCTGGCTGGATCGAATCAGCAATTGGTCCGATCATGACGCGCTGGTGCACTACTTGATCGCGCCGATGGTTGCTGCCGAACCAGCTCGCGCGAAGTCGGTGTTTCGCTGGGCAAAGGCGCAGGACCGCTGGCACAGGCGTGCAGCGTGTGTGGCACTGATCCAAGGGACGCGACAGAGATTATTTTTCCCTGAAATCATCAAACTCTCAGATCAGCTTCTTTCCGATCAGGACGACATGGTGCAGAAAGGTCTCGGCTGGTTGCTGCGCGAGACAGCCAAAGCAAACGCCGCCCGAACCGCCCGTTACCTGATGCTCATTCGCACCTGCGCACCCAGGTTAGTTCTCAGGACAGCATGCGAGACTTTGCCAGCCGCAATGAAAAAACGAATCCTTGCCTAGCTGCGCGACTGCGCCCATCAGGATTCGCTCAAAACCTCGTACTTGTTTAGAATAGTTGTTTACCGATGAACCTTCCAGCCATACAAGCTGCGCTACGCGAACGCAACATGGACGCGTGGCTCTTCTACGATCATCACCATCGTGATCCCATTGCATATCGCGTCCTTGGAATTCCCGCGGGCCTGATGGTCACGCGGCGATGGTTTTATGTCATCCCTGCCAAGGGAGAGCCCGTCAAACTTGTCCACAAAATTGAATCTGGGCATTTGGACACGCTGCCCGGCAGCAAGCGCCAGTATGCGGGATGGCAAGAGTTGTTCGATCAAGTGAAAGCGATGCTGTCCAATTTTCGGGATATTGCCATGCAATATTCGCCCAACAATCTGGTCTTCTACGTTTCATTAGTGGATGGCGGCACGCTGGAAATGATCCGCGGCCTGGGCAAGAACGTGGTCAGTTCCGGTGATTTGGTAGCGCAATTTGAAGCCACTTGGACTGGAGAGCAGATCAAGACCCACTTTGCCGCGCGCGATGCGATTGACTCAATCACCGCCGAGGCTTTCAAGGAGATCGGGCGGCGGGTCCGCAACGGCGGCACAACCGAAAGTGACATTCAACATTGGTTCATGGAAGCCTTCGCCCGCGAAAATCTGATTACGGACGACCCGCCCATCGTCGCGGTGAATGCCAATAGCGGCAACCCACACTACGAGCCGCAGGCGAAAACTTCCGCGCCTATCCGTCAAGGCGATTTTGTCCTGCTGGACGTGTGGGCCAAAAAGAATACGCCCGACGCCGTTTACTACGACATCACCTGGACGGGATTCGTGGGCAAGGCGCCGTCGGATCGGATGCGTGAGATATTCCAAGTCGTCACCCAAGCGCGCGATGCCGGAGTGAAGACGGTGAAGGAAGCTGTGGCCGCGGGACGTCAGATCGCGGGATGGGAAGTAGATCAGGCAGTGCGTGGACATATCAAGAAGGCCGGCTACGGGGATTACTTTATTCATCGCACCGGACATTCCATCGGCACCGATGTCCACGCCAACGGCGCCAATATGGACGATCTCGAAGTTCACGATGAGCGACGCATTCTGCCCAACTCCTGCTTTTCAATCGAGCCTGGAATCTACCTGCCCGAATTCGGAGTTCGCAGCGAAGTCAACGTGCTGGTCCGTCCTCAGGCGGCGGAAGTAACCGGTAAAATCCAAAACGAGATCGTGACCATCTGAATGGCAAATTCGTCCGCAAGTAAACCGAAAAGCGTGGAAGTGAGAAATTCCACTGCAACCCAGCCCATGAGCACTTTGTCGGTGCTCGCGCCCGCCCTAGGTTGGCTTATTCCCGGCGCGGGTCACCTCATCCAGAAACGCTGGATTCGCGGGCTCCTCATCATGTTCTCTATTACTACGATGTTCATGCTTGGGCTTGCCATGCAAGGACGCGTGTACCGTCCGAATGGCGGAGATATTCTCGACATCCTGGGATTCGTCGGTGATCTAGGAGCAGGCGGGCTTTACATCGTGACCCGCTTTATGGAGTGGGGACAAGGGGCCATTGCGCACGCCACCGCCGACTATGGCACCAAATTCATAATTGTCGCGGGGCTGCTGAATTTCATCAGCGTGGCTGACGCTTACCACATCGCCATCGGGAAGAAACCATGATCCTGGGAGAAATGATCCTGGCGCAAGTGACTCTGGAACTTTCCCACTTCAGCGCCGCATTGCTGTTCTCCGTGTTCGCCTCCATCGTCTTCGGTATCACGCAGCGAAACAGCGCGCGCGAGCAAATCCGCTACGGCCTCTACTGCTTCGCAATGTTTGTAGGCGGAGTCTTCGTGGCGGGATGGGTGATGTGGTTGCTCAGGCGCTGAGCTCTTACCCTGATCCACGAATCTAACCTTCCCAAACGAAAGCATCAAAAACGCGCTTGATGTCGAATCCCAAATGCCGGTAGAGGTCGACGGCGTGAGTATTGGCTTTAGTGACCGTAAGCGACAGCATTGAGAAATTACGCTGCTGAAGATTGCCCGCCGTGGCTGCCAGCAGGGCCTGACCAATTCCATGCGAGCGATATTCGGGCAGCACACACAGTTGCGTGACGTGGCCCACGTCATGCCGCACTCTGGAACATAAAATAAGCCCCGCCAAACTTCGCGTCTGCTTGTGTACCGCGACGAAAGACGAATCAGGATCGAATGTCCCGCATCCTGGAAAGCGCACGATGTTATTCAGGAAACGTAACGAACCGCTCAGCGTGCGATATTGATCGTTGATCTGGGAATCCACGTGGCCACGATAGGCGGTAGTGATCACGGCTGCGGCAGATTGGTAATCGGGCTCGGACCAGCGCCGGATTTCGATCTCTGGTTGGGCCTTGACACCTGCTTTGCTCGCTTTCACCAGCGGAAGAACCATAAACAGGCGCGCGTGCCGCTGAAAACCCTGGTCCACGAAGGGACGCGCGACCAATCCGGTTTCGTGAGCAAGCAATTGCGCCTCCACACGATGAATGCCCGGCGACTGTTGCAGAGTTTCAATCACATGCATCAGCAGGCGTGATTCCACCTCATGAGGGTCAGGAAGGCGGTCACTATTGGCGACGAACAAATCGCCGATCACGCCTTTACTGCCTTCGTACACAAAAAATGAGTATCCGAAAATGCGTCCCCGATCAATCGCGGCATAACCTGGAAGGATTTTTGCGTCCACGTAGCGCAGGATCATATCCGCGGAGCCACTGTAGTCCCATGAAAGCAGCCGGCCCCAGAGCTGGATCTCGTCATTCAGCAAGACACGCAGGTCCACAGAGGAAAAGTGTCTGAGATCGAGAATTTCCACCGTGGCTCCTGACAAACTATCGCTGTATAAAGCGTTTGCGTCGCGAAAATGGAGTGTAGTGCTTTGGATAGCAGCAGCCAAACGCGCGAACATGAACAGGCAATATCGGATGTGCTCGGATTATCGTTCGACGCAAATATCTGATAGCCAGGTGCTAACCGCTAATGGCTGCCTTTCTCCCCTACCCAGAAATAATCTAACCCTTGCGGCGCAAAGCTCCCCAGATACAAAACACGCCGCTCCGGCACTTTTTCAGCAATCGCAGTCCGCAAGCCACTGGGAGCGACCACCAGATGCTCGCCAGCGGGTATCTGTCCCCAGTTGTATCGCGCGACGATCTGATTGCGGTAAAACTCCAGACCGTATTCGGTCTCACGTGAAAGGCGGAAGCCCGCGATTGGCAATCGCTTGTTCTCCATCCGGTCGATCTGATTGACTAGCGGCCGTGCGGAGAGAGTGGCGTCCAGAGTGGGAGCGGCATTGCGCAACACCGCAGCCAGCGACAGCACGACCGGGATCAGGGTTACAAACCTGAGCATGCGTAGACTTAGTTGGGTACGAAGTGTCACGATCATCCCGATCGCGAGCGTGGCAGCGAGTGCACTGGAAATCGCAAGCGCACTCCCCCACGGCAACCGATGTTGCAGCAGAATATAGTTCAGCATGAGCGCGGGAATCAGAGGGAAGGCCGCCACAATCGAATGACAAATTATCAAGAGATAGTCCGGACGCGGATCCGGCCTGAGGACCTGCCTTCGAACGTACTCTGCCAGCAGCAACGTCCCTGCGGGCAGCGCTGGCAGCATGTAGCCCGGAAGTTTCGATTGTGAGAGCGAAAAGAAAACAGCGGGCACGACCAGCCAGATCATCAGAAAAACGTTCAATGCATTCTCAGGCTGAAACAATTGCTTCCGCTCGGACCACCAGGCCCGAATGCTATCGAGCAAAGCCGCAGTCACAAAGATGGTCCATGGGATCAATCCCAGCAAGACCACTGGGACAAAATACCAGAACGCCTCCTTATGGTGATAGACGCCAGTCCCGAAGCGTGCCAGGTTGTGCTCCAGAATGAAGACCCTGAAAAACTCGGGATTTCTGATTTGAACAGCTATGTACCAGGGCAGGGTGATTGCACAAAAAAGAACAATCCCCGGAATCCAAAGAGTGCGCGAAACCCGCCTCAGATTCTTCGCGGCTGCTAAAAAAATAATGATGACCGACGCCGCCAGAAATGGCGCCACCGGGCCTTTCGCCAGGGTTGCGAATCCCAGAAAGACATAGAACAGCGCGAGGTAATGTTTCGCGCCACTTTCGTACCAACCATACCAGGCGAGCAGCGCGATAGTGAACATCGCGGCCAGCGGCATATCCATAGACGCGGCGCGGGCAAAGCCAATTACTCCCGCTGCCGAAGCAGTCATCAAGGCGCCATCAAGTTGAAATCCCGGCCGAAAGCGCCGCAAAAAAAGATAGACGGCGATCGACATCAGCGTGGCATTCAACGCCGCGGGAACACGAGCAGCCCAGTCGCTTACCCCCGCAATGCTGTAGACCAACATCGTTTCCCAGTAATAGAGAACGGGTTTCTCCAGCCACGGCTTGCCATCCAGGAAGGGTGTAACCCAATTACGCCGTGCGAGCATTTCGCGCGCTACCTGCGCATAGCGGGGTTCATCAGCACCGATCAGGCCGAAATATCCGAGACCCCAGAAAAATAGAAAACCACACAAACCGGCCAGCAGCAGCCAATCTGTGTACGAGCGAGAGTGCTGGTTCAAAACAGCACCAGCAAGCACGATTTCGGATTTACGATTTTCGATTTCGGATCAAGGACAGGTGGCAGTGAAATCGTCGATCGACAATCGTAAATCGTAAATCCCTTCATTCCTGCCGCCTCGGGCGAAATAATGCGTAAACGCTGATAACCGCCCAGGAAACTTCCAAGACCACAAACCCGATCTGGAATGGACGGAAAGCGATATAGGCGAGGATAGCGGAGCCGACTGCATTCAAGATGTTGTATCCCGGCTTGCGGGCATCCATCCAGTTCATCTGTTGGCCGGTATAGGCGACCAGAATGAGCAGCGCGCCGGCGAACGAAACAATCTGCCTTACGAGGGATATATCCATAAATGTCTATTCTGCGGAAGGACGGAGCTGCAATTGCCCGAGGACGCGGGCCACGGCATCTGATAGGGGACCTCCCACCGAGCAACCGCTGGCACATTCATGCCCGCCCCCACCAAAACGCTCGGCGACGGCGGCCACGTTCAACTCTCCCTTGCTGCGCATGCTCACTCGAAAACGGCCATCAGGTAGCTCACGAAAAAATGCGGCAACTTCAACATCCTGAATGGAGAGCGCGTAATTCACCAAGCCTTCGCAATCCTCGTCTTTTGCCTGGCACCGTTCCATCTGTTCGTGGGATACCGAAATCCAGGCCAGCTTCCCTTCGCAATGCAGGTTGGAAAGCGCGGCGCCCAGCAGGCGCATCTTCGCGGCGGAATGTCCGAAATAAACATTGCGCGCACAATGCGCCGCATCAGCACCGGCCAGTACAAGTTCCCGCGCCAGCGCAAAAGTGTGCTCGTTAGTGCCTTGAAACATGAACGAGCCGGTATCCGTGAGCACTGCGGTGTAGAGGCAGGTGGCAATCATTGGGGAAATTGTGACTCCGGCTTCGCGTGCCAGGCGGTAGACCATTTCTGCGGTGGCGACAGCCTTCGGGTCAATCCAATTGATGTGCGCAAACTGCCGCCCACTCAAGTGATGATCAATGTTGATGAGAAACTGCTGTTCAAGCCCTTGCAGCCGAGTGCGCTGAATGCTGTCACATTCCAGAATGATGGCAGCATCATAACTTCCATTCACCCGATCCGCTTTCATCACGGTATTGGCAAAGGGCAGCGGCTGGTAGATGCGTGGAACACCGTCGTGCAGAATAACATCGGCGTTTTTGCCCATGGCGCGCAAAATCTGGCAGCAAGCTAGCGTCGACCCCACTGCATCTCCATCTGGACGCGCGTGGGATGTAAGGACAAACCGCTTGCGCTGCTCGATTTGCTTTAGAACTTCGTTCAACATGTCTGCCAGAACCGGTTGGTGGTTGTTCTATCCACTCCTTTTTTTTGCTCGCTTCAGTAGCTCATTGATCCTGGATCCGTATTGCTGCGATCGGTCCAGTTGAAAGACTAACTCCGGCGGACGCCGCAAGTGCAGACGCTCGGCTACCGCGCGACGAATGAATCCGCCAGCCGCCATCAATCCTTCGAGGGTACGCTCCGCCTCTCCCTCGTCTCCCTCCACATTCACGAAAACCCGCGCCGAGCGTGCGTCTTCAGCTATTACGACACTGCTGACGCTCGCCAATCCAATGCGCGGATCGCCGAGCTCACCCTCGACGATGGTCTCGATCTCCTCGCGAAGGGCCTCTCCCAGGCGCTCCCGATGATATTTCTGCCCGCGCCTTTCCACCAACACACCTCGGAGTAAAACGGATGAGAATATCAGAAAATACGGTTTACGGGGCGACCCTGACGCAGTTTAGCCTTACAAGTAATCCACAAACGAATCAGCAACCTCGGCGCCGCCGTTGTTGGCGATGCGCACAGCCTGGCGTTCCACGTGCTTCATAAGCCCATCCAGGTAATCGCGGGAATCCGAGACGCTCACCACTCCCAGCGTAGCCCGGTTCCACAATCCATCGGCATCGAGCTCAGCCACGGCCACGTTAAAGTGTGCACGCAGACGGTCTTTCAGGCTGCGTACCACTTGTCGTTTGTCTTTTAAAGACTGCGCCGCTTCAATGCGCAGTTCGAGGGTGAGAAATGCGATCATTGGAACACGTGGCCAAGTTAGAGATTGAAACTGATATCTGACCGCTGGCCACTGACTACTTGTTTAAGCAATCACTTCCGCTGCAATCCGCTCGGTAACGAACGCTTCAATCACGTCACCAACCTTGATATCGCCATAGTTGGAGATCGAGATTCCACACTCCATGCCATTGCGCACCTCGCTGGCATCTTCCTTAAAGCGGCGTAGAGATCCGACCTTGCCTTTGAACATCACTACGTTATCGCGCAGCAACCGGACTTCGGAATCCCTCTTGATAATCCCATCCTGCACATAACAACCGGCAACGGTGCCGACCTTCGGAATGCGGAAAGTATCGCGCACTTCCGCACGGCCCTGATAATTTTCCTTGATGGTAGGCTCGAGCAGCCCGCTCATGGCCCGTTTGATCTCATCTTGCAGCTCGTAAATGATCGAGTGCAGGCGAATATCTACTTTCTCCTGCTCCGCCAGTTCCTGGGCCTTACGTTCCGGACGCACATTGAATCCGATAATGATCGCATTCGATGCGGAAGCCAGCAGCACATCAGTTTCCGTAATGGCGCCGACGCCAGAACGCAGCACCTTGAGACGGACCTTATCGTTCGAAAGTTTGGCCAGCAAGTCGCTTAACACTTCCACCGAGCCGCCCACATCGGCCTTGAGAATGATGTTCAGTTCCTTAGTCCCGGCTGTCTTTAATTGTTCCGCCAAACCTTCCAGCGAGACGCGAGAGCTCTTGGCCAAAGTCGCCTCGCGCGCCTTCTGTTCCCGGTATCCAGAGATGCCGCGGGCCTTGTCACGGTCCGCAACCACTACGAATTGATCGCCAGCCTGAGGCAATCCTTCCATGCCGAGAATTTCTACTGGTGTCGAGGGTGGCGCTTCTTCGAGCTGCGCGCCGCGATCGTCAAACATGGCGCGGACTTTTCCGTATACGTTGCCCACCACGAAGTTGTCTCCGGCGCGCAACGTGCCGTTCTGAACCAGTACAGTGGCGACTGGTCCGCGTCCCCGATCCAACTTGGCCTCGAGCACCACACCGTTGGCAGGACGGTCGGGGGTGGCTTTCAATTCCTGCAAGTCTGCGACCAGGCAGATCATTTCCAT
Organism: Acidobacteriales bacterium 13_2_20CM_55_8; assembly: GCA_001914815.1. Lineage (GTDB taxonomy): Bacteria > Acidobacteriota > Terriglobia > Terriglobales > Acidobacteriaceae > 40CM-3-55-5. The sequence continues at coordinate 12,155 of MNDG01000099.1, forward strand.
CAACAGGTTCAAATTAGTTTTCTGCTTTGCTGATCGAGTTGCTTCTTAACCCGGTCCGGCAAAGCATCCGGTTTGTCAATCTTGTTCACCGCCACAATGATGGGGACTTCCGCAGCATGTGCGTGATCAATGGCTTCCAAAGTCTGCGGCATCACGCCATCGTCGGCGGCGACCACAAGCACGACGATGTCGGTGGCTTTCGCGCCCCGCGAGCGCATGCGAGTGAACGCTTCGTGACCTGGCGTATCGAGGAAAACGATTTGGCGTCCGAATGCCGGCGATTCCTTGTCAAGGATCGTCACTTTGTAGGCGCCGATGTGCTGCGTGATTCCTCCGGCTTCACCTCCAGCTACGTTGGTGAGGCGGATGGAATCGAGCAGAGTGGTCTTGCCATGATCGACGTGGCCCATGATGGTGACCACCGGCGGACGCGGCACTGTATCCGCAGCAAGCCCCTCTTCACCGGTAGCTGCGTCGGAGACTTCTTTGGCAGCCTGCTCTTCGAAGCTGATCACACTAGTATCGGCTCCAAAGAAGCGTGACATCTCGCTTGCCAGCTCTGCATCCAGGGTCTGGTTAATAGTGGCGAACACACCCCGAGCCAAAAGACGGGCGATCAAATCCTTGGCCCGGATTCCAAGTTTTTCCGCCAGATCCTTAACGCTGATTCCTTCCGTAATCGTGATACTGCGAGTGATCGGCTGCGGTTCATTCGAAAGCGTCAGCCGCGGCGGCGGAGTGTAGCCCTTCATCGGGCCTTCCTTCACACCGCGTGGAACATATCGCTGACCAGGCCGGCGGGACGGAGCTCCCGGACGGCTTCCCGGACGCGTTGGTCCTGGAGGCAGACCCGGCCCCACTCCCATCGGACGCGTGCCGGTTGGAGACTGTCGCGTCGGATGCATGGGCCGACGCTCTCCCGGACGCAATGCCGGACGGTTCGCGGGAGCACTTGGACGCTGGCGCTGAAAAATTGGTTGACCCGGCACTGGACGTCCCGGGGCAGGTCGCGCAGGTGCGCCCGCTTGAGCTGCTGGCGCCGAAGCTCGCGGCGGCGCTTTGTAAACCGGACGCGGCCCCGTCTGCGGCATGATCATGCGCGGCGGAGTACCTTGTGGCTGAACAGGAGCGCTCGGGGCTGCAGATCGCGTCGCAGTTGGACTCGAAGTCTGCGTCGGCGGTGGCGCTACGCTGGGTGCCGGAGGCGCGCTAGGCGGAGCCGCAGCACGCGGCGGCGCCACTGCGGGAGGAGGAGCTGCCCCAGTCTTCAGGGGCTGAGCCGGCGGGGTTGGCACCGTGAACGTAGGTCGCGGACCGTGACTGGGTACAACAAACTTGGACGGAGGCGCTGTTGGAGCAGGCGGTGGTGCGATCGCGGGAGCTTTTGCTGCCGGAGCGGCTGGCCCTGCCGGCTTGGCTTCTATCATTGCGGTTGAGGTCGCGGAACGAGTAGAAGGAGCTGCAGGCGACGACACTTGCTGCTTGGCGCGAATAGCATTCAATACGTCGCCAGGCTTTGAAATATGAGAAAGATCGATCTTGGTCTTGATCCCTTCAGCTTCGGCGCGACTGAAACGCGACGCTTTACTCGAGCTTTGCGCCTCGCTGACAGAGCGGAAGTGTTCTCGCACCTTGACCGCTTCATGGTCTTCAATGGAACTGGAATGAGTCTTCTTCTCGGTGACTCCGACTTCCGTAAGTACATCGAGAATAGCTTTACTCTTAACTTCCAGCTCCCTTGCCAGATCGTTGATTCGAATCTTGCTCATCCGCTCTTTCTTTCCTCCACACTGTCCCGCTAAGTCTTCATATCAACCTCACGGTTTCAGTTTTCAATTTCGCATGTCCGCAATCAGTGCCTGAAGCTCGCACTTGCTACTTTTCCTCAGAAGGAGCAGGATCTTCCTCGGTTGTTTCCGAATCCGCAGTTCCTTCCGATTCGACGGCAGTCTCATCCGGTGAACCGGCTTCGACAGCTTCGTTCTCGACTCCAGCTTCTTGCTCAGTTGCAGGCGTTTCTTCACCTGCTTCTGTTGTCTCTGCAGTCTCTGCAGTTTCAGGAGCTGCCATCTCCGCCCCGGCGGGCGCTTCTACCGCAGCTTCCCCAGCATCGAGGCTGGAGAAATAATTATTCACCGCCAAGCTGATTTTTTCCACCGTCTTGGGCCCGATGCCTTCAATAGCCTCGAGCTGTTCCGGAGTCATGTCGGCCAGTGCTTCCACGGTCGTGACACCCGCGGCCGTCAATTTCTCGATCAATCCTTCGCCCAAACCAGGCACACTCTCCAGCGGGGTTGAAGCCGATCCCACCAGCGCCGACATCTGCTGCTCCACTTCCTGCCGCTTTTCTTCTTCACTCTTGATGTCGATCTTCCAACCCAGCAGCTTCGCGGCCAGGCGGACGTTCTGTCCTTTTTTGCCGATGGCCAACGAGAGCTGGCTGTCGTCCACTACCACTTCGAGGTGCTTGTCGGATGCATCGACCACGGTAACGCGGCTGACTTTGGCCGGCTGCAGCGCCTTCTCTGCGAAGGTCACCGGATCTTCGTGGTACTCGATGATGTCGATCTTCTCGCCGCGCAGCTCACGAATGATGGACTGCACGCGCATCCCTTTCATCCCCACGCAAGCGCCGACCGCATCCACGTCCTTGTCCTTCGACATCACTGCAATCTTGGTACGCTCTCCGGCTTCTCGCGCAATCGCGCGGATTACCACCGTGCCGTCGTAGATTTCCGGCACTTCCGTCTGAAATAAATGCTGGACCAGCTCCGGAGCGGCGCGCGATACAACCACTCCTGGGCCTTTGGAAGCTCTCTCAACTCTGGCGATAACGACCCGCACACGCTCCCCGATGGCAAACGATTCCAGGCGCGATTGTTCCTTTCGCGACATGCGGGCTTCCGCTTTGCCCAAGTCGAAAATCACATCGGGTCCTTCAATGCGTTTCACCGTAGCGTTGACGATCTCGGCGACCCGCCCGATGTATTCGTTGTAAACGGTGTCTCGCTCTGCCTCACGCACCTTCTGAAAAATGACTTGCTTCGCCAGTTGCGCCGCGATTCGTCCCAGGATGCCCTCAGTCACCTTGGGGATCTGCAACTCGCCCCCAAGTTCAATATTGGGATCAACCTTGCGCGCGTCCTCCAGAGTCACCTGAAGTTGGGGATCCTCCACCTGCTCGGGATTTTCCACCACTGTCTTAACTGCAAACGCACGTATCTTGCCGGTTTCTTTGTCCAACTGCGCCCGCAGGTTTTCCTGAGTCTTGTAGTATTTGCGCGTGGCGACCACAATTGCGTCTTCCACTGCACTGACCACAATTTGCGGATCAATGCCCTTCTCCCTGCTGAGCGCGTCGATGGTGTTATAAAGCTCGCTTGCCATAGCAATATTCCGTATTAATCCTAGGTCTGTAACCTGACAGCCGGCGCGTGGGCTCTAGATCTCCGGCACCAAATTTGCCTTCTCCACGTTCGCCAGCTCAATTTCCAGCTTCTGCGGTGCGCTGCGTCCTGGCCGAGGTTTCTTCCGCGCCTCATTCATCTCGATCGTAAGACGACCTTGCTGAAAACTCTCTAGCCGTCCTTCAAAATGGTGGCTACCGTTCACCGGTTGCCGCGTCGTTAGTTTGACTCGGCTACCCGTGAAGCGCTCGTAATCCGCGGGACGAATCAGCTTGCGATCCAGCCCCGGTGAAGATACTTCCAGGAGATACGACGCTCCGGGGATCACGTCCTCGACGTCGAGGATAGTGCCCACTTCCCGGCTAAGATTCGCACAGTC
>MNDG01000136.1 GCA_001914815.1 Acidobacteriales bacterium 13_2_20CM_55_8
CGAGCAGCGGCCGGACATTGGCCATTTGTTGCGCATAGTAATCGGCGACCTCGCGGCTGAGCGCGATTAATGCCAGTAGATTCAGGGCGACGACGGCAATGGCAGCAGCTTTTCCCCCTGTCTCGTCATGGCGTTTGTAACCCTGCCAAGCCATGATTGCGAGCGCGGCGATGGCAACTGCGTGAGTCGCCATGCGCGCATTCAGAATCAGCCGGGTGGAATAAAAATTGTCGATAAAGAGCAGCCGTGCGACTCCCAAGATTACCGCTCCAATGGCGAAGGCACTGAGGAAATCGGAGTGAATGCGGTCTCCGATCCAAAACAACACGACGGCTTCCACCAGCCAGCCAATGGTGATCCAGTGGGCGTCCAAGCGGATGGGAATTGCGATGGTGATAAATGCGATGGCCAGTGCCAGATGCAATAAGTGCAGAGTTTTTGCCGCAGCGGGATCCGGATACCGGACGCGCATTTGGCGGCTGAGGAAAATGTAAACCGCAGCCAGTCCGAGCGCAAACCAGGCCACCGCGTTCCGGTTGACGTCTTCAAACATGCCGTACACTTGGAGAAAGTACACGCCGGCATTTATAAACACGAGAAACAACATCAACTTGTAAGAGAAAGAAATTCCGTGTAGCGCCGGCGCCCGGCCGGCAACTGGGACAGCGTTTTCTGATTGGCGGGCAACCAGAGGCGCGATGGCGAAAATCGCGAAGAAGAGCGTGGCAAATCCTAAAGTAAGGCGAAGCTGGGTGCGGTCATAAAACGTCGAATACCAGCCGACATAAAGCAGCAGGGTGCCCAGATAGCTCAACAACAAGAGACGCCGCCAGGGTTTGATAGCAAGCAGCGTCAGGGTAGCCAGGTCCAGCAGCACAACATATGAAAATAGCTCCAGCTCTTTGTTCTGGCCTGTGGAGAGTAGTACAGGAGTGGCAAAGCCGCCGGTCAGGGCGAAGACAGCCAGGATTTGCGCATCCTGGGTAATGGCCAGGGTGGCGGTTGCGGCAGTAACGATCAGCATCGCCATGAAGGCCACGCCACTCGGGATCAGGATGTAAACGTGGAATGCGGCCCAGAGCGACAAGTAAAGAACACCGATGCCGACAGCTTTCAATGAGTAGGAAAATATGGTGTAACCGCGGTTGCGGAAGCGCTCACTCCACACCACGACCGCGATCCCCGCCAACAAGCCTATGGTGACCCGGCCGGCGGGTCCAATCCAATTGTTGTCAAAGGCGAATTTCAGGAAATAAGACACCCCGATCAGCACCGCGGCGATGCCGATGCGGTTCAGCCAATGCGAGCCGATGCGGGATTCGAGACTTCTGTCCGCGGTCTCCGCGACCGACGATGCGCGCCGAACTTGGGCATGCGAAATGGGCGTGCTGTGGGTTAATCGCGGAGGCGGGGGCGGAGGGGGCGAAGACGATGTCAGATTTTCCGGCTGCGCGACGCCGGAAACGGATTCGATACCCGCCGCGCGCTCCAGGCGATACACGCGAGTCGTAAGTTCGCGGACGAGAAGTTCAAGTTTCTGGAGTTCGTCGCTCTGGCTATTCAATGTCACCCCAAGCGGTGGCAGCCCATCATTTGGGCGACGCGGCTATCAGTCATTCTAATTTTCGAAGGATGACGCATGAAGTGTCTCTCCGAGTACCTGACTTCAGAGTTCGTCCGGCTTGCCTATTGGCTTCCGGAAGAATTATCGTGTGAGGCAGCCCGCGGAATTGGTCAATAGCTCCGGGCGCACGTTCAACCTATCGTCCGATCGGCGCCGACGATTCGCCAGAGCGCGGTCGCAGGGACGAAGAGAAACTCCCGCAGTCATTTGCTTTTCCGGCGGGGCTTGAAACTCGGGCATTGGGCACGTGGAGCATTGCAGTGTAGCTTCGGCAAGCTCCCAATCACCCGGCAACTCGTTCCTATTGTTGGGCTGCCTTCTTCCCCGCTATGTATCCGGTAATGGCGCCGACGGCGCCACCAACCACGATGGCCGTAGCAACAACCCCACAAGGCCAGACAGGGCACGACGCTAGCAACGCAGCGAAAAGACTCATTTGTGTCCTCCTCCCCCAGAGTTCCTGATCCCAATTTCATCTCGGATGTTTGACAATTGATTTGAGCGTAACGGCTGGCGCAGTTCACGCAGAGCCTGACGACGTATAGGCAGATCATCGGCTTCGCGCCAGAGGCTAAGAAATTCCTGATATTGGCTGTCCGCCGCCGCGGGATCACCGGCGTGGCGATAAATGCGGCCGAGTTCAAGATGTGCCAGCACCCAATCCGCAGGGGATGCGTCCTGCAGAATCTCTCCCTTAGCTTGGAGCACCTGTTTCCACTCGCCCGCTGCTCTGGCTGAATCCAGTTGCTGCTGAAATGCCTGGGCAAGCCCCTCATGCGACATGAAACGAGGATAGGCTGCCAGGGCCGCCGAGAACATTTCTATTGCTCCCTTAGGGTTGCGCTCCGCCAATGCGATTTCCCCGGCAGCATTGTAGTAACAACTCCGGTTGAAGGCTGTGGGAGTGCTGGCGCGAAGCGATTCCAGTTTGTGCAATGTGTCGTGCGCTGGCCCAAGGTCTCCCATGCGGGCATAAAGTGTGACCACGCGTCGCAGATCTTCTGCCTGTACAGTCTCCGGTTCTCCTGCCGACAACATCATCTTGAGTTCGCGACGGGCCATGTCTTTCTTCTCCTGCAAGAGAAGAATGCTTGCCAGCAGATAACGGCTGAGAAGCTCGGGAGACCGGTTGCTAAGACTCTGATCGCGGCGGACTTCGGCGCTCAGGAGCTCGGCAGCCTGGTTGAGTTTGCCTTCGTAAATCAAAGTGCGGGCGATAAACACACTTCCCCTGCTTTGATAAGCTCCTCCCAAATCTTGCACACTGATGAACTCACGACGCGCTTCGGCGATTTTGCCCTGTCCGAATAAAGCCACGCCAAGCCCCCAAGTCAGGCCCGGGGCTCGCAATCCCCGGCGGCTCGCTTCGCGATACACGTCGATGGCTTCATCATACGCGTTGGTTCGTGCCAGAAATCGCACCAGTGAGGCCGATGCCGCCACGGAGTCTGCATTGAGAGTCACGACCTGGCGTAGCTGTTCAATTGCGGCTGGGTAGTCGTCAACGCTCGCATAAGCGCGTGCGAGGTCTTCACGCGCTTCAGTATCGTCGGGATAGAGAGTAACTAATGCAAGCAGGCTTTGTGCCGACTTCTCGTAGTCTCCGATGGCGCTATAGTAGTCACCTTCAATCTGCCGTCGTTCGCGATCGGTGACACTCTGGCGAAGGTCGTAAGCGCGTTTCAGGTGTTCTAGTTGCCTGGCCCGATTGCCCATAGTGAGGTAGACATCAGCAAATAACTGGTGAGCCGTGGCGAAATCCGGATCCAATTGGAGCGAGCCCTGCAAAAGGGGCGGAGCCAAGTTAGTCTTGCCTTCCATAACAGCATCCGAGGCCTGGGAATAGAGCTGCAAGGCTTCCAGCGAAGCGGTCGTCACCCTGGCCAGAGGGCGGCTGCTTGCCTCGATTCCTGCCAAGGACTCGCCCAGATCCTTGCGGGTCTTCTTTGCTACCGCGTCCACTCTCTCGAAAAATTCCTCTTTACGATCGAAACGCTCTTTCTCCGCAAACAGCAGATTGCCGCGGACTGGATCGATAGCTCTTACCGTGATCTGAAAGGCCTGACCAAGATGCTCGATGCTGCCGGTAAGCAGCACCTGCAAATTCTCACGGCGGCAAATTTCGCGGCCCAGGTTCTCGTCAATCCTCGTTACGTCGCTTCTTTTCATGCGCTGCAGCACGTCGTAGACACGGGCCCTGGGAAACACGTTTACGTAACGCGACTGCTGCAAGGCGATAGTGAGGCCTTCACGCACACCTGTATCCGCGACCGGATCGCCGCGTGTGTCGAAGTCAGTGATCAGAACCCAGCCTCGTTCTGACAGAATTGGTGTGGGGGATACGCGATGATAAAAAATGAATGCGACCGCAACAATGAGCGCTGCAACCGCGCTTGCTAGAATCCACCGGCTTCGGCTTGATCCCGTTTTCGACGGGAGTACCCGCGATAGCCTGGTGGGCGTCAACCCGGCCTGCACGAGGCGCAGATCTTCCAGCAAAGCGCTGGCGCTGGCATAGCGTAGCGCTGGATCCTTGGCCATGGCTTTGAAAACCAAAGCTTCAAGACCCTCCGGAACCTTGGGATTGAAGATACGGATAGCAGCGGGTGTTTCCTTGCGAATTCGATCGCTGGTAGCCACAAAACTGCTGGCCAGGAAGGGGTGATGCCCGGTCAGCGCCTCGTAGAAGACCACTCCTAGTGAGAACACATCCGCTCGGCCATCCGGCGCTCTTTCCAGAAGGACTTCCGGCGACATATACGCCGGCGTGCCAGCCATCGTCCCGGAACGATCCACGGTGGAACTTTGGTCGGAGCGTGGCAGATGCTTGGCTACGCCAAAGTCGAGGATTTTCACCTGACCAGAGGCTGTGAGCATTATATTTTCCGGCTTAATGTCACAGTGAACGATGCCGCGTTCATGGGCCGCGGCCAAGGCTTCCACACATTGGGTGGCAATGTCGAAGAATTCTTGCAATGAAATAGGCCGTCGCAGGCGCTGTCGTAGGTTCTCTCCTTCTACGTACTCCATGACCAGGAATATCTCGCCCCGTTCCTCAAGGACGTCATAGAGCGCAGCCACATGAGCATCGCTGAACCGGGAAGCGCGTTCCGCCTCTTCCAAAAAACGGCGACGATAGCCTGAATCAGCCCGCAGCTGGGGTGCGAGCCGCTTTAGCGCAACCAGTCGCTTGAGCTTGGTGTCCTGGGCAAGGTATACCTCGCCCATACCTCCTTTGCCTAGCCGCTCGCCAATCCGGAAACGTCCTACCAGGGCTCCGGAGAGGAACTCCGAGCTTTGGGTCGAGATCGCGGCTGGCTGAAACTCTGCCATAGGACACCCGAGGAAACGCAGATCGGGAAACGACCGAAGAGGTCATCTATCGTTTCCTGGCCGAATGCTGAGCGGAATCTTACTCCTGGGCCGATGGGTGGGCAATTCTCGCGGTGACGCCCGCGCCTGCTTCCTAAGCCGCGGTTTTAGACAGTTCCGTGACGAGTTGTCGGCAGAGGTGTCAAAGGTTCGGCACATTTCTGCTGGGCATACAAATATTTGGAGCAGAATTTCGGCGTTTTTCCTAGTGTTCCCTTCGTAGTTTTTTCTTCAGGCCTACGGCCACCAGCGTGCATCCTTCACGACTTTCCACGGCACAGGCCAGAAAATTTATCCAGGAGTAGCAGTGCTCCACAAATGTGCGAACCCGGCCTGCTCCAATCGTTTTCGTCACCTGAACTTGGGGAAGCTCTTCCAGCTTGAGACCCAGTTTTTCCCGGTTTCAGTGTCACGATACTTGACAACAAAACGGCGGACGAGGCATCCACGACGGAGCGAGCACTACTGGCTTTGCAATCCCTGCTCTTTGTTACTCACCCTGACGTTTGAGCAGGGACGCGGGATGATCACTGTCCCGCTTCCCGCAGCTATCGGAAAAGGCGTCGCAGGTTCTTACCTCACAGAATTACGAACCGCCGTCGCACAAACCTGACCGGTTGCCTGGACTGCGGCTCGATGAAAGGTGGCATCACGTGCAACAAATAAGAAAACACCTTTGCACGATTTGTGGAGACGAAAAATCGGCTGGCGGGCTGTGGTTCCTGCGGCGGAGAATCGATGGGAAGATAAACTGAAAATCCTGCAGTGGGATTCGCAATTGGCCCGGCAGGATGGAATACGCCGCGCCTGTAGCGCTGCTCATGTTCAGGAACTTGTGGTCCACTGGATGATCACGGGAAGCCTCAACTATCCTTTTGCCCGGGTCTCCTCCGACGACAAAGCCGCGCCGAGATGTGATGGGCCCTGGCCGGTGAGGGTTGATGTCGATACTCACGTCGCCCGGCAGATTGGCGAACTTGCCATACATCGCGAAAGTGTCAAACGCGTGCTCAGTGAAAGCCCGCAATACTTGAAAACCATTCTGGATGCGTTGATTGCCGCGTTGCAACGCGAGGGCAAAACAACCGAGCCCCAGGCTGCAGCGGAGAATCAAGCTCAATTCGCTGTCTCATGGGAGGTGTAACTCCGACCGCGAGTTTTCTTCTAAAGGGTTGAATATGTCGCTACTACTCCCACTCAATCGTGCCCGGCGGCTTTGAGGTCACGTCGTACACTACCCGATTCACCCCCTTCACCTCATTCACAATCCGGCTGGAAATCACTTTTAATACTTCGTGCGGTAGGGGCGCCCAATCTGCGGTCATTCCATCTTCGGAATGTACGGCGCGAATCGCGCAAGTGTAGGCGTAGGTGCGCTGATCGCCCATCACCCCCACCGACATCACCGGCAATAACACAGCGAATGACTGCCAGATTTTCGTGTACAGGCCGGCTCGCTTGATTTCGTTCACCACAATGTCGTCGCACTCACGCAGGATGGCCAGTCGCTCCGGCGTGACTTCACCCAAAATTCGTACTGCTAATCCAGGCCCGGGGAAGGGCTGGCGTTGCAGGACTTCTTCGGGCATGCCGAGGTCGCGACCGATCTTGCGCACTTCATCTTTGAATAGATCTTTCAGTGGCTCGATCAACTTTAACTTCATCTTATCGGGTAGTCCACCAACGTTATGGTGGGTCTTAATCGTCTGGGATGGCCCTCGCACCGAGCGAGATTCAATTACGTCTGGATAAAGAGTCCCCTGCACCAGCCATTCGACCTTCCCCTCCTGCTTCTCGATGCAGTGGGCCTGTTCATCAAATACCGCGATGAATTCGTTCCCAATGATCTTGCGTTTTTTCTCGGGATCGGTGACGCCAGCCAGTTTGTTCAGAAAGCGTTCCGTCGCATCCACAGCAACGACATGCAAACCCAGTTTGTCGCGCAGGTTCTGTTGCACCTTTTCGAACTCGTTCTTGCGGAGCACGCCGTTATTGACGAAAACGCAAGTGAGCCGAGAAGGATTTTTGCCATCATGCAACGCCCGGTCCACCAGGGTCGCAGCAACCGCCGAATCCACGCCGCCGGAAAGGGCGCAGATAGCTCGTCCGTCGCCCACGATCTGCCGCACATTGGCGACCGTGGCATCGATGAAGTGCTGCTGAGTCCAGCTAGGCTTGGCGCCACAAATGACCAAGGCAAAGTTACGCAGGATCTCGGTTCCGGACTGTGTGTGGCGTACTTCAGGATGGAACTGTACCGCCCACATTTTCCCCTCCGGGGCTTCGATAGCGGCCACCGCATTCGGTGAACTGGCAATCAAGCGAAAACCGGCAGGGAGTTCGACTGCTTCGTCGCCGTGAGACATCCAGACAGAAAGTTTCGTCGGCAATCCCTCAAAGAGGCGGGAGTGATCCAGAACTTCGACGTTAGCATGGCCGTACTCGCGTTTCTCAGCCGCGCGCACCTTTCCGCCCAGCGTATGCACCATGAACTGCAGCCCGTAACAGATGCCGAGCACAGGCAATCCGAGCTGCAGCACTCGGGGATCAGCAGGGGGAGCGTCTGCGTCGTACACCGAGCAGGGACCGCCGGAGAGAATAATGCCAACCGGCGAATAGCCGCGGATTTCGTCAAGGCTAGCGGTACAGGGCAATACCACTGAAAAGACATCTTGTTCGCGGATGCGGCGCGCGATGAGCTGGGAGTATTGCGCGCCAAAGTCGAGGACGACGATGGATTGGGTTTCCACGGATAAATGTCTCAAATCGCAAACCAAGTGTAAAGCGGAAAACAGGCGAGTGGCGAATAACAGTTCGTCGGCTGACTACACATCGCTGAGGATGAGTTCATCCGGATCAACACCGATGCGTGGTTGAGGATTGAGCGCATATTGCGGACCGCTATCGGGTAGAGAAGGTTGGATTGTCTGCGGCACCAATGTCCGTTCCGGAAAACTAACGATCGCGACGTAAGCGGCCAGCCTTCCTACATATAGAAAATCGACTATCGCGAAATATAAGAGTGCAACAAGAAGGACGCCGCCCAGTATCACGCCCGCAGGCAGCACTCCGGCGAGGGCCAAGGGAATCGCGATGACAGAACTTGCCACCACAAAGGCCACGACGTGGGCAACCTCGAACCAGGTTCCGGCCGCTAGCACGGACGCGGTGCGCGCTCGGCAAAAGTCCACTGCAGACGCGAGCGCGCCGAATGTGTCGCGTCCTTCGGCAACTACAAAAATCGCGGCTACGGATAAAAACCAGTTCAGGACTGCCCAAGCGAGCCAGACCAGCATTGCCATGGTCAGAAAAATCAGCGTGGCGCTACCCGGCGAGGGATCGGCCCTAGATGAGGCAAGGCCCGCGAGCAGCAATCCTCCCACGCAACCGACAACGGTGGCGAGCGTGACGCCGACACGAAAAAAGTTCAAACCCACAAGGGAGCGCAATTGCCACGCTCCATCCCGGCCCAAGGAAGGCGGGCAAGCGGATTGGATTTTGTCTGTCCCGAAATAATCGACCAGCGCCCTGAGCGTGGCTGCGCGTCCAAATGATGCAGTTCCTATCCAAGCCAAAGCCATCGCGAATATCAGAAGAATGCCGGCGGCAATGAGGCGCGGTGCGCTGCCACTAAAAATGTGAACGATCGCATGGGAAATCAGAAAGGGCTGGCGGCTGCGCAAAAGCAGCAAGTCGGCATCCGTGACCGGCAAAGTATCGAGGTACTCCACAAACGAGAAAAACAAAAGTAACGCAGTAGCGAAGCCCAGGCTCCAGCGCCATGAAATCTCTGCCAGGCCTAACGATGGCCTGCGGAACATAACGCGAAAGCCTTCCAGGGTTGGGGAGTGAGAATTCATCTTAGCTAGGATAGCGTAATCACAGGATCACCGGATCACGATGTTGACCAGTTTGCCGGGCACGACGATGACTTTCACCACCTGCTTGCCCGCGATAGCCGCGTGAATTTTCTCGTCGGTCAGAGCGCGCTCGCGCAGGACATCCTCAGTGGTGTCCGACGGCACCACTATGCGGCTGCGCAGCTTGCCATTGATCTGCACCGGAATTTCGATTTCTTCTTCCTTGGCGAGAGCCGGATCGTATTTCGGCCAGGGCGCTCGAAGCAGGCTGGTTTTCTCACCCAGCGTTTCCCACAGTTCGTAGGCAAGGTACGGAGCAAAAGGAGCTAGCAACAGCACGAGATTGCGCTGGACGTCCGCAAGAAGTGAGACTGGAACAACTGCCGACGCCGCCGTTCCCGCCATGCGATCGTCGATGCCGTAAAGCTCATTTACCAATTCCATGATGGCCGCAATACAGGTGTTGAAATGCCAGCGGCCCTGAAAATCGTCACTTACACGCTTGATAGTTTGGTGGAGCTTGCGTTGAATGGCACGGGCTTCGGTCGATAAATTGGCGGGCACTGGTTTGCGCCAGTCCGGATGTTCGGGCTGCACATGCCGCGCCACAAATCGATTCACCCGTCCCAAGAAGCGCTGTATGCCTTCAATTCCCTTATCCTGCCAATCCAAATCGCGATCCGGAGGCGCGGCAAACAAGCTGTAGAGACGCGCAGCGTCGGCGCCATAGCGCGCCACCATCTCGTCCGGCGTAACCACATTTCCAAGGCTCTTGGACATCTTGGCGCCATCTTTGATCACCATGCCCTGGGTGAACAAGCGCTCGACCGGTTCATCGTTCTTTACCAGTCCGAGGTCGCGCATGCACTTGGTCCAGAAACGCGAATAGATGAGGTGCAGAATGGCGTGCTCCACGCCGCCAATGTACTGGTCAATCGGAAACCAATAAGCAACGGTTTTGCTGGCGAATGGCGCTTTGTCGTTGTGCGCATCGGTGTAGCGATAGAAGTACCACGATGAGTCGACAAAAGTGTCCATGGTGTCGGTCTCACGCCGCGCTGGCCCCACGTTCTCCGGCAAGAGCACTGGCAGGTCTTTCTCCGGCACCGGGACAATCCCATCCTTGTCGCAATACAGCATCGGGATGGGTGTTCCCCAATAACGCTGGCGAGAGATGCCCCAGTCTTTTATGCGATAAGTAACTGTCGCTTTGCCGAAGCCGTTTTTCTTCGCGTGTTCCGACATCCTCTTAATTGCTTCTTCGCAATCGAGGCCGCTAAATGGGCCGGAGTTCACTAAGGTGCCGTTCAAGGTTGTGAACGGGAGAGCTGGTTCGGCGACGGTCTCTTCCGGATCGGCAGCTCGAGGGACGATCACCAGTCGGATCTCCAGGCCGTATTTTTTGGCGAACTCATAGTCGCGCTCATCATGTGCCGGAACACTCATGATGGCGCCCGTGCCGTAATCCATCACTATGTAATTCGCCACCCAGATTGGAACTTTTTCGCGGTTATATGGATTGATCGCAGAGCGGCCGGTGTTCACACCGTGCTTTTCAATCTCACCGATATCTCCCGCCTCTTTAGCTTTGCGCTGTTCGGCGATCAACTGATCCACTTTGCCTTTCAAGTTGGGATCGCTCGCGGTGAGGTCGCTCACGAGCGGATGTTCCGGAGCAAACTGCACCGATGTCGCTCCGTAAATGGTGTCTACACGTGTGGTAAAAACAGCAATAGTCGATCCGGCTAGCCCCGTCGGTCCGTCAAGTTTGAAATCCACCAGCGTGCCTTCACTGCGGCCGATCCAGTTGCGCTGCATGGTGCGAACTTTCTCCGGCCAGCCCTGCAGTGTTTCCAGATCACGGAGCAACTCCTCCGCGTACTGTGTGATTCGCAAGAACCATTGCTCAAGTTCGCGCTGCTCGAC
>MNDG01000095.1 GCA_001914815.1 Acidobacteriales bacterium 13_2_20CM_55_8
AGCATGGTAAAAGAAGAAGAAAATCCTTGCCATGTTCTGCTGGATCACCATTGTCGGAGGCGTGCTAATCATGATGGGGCAACATTCTCGCTCGGAAGCGTTGTTCTACTACTTTCGCCTGGAAGATCAAGTTCCTGAGAATCATCTTCTGCGGCTCATCGAAAAACACATCAGTTTGGCGTTTGTGCGCGAAAGGTTGAAGCAGAGTTACAGTGAGACCGGCCGTCCGTCGATTGATCCCGAGCTTCTGCTGCGCATCCTGTTGATCGGCTACTTGTATGGCATCAGCAGCGAGCGCAAGCTGGTCGAAGAGCTGCGCATGCATCTGGCGTGGCGCTGGTTTACCGGTCTGAGTTTCGATCAGGAGATTCCGCATCACTCCACATTCTCGAAGAATCGGCACGGACGGTTTCAGGAGTCGAAGATATTCGAGCAGTTATTTGAAGAGATCGTGGCGCGCTGCCTGCAGGCCGGACTGGTCGAAGGAGACAACCTGTCGGTGGATGGCAGCTTCGTGGAGGCCAATGCTAGCAAGGAGAGCCGCATCCCCCGCGAGCAGTTAGCGGAAGCGGCGCAGGTGAAGCAAACCGCGCGTCAGTACCTGGTGGAACTGGAGCAGCAAAATCCAACCGAAGAGCCAGTGCATGAGCAGAAACTGGTGTCCACGAGCGATCCCGACGCGACCTATGCGACCAAGGGCGGAACTCCTGCTCGGATGGGTTACTACGACAACTACCTGGTGGACAATCACAGTTGTGTGATCGTGGGGGTGCAAGCGACGGCGGCGCGCATGAGCCAGGAGACGGTGGCGGCCCAAGACATGATCGCTCGTTTTTCCGCATACCAAGGACGAGAACCGGCCTCGGTAGTGGCGGATGCCACCTATGGGAACGGGGAGTTCCTACAATGGTTGTTGGAGCGGAACATCACTCCTTATATGCGCACCCGGGACAGTGTCCACAGAAAGAACAGCCCGTTCTACGGCCCCGAACGCTTTACTTATGTTCCCGCCAGCAACAGCTATCGCTGCCCGGCAGGCCAGCCACTCAACTATGTCGGGCTGAATGTTCGTAACCGCACCCATGCCTATATCGGAAGTCGCAAGCGGTGCGGTGCATGCTCCCAAAAAGCGCAATGCACAGGCGGACGATACAAGTATCTCGCCATCCACGTTCACGAGCCGGCTCGGCAACGTGCGCGCGAGTTGACCAACACGCCAGAGTTCGCGAACGCACAACGGGAAAGAAAAAAGGTGGAAGCGCTGTTTGCGGAACTCAAGAATCGGATCGGACTACGGCGGCTGCGTTTACGCAGAATGAAGTTTGTTCGTGAGCAGTTCTTTCTGGCGGCGGCTGCCCAAAACATTAAGCGATTGGTCCGCTTCCTTAGCCAACCGATGCAACCCACGGTAGCAGCGACGACTTAGCTCAGGTCATCGCAGAAAAGCTCGACGACGAATGGTACTCGCGGCCGAGAGAGACCTGCCCTCGGGCTCCCTTTTTCAACAACCACAGGCGTTTACACCACTTATCAGTCCTAAGCGAAAGACGGGAATTATAAGATACTTCTAGGCTGAGTTTTCCGCTGCCGGCGATTTGGTGAACAGAATCTCATAGACCAACAATGCGGCCCCCACCACGATGGCGCTGTCCGCCACGTTGAAAGCAGGCCATTGATATTGCCCGACGTAGAACAACAGGAAGTCCACCACTCGCCCGCTCACCACACGATCCCACAGGTTGCCCAGCGCGCCACCCAGAATGAGCGACAGACCCACTCCGGTAGTGCTCATAGAATGGCTATTTTTCCAGAGCAGGGCGGACACAATTACCAGCGCCACAATTGAGAACAGCACCAGCACCGCGATCTTCCACTCCGATGGAGACTCGGCGAACAAGCCAAAAGCTGCGCCGCGGTTCTCCACGTGCGTAAGCCGGAAGAAGTCCGGAATCACCTGGATGCTGTCGTGCAACGGAATTTCTTTGGCAATCACCCACTTCGCAACCCGATCAAGGAACAAGACACTTACAGCGATCAGGAAGTGGAACTTGCGCATGGCGTGATGGTCAATCATTGGACACAAGGAAGGTTTCTCTACACATTAGATTACTTAGATGCGGCTTCGGCTTCGAGTTCCCTCAGGACTGCACTGCAGCGTTCGCACACCATGGGATAAGCCGGATCGTCACCCACATGCGTGGAATAATTCCAGCACCGCTCACACTTCCGGCCCGCCGCCTTGCCCACCTGAACAGTGACGCCACCGGTTCCGTTCCCGGATGTGCCGCGTTCGATCACAACCTCTGAAACAATGAACAGGTAGCGAAGCTGTTCCTGGTAACGCGAAAGAACCGAATATACCGGGTCATATGCAACGACCTTGACCTGAGCTTCGAGACTGCCGCCAATCAGTTTGCTATTGCGGGCATCCTCCAGCGCCTTGAGCACTTCCTCGCGCACAACACGGAGAGTCGCCCAGTCTTCCCGCTGCTTGGGATCATCAACCTGTGAGGCGCCGCCCAGAATGTCGGTGGCTTTGGGAAATTCCGCCAGATGCACGCTGGCCGGCCTATCCGGTACTCCGGGCAGATATTGCCAAACTTCTTCGCTGGTGAAACTCGTGATCGGAGCAAGCAGTCGCACCAAGGCCTCGCCGATACTCCAGATTGCGGTTTGTGCAGCCCGCCGGGCAACAGAGCGTGGCGCTGCAGTGTACAGACGATCTTTTAGTACATCGAAATAGAAAGCACTCAACTCGACCACGCAGAAGTGATTGACTCGCTGATAAATCCTGTGAAAAGCGAACTCGTCGTACCAGTGCAATACATCCGTGCACATCTCTGACGTCTTGCCCAGCATATATCGATCGATATCTTCCATCTTCTCGAACGGCACCGCGTCACGCTGAGGATCAAAATCGTAGAGGTTGCCGAGAACGTAGCGGAAGGTATTGCGAATCTTGCGATAATTTTCCGCTACCCGACGCATCAGTAGTTCGGAGCCGACTACGTCCTCGCGGAAGTCCACTGACGCAACCCATAGGCGCACCACTTCGCCACCCAGACGATTGGCAATGTCCACCGGATCCACGTCGTTTCCCCGCGACTTGGACATCGCACTGCCTTGCTCATCGAGCGTCCAGCCATTGGTTGCGACCATCCGGTACGGTGGGGTTCCGCGCGTCCCCATGGCGCAGAGCAGCGAAGAATGGAACCATCCGCGATGCTGGTCCCCGCCTTCGAGGTAAAGGTCGGCAGGGAAGGGCAACTTGGGTTCGTGGCCAAGCACGGCAGCGAAGCTTGATCCGGATTCAAACCAGACGTCGAGAATGTCGGTTTCTTTCGTGAACTTGGTTGCTCCACACTTGGCGCATTTCGTCCCTGGAGGAAGCACGGCGTCCGCGTCGGGTGTGAACCAGGCATCCGCTCCAGCGCGCGCGATGAGATCGACGACCCTGCGATTGATGCTCGCATCCTTCAGCGGCAGGCCGCACCCCTCGCACAGAAAAACCGCGATGGGGACACCCCAAATGCGTTGCCGCGAGACGCACCAGTCCGGCCGCGTAGCGATCATGTTGGAGATGCGCTCCTCGCCCCAAGCTGGATCCCATTTCACTTTCTTGATTTCCTCCAAAGTACGGCTTCGCAATGTGCCGCCGTCCAAAGGAGTTTCCATGGAAATGAACCACTGCTCAGTGGCGCGGAAGATGATCGGATTATGGCACCGCCAGCAGTGCGGGTACGAATGCTCCAGCTTCTCTTGATGCAGCAGCACCCCGCGGCTTTTCAGCAGCTCAACAATCGGGGCGTTGGCGTCGAAGACTCTCTTACCCTCGTATTCAGGAAGGCCGTTATGAATGACCCCGGATTCATCCACATTCGTCGTCAGATCCAGTTTGTACTTCACCCCGGTGGCAAAGTCGTCGGCGCCGTGGGAAGGAGCTGTGTGCACCACGCCGGTGCCTTGGTCCATAGTGACGTAGTCGGCAAGAACTCCCACTATCTTCCGCTGCTCCCACGGTAGAAATGGGTGGTAAAACAACGTATGCTCCAGCGCTTTTCCGGGGAAACGCGCAATGGGCTTGGCGTCCGGGAGGCCGCTCTTCTCCGCAACCTCCTTGGCTAACTTCTCGGCGACGATGTAGATCTCTTTGTCACCCTCAAGGGCTACATACTCTTCGCTGGGATGAAACGCGACCGCCATGGAAGCGGGAAGGGTCCATGGAGTGGTCGTCCAAATAATTGTTGATATCGGTTTACCACTGTGAATACGAGCCTCGGCCAGCGTGGGATCGATGCTGCGAGGGTCCGACTGCAAAGGATATTTCACCCATACCGTGGGACTGACATGGTTCTCGTACTCGACTTCAGCCTCGGCCAAAGCAGTCTTGTCGCAGATACACCAATAGACCGAACGCAGGCCTTTGTAGACGAATCCTTTTTCCAAGAATGTGAAGAACGTTGCTACTACTTCTGACTCGTACTGCGGCGTCATGGTCGAGTAGGGGCGATCGAACCGGCCAAAAACGCCGATACGTTTGAACTGTTCGCGCTGCAAGTCCAGGTATTTTTCCGCGTATTTGCGGCATTCCAGGCGCACATCTACAGGCCGCATTTGCAGCTTCTTGCCGCCTAGTTGCTGATCAACTTTGATCTCGATCGGCAACCCGTGGCAGTCCCATCCTGGGACATACGGCGAGTCGAATCCGGACATGGTCTTGGACTTGACGATGAAGTCCTTCAAGCACTTATTCAATGCGTGGCCCAAATGGATAGGCCCATTGGCATAGGGCGGACCATCGTGCAGTACGTAGGTGGACGCTGCCTGGCGAGCTTCGCGAATCCGATCATAGATCCCCATCTGCTCCCAGCGAGCCAACAATTTGGGCTCATTTTGAGGCAGGTTGGCCTTCATGGGAAATTCGGTTTTAGGCAGATTGATGGTGGATTTGAGCTCGAGCGCCACTCGCTTACTTTCCCTTCAAATAGTTGATTTCTTTCATTATAGGTACAGGCCCTGAGAACGTCTATTCAGCCCTTGGAATGACACGAAAGTGCTTGGCGGACACTGCCTAAGTAACTGTCGAAAAAGAGGCACCGAAGTGTACAATTTTCCTCAAGGCGACGTTTTTCTAGTTTGAGCATCTAAAGTTGTGAACTGAATAGCTCAATCTTCTTGTAAACAGTTAACTTGCAAGAAGGGACAGGAACCTGGGTAGTATTCGAGCTGGGATGCAACTTGGCATCGAATGTGCTCATCAAGGTTAGGAGATAGACGGACCTAAGGTCTGGTCTACGGAACGATTGGACTCGGGCGCACCTATGGCAACACTCGACATCAAATCCGCCGCTACCGAACCCCAACTGAACCTGTTGATGCCCAAGGGAAGCATTGACCAGCCCTTGTGGAAGTCGCTGTTTCAGAATCTGGATGATTTCTTCTTTCCCAAGAAACTACCCCCGCTGGTTCTGACTTCAAGGCCTGTACCGGTAAAAGACATCTGGGGATTTTACGATTACAAAAAGAATGGCGCGCTTGGATCCACACTTGTGCACGTGGTCGTGATCGGCGCGATTATCAGCATTACGCTGATCGGTCGGCGTGTGGTCACAGAGATCACCAAGCCCCATGAGACGGTAACGCTGGTTGCACCCGAGGATATTCCTGTCCTTCAGCCCGCTAAGACGATTTCTGGCGGCGGCGGCGGTGGCGGCGATCGCGACAAGCTGCAGACCCCCAAAGGACACCTGCCCAAGGCGGCAATGGAGCAGATCACGCCCCCAGCGATGGTGGTGCGCAACGATCATCCCAAGTTGACGGCTGAGCCTACAGTGGTCCTTCCGCCACAAATCAAGATGGCAGCCAACAATTTGCCTAACCTGGGTGACATTACTTCGCGCATACCCTCCGGACCTCCGTCGAATGGTACGGGTTCCGGCGGTGGCATGGGTTCTGGTTCCGGCGGTGGCGTGGGAGTTGGAACAGGACCTGGCGTTGGCGAAGGTCGCGGTGGCGGCACTGGCGGCGGCGTATTCCGCGTAGGCGGCGGCGTGTCCGCTCCTAAAGAGCTATACGCTCCAGAGCCGGAGTATTCCGAAGAAGCCCGCAAAGCGAAGTATCAGGGAACCTGCGTTCTCTATCTGATCGTCGGTCCCGATGGCAAGCCGCGCGACATTCGGGTTGCCCGTAGTTTGGGACTCGGTCTGGACGAAAAAGCTATCGAAGCTGTCCGGCAGTGGAAATTCGAGCCCGCCATGAAGGATGGCAAACCGGTCGCTGTAGCGATCAATGTTGAAGTAGATTTCCGCCTGTACTAAGTATTTCTCCTTGCGAAAACGGCCGCGGACTCCGCGGCCGTTTTTATTTGTAGCGCCGGCATCTCTACCGGCAATTCATTCCTCCAAATTCACATGTCTGACATCCTCAATCGCATGGGGCAGACGCCGGCGCTCATCCTCGGTGGATGTCGAAACTGGAGTTACGCGCAGCAATTCTCCGACGACGCCAGCCGTAGATTCGGCGGAATCCACGATGGTCAGGTGCGCCGGCGCAACTCGCCGTAATAACGGCTTCAGCAGCGGATAATGGGTACAACCCAGGACCAGCACATCCGACGACTTGAAACTGTCCTGGAAGGCTTCGTCGAGATAAATGCGTGCTACCTGCTCGGTCACCGGATGTTCGATCCAGCCTTCCTCCACCAGCGGAACGAGCAAGGGACAGGCTTTTTCTTTTGCCTGCAGCCCCCGCGCTTCAAGGGCCTTCCGGTAAGCGTGGCTGCTGATCGTGGCCTCGGTGCCAATCACCACAACTTTGCGTTTCTGGCTGGCTGTGGAGGCACGCTCGGCGCCCGGTTCAATCACTCCTACGACTGGAACGCTGCAGGCTCGCGTGATCTTATCCAGCGCCAGCGCGGTGGCGGTGTTGCAGGCAATCACCAATAGCTGCGCCCCACAGTGTTCCAGAAACTGGCTGGCTTGGGTTGCGTACCTGGCAACCGTTTCGACCGACTTGGAGCCGTACGGCAGCCGTGCGGTGTCGCCGAAGTATAGATAATCCGCGGCAGGGATAACTTCAAGTAAAGCTTTAAGAACGGTTAAGCCTCCAACCCCGGAGTCAAAAACTCCAATGGTGGGTCGTCGCGTCGTCGTTGCCGAGCCGGTCGTTGCTGGGCCGATCATGGCTGAGCCGATCATACGCGCTGCGCGCCACCTGGAAAATGACTAGGCGGATGCTTTCACTGCGTCTCGTGGAGAAAATTAAGCGTGACGATCCGAGTTCTTGAGTGAACTGCCAACCAGCTCAGTAGGCCTGCCACAGCACGGTCCCGGAGGGATGGGTGCGCCGTGGGGACAGGTTCGTGGGTGCCCGAGGAACGTGCAGATCTTGTCCGTGGCTTCGGTGGATAAAATGTGTTCGAACTTGCAAGCCTGTTGTTCGATTTCAGTTTCACTCTCCAGCGCGAGACTATCGGTGAAGAGTCGCTCCGCCAGACGATGACGGCGAATAATATCGGCAGCACGCTGGCGGCCGCGTTCGGTGAGTTCCACGATCATGCTGCCATCACCGGTAGAGACGCCGGACGGCTTAAGCGCCTCATGGCAGGGATTGACGAACGGCCGGTGGGCATGAGGCTCAGGCGGATGCGGAGTCGTGACAACCAACCCTAGCGCGACCATCTTTTCGATCGCAATGCTGACTGGCAGTGCGCCATGGACCTCCATGCGCTCAATTTCGGCGATCTCTCCATTCTCGGCCAGCGCCCAAAGTTCTTCCAGGACCTCGTCAAACTGCTCCTCGTCGGCCATGGCGAACACTTCCTGCTCGGCAATCTTCCCGTGATGCAATTCAACGCGGCGATCCGCCAGGCGCGCAACAACCGGATCATGTGTGACCATGACGATGGTGCGTCCCTGGCGATGAAGTTCGCGCAGCAGGCGCAGAACGATTTCTTCGTTCACCGCGTCAAGATTGCCAGTAGGCTCGTCTGCTAACACAATCTTTGGATCATTGATCAAGGCGCGGGCGATGCACACCCGCTGCTGCTCGCCGCCAGAAAGCTGCGCAGGAACGTGCTCGGCTCGGTCCTTCAGCCCGACGCGAGCTAGCGCTTCAAGCGCTTCTTGTTCATCCGTCATGCTGTGGAAGTACTGCGCCAGCATGACATTTTCAAGCGCGGTTAAATAGGGGATGAGATGGAATTGCTGAAAGATGAATCCAACTTTTTCCGCGCGCACCCGGTTCAGTTCGTTGGCAGACATGTTGGCGACGTTCACGCCATCCAGCCAGATCTCACCCGCTGTCGGACGGTCCAGGCAGCCAATGAGATTTACCAGCGTAGACTTCCCCGAACCGGACGGCCCCATAATCGCGACCCATTCGCCGGGATCCACCGAGAGGGTGAAATCGTCGAGCGCGCGAATGACGCCACCACTGGCCTCTGCCTTGGCCGGGTAGAGCCTGCTGACGTCTTTCAACCGGATCATGTCTGACCATGACGATGGTGCGTCCCTGGCGATGAAGTTCGCGCAGCAGGCGCAGAACGATTTCTTCGTTCACCGCGTCAAGATTGCCAGTAGGCTCGTCTGCTAACACAATCTTTGGATCATTGATCAAGGCGCGGGCGATGCACACCCGCTGCTGCTCGCCGCCAGAAAGCTGCGCAGGAACGTGCTCGGCTCGGTCCTTCAGCCCGACGCGAGCTAGCGCTTCAAGCGCTTCTTGTTCATCCGTCATGCTGTGGAAGTACTGCGCCAGCATGACATTTTCAAGCGCGGTTAAATAGGGGATGAGATGGAATTGCTGAAAGATGAATCCAACTTTTTCCGCGCGCACCCGGTTCAGTTCGTTGGCAGACATGTTGGCGACGTTCACGCCATCCAGCCAGATCTCACCCGCTGTCGGACGGTCCAGGCAGCCAATGAGATTTACCAGCGTAGACTTCCCCGAACCGGACGGCCCCATAATCGCGACCCATTCGCCGGGATCCACCGAGAGGGTGAAATCGTCGAGCGCGCGAATGACGCCACCACTGGCCTCTGCCTTGGCCGGGTAGAGCCTGCTGACGTCTTTCAACCGGATCATGTCACTCCCCTCTAAGAATCATAGCTGGTTGCACCCGCCGCAGCAGAAAAATAGGCAGAATCGCCGCGATCAAGGCTACGGCCACGCTGCCGCCCAGGATCGCAGGAAACACGCTGAACCGCGGTATAACCGGCGCGTGGAAATTTGCCCGGCCGATCCACGCGGCGCCTCCAAGGCCAAAGCCGAAACCAATCACCGCGCCCAGAGCTCCCAGCAGAACGGCCTCCGCCGCTACGAATCCGCTGATTAGCCGTTGCGAGGCTCCTAAAGCTTTCATGATGGCAAAATCGCGTCGCCGGTCAAAGACCCAGCCGGTCAGCGTGGCCAGTACGCATAGAGTAGCTGTCAGGGTGATTAGAATGGCCGTCGCTAACAGCGTGGCCCGCGTCTTGCCCAGCACACGGGCTTCCCCTTCGATGATTTGCCGGACCGGCCGAACGTCGGCCTCGGGAAGTGCTGCAGACAACTTCTGCATCACGCTGGTGACTTCCTCCGGAGTACCGGAGACAGCAATCTCAATCGTGGAAGGATGAGTTTCAGTCCACCCTTCGAAATCGCGGAGCGAAAGATAAATGCGACTGTCTTCCGCGGCGCCTGTCCGCAGGATTCCTGCGGGGTTGAGATGTATAAGACGTCCGCCGAAACTAAGATCAAAGGGCTTGCCTTGTGGGCTAACCAGGGCTGCGGCTCGTACTCCCACAAGCGCTTGCTGCGACAAGGTTGGCCATGCGGTTACAGACCACCAGCGGTTCAGATTGCGAACCTGATCAAAGTCCGTTCCAGATACAACTATGGATTGCCCGCTAGTTGTGCGCGCTACCGCGTAGGCAAACGGACCTGCCAGGCCGCGTCCGGCAAGAAGAGCGGAGGCTTTCTGCAAAACGTTCGGGGCTAGTGTCTGGCCGTCTCTTGCGACGACCACAATATTGGCTCCGTAGTTGCGAAACTCTTTACGCAACTTGGCTTGAACGTCGACAAAAAGATTGAGCATCGTCGTGACCACAGCAGCGGCCACGACCATCGCCAGCAACGCTGAGGCGGCGCGGCCTCGACGGAGTATGGCGGCACGTAACAGCATTCGCCAGAACATCGATCCCCGGGAAATGCGCCGACGCTTCGCACGGTTAGGCGCAAGGTGCGATGGAAGGGAACTCAACCCTCACCTCGCAAGGCATACACAGGATCGAGCTCTACAGCGCGACGGATAGCCAACGCGCTGCCGACAAAGGTCACGATTACAGCAATTGCGAGAATTAGCGGAAGCAGCACGGGTTGGATCGTGATCTGAGAATCGAAGATAGATCGGCCAATCAGCCGGGCCAGAAGCGCTCCACCCGAGAATCCAACCAAACCGCCCGCAAGGCCTAGCAGCAGGGCTTCCGTGAAGAACAATCCTGCCACCGAAGCTTTGCCGGCCCCCAGAGCCTTCATTAATCCCACTTCGTTGCGGCGCTCGAACATAGCTGTCGCCATGGCAGCCGAAACCGCCAGAGCGGAGGCAAACAAGGCAGCCAGAGTTATCAGCAACATCAATCCTTTGACCCTGGAGAGAACGACGCCTTCGTTTTGCGCCACCTGGCGAATCTGCTCGGCATGGGAGTTTGGAATGGCCTCCTGAAGTTGATATGCGATGGACCGCGCATACGGAGAGCAATACCAGCGATCGTACATTGCCCCGCTCATGGTTTTGGGATCGCGGCGGGCGAATGCGTCCTCGGGCTTGGTGAGCGCGCTGACGTAGATGCGACGGACTGCGTGCGGCTTTCCCAGAACCTGCTGCGCTAACGCCAGAGGTGCGACGATCTGATCATCTTCCGTGCCGCCGGTGGAAAGTATTCCAGCGACCCGGCGAGGACGTCCGGCAATATCGATTTGATCGCCTGGCTGACGATTGAGCCGGGAGGCCAGACGCTCGCCCAGCAAAACATCTTCGGAAGCATCCTCAGGCCATGCACCCTGCACCTTCCACCACGGGTGCGTAGTCTGCACACCAGTCGCGAAATCTGTCTTGCCGAAGCTGAGCCGCTTGGAAAAATATGTTCCGAGCAGGGTCAGCTTACTGTCACCCGTGTCGACAGTGACCGGCAGCATGGGAGCGAAGCCGATAATGTTATTGCGCCAGAACATTCCTTTGATCTTGGGGAGGTCTATTTCATCGAGGTAAGCGCCGTCGCTGGCGGGCTTGAGATTCACCCCTCCGATTTCTACATCCAACGTGTCTTCCTGGGGGGTCACTACAAGGTTCGCGCCATAGCGCCGCAGTTCGCGGTTGATCTTGTCGCCGATATCGGTGGCGACGCCAATCATTGCCGTGGCTACACCTACGCCAAGTGTGATGGCGGCGCCGGCTAAAAGTTTTCGGCGGGTCTGCCGCCGGAACGATTCATACACCAGTCGCACAAACATGGACTATTTTTGGAACACGCGGGCTCCGGCCGCGATGTCCGCCTCCTGGATGATGACGTTGTCGGAGGGGATGACGGCGTTCAGAGGAAGGGGATTGCATCCGCCTGCCGTACCTACCGACTGCGGATTGATGGGCGCGGCACAATTCTTGCATACCACACCGTTGGGCCCCTTGTAGAAGCCCACCCCACCGCAGATTTGGCAGGCGTCAAATACCGTGGCAATCTTGCCGTCTGGTTTTTGGTAGAGCCAGAAACGAATCTCCACGCCATTCTCCCGAGCAGAAAAGCGATGCAGGTCGCCTCCGGAAACTTGCGCCAGCGGAATAGCTACCTGCCCATTTACAAAAGTGACTTCGGTTGCAGGCGAGGGAGCACTCAAACTCTTGGCATAGATAAATTCAGCTGTAACCAGGAGGATGAAAAGAAACGAACTGGCATACACCGAAGCCATCCACAAACGTTCCCGACGAATGCTCCAGGCAGCCTTCCGTCGTTCGGCCGCGGAGTCGGTCACAAGGCCCGGTTCGCGCCGTTTGACTTCAAACAGCACCATCAGTGCAGCCAACGCAAAAATGGTGACGAAAAAGAACCAGTCGTTGGCGACGATGGGACCGACAATCGCCATCTCCCGCTTGGAGGAGGGAAGCACTCCATTTTCAGAAAGCTCGTGCAATCCAGTGATAATCAGTTGCCCGGCCACAAAGAACAGAATGACAGTGGTTACCCGGAAGAATTTTTGCAGATTGATGGGCAGGCTGCCCTTGACGAACATCACGCCGAATAAAATGGCAACGATCACACCCAGCAGCGTTCCCACAAAACTCATTAATTCGGTTGTATTCAGCGAAACTGCTCCAAGATACAAAACCGTTTCCACACCTTCACGGAGGACCATCAGAAAAACGAAAACAAATAATCCGAAGCCGGCATTTTCGCCGGCAAGCAATCCCACTTTGCCTTCTATGTGCCCCTTTAACTTGCGGCCGGTCTTCATCATGAAAATGATCATGGTGACGACGAAGAAGGCGGCAGCCAGCATGATCCAGCCTTCGAAAATATCCTGGTTCCACTGCAGCCGGGAAAGGACGATCGCAATGGCAATGCTACCCACAAATGCAGCCGCGAGCGCGAAATAGACGAATTTGCGCAGCTGGGGACGCCCGATTTTCGCCAAATAGGCGAGCGTGATGCCGACAATCAGGGCGGCTTCGACACCCTCGCGCAAGGTACCAATAAAGGCCTGCAACATCTAAAAATTGCCCTCAATGATTTTGAAAATGAATTTCAATTTCAACTACTTAGGATAGTCTTCCAGGCAGCGAACGTCAACGTTCAGGGCACGGATTCGCAGCATCGATCACAGTCGTTTTAAGAATTGCTTGGCATTTTCCAGGCCAGGAAACAATTTTTCTTCCGCCTGAAACGCCGCTGAGTGTACGCAACGGCGTTTGCCTCGCAGCTTGACGGGATGTTTCAGATGCAGCATCTCGTGATACACGATGTATTCGATCGCACAACGTGGCACCGCAGGATGGTCGAAGACGCGACTTACCACGATCGCGTTATGAGCGGGATCGTAATGTCCAAGACTGTTGCGTGCATGATCGCGGCTCCATGTCATCTGCGGCCGGGCCATGAGTCCATAAAAGAAGCGCGTATTCAGTTCGTCGAAGACTGTCTCCAGGTTGTAGATATGGCCACGGGCAGACTGGATGCGCTTGCGACCACGTATTTGTCGCACCAGGTGAGCCTTCTGCGTAATGTCGTGACTGGAAACATATCGGCGATACCGGCTGGCATGCTCCCGCTCAATGGGACGGCGGTACATCTTGGCCAGCAAAATATGTGCAATCGCGCCTAGCACAGATGGAGGCGCACCTTCCAGCAAATCGGACAGCCGCACCAGCAATTTTCCGTCGCGCAGACGGATTGTACTGTTTAGGTTCGCGAAAGCGAAGAATTCAACGACGAACTCTGGGACAGGCGCCCTGGGGCGCAGTTCGCGATAAGTTCCTTCAAAAACCTGGAGAAGACCGTCCCTCACGTTGCCACTAGATTAGCATGAATCGCATTCTAGAAAACCAGGGTCTCACTGTGGTTCAGTTTTGGTTTTTTTCTTGTGCTTGGCTGCTTCCTCCTGCTCACTCAGCAATTGCCGATGGTCCTGGGCGCTGTTGTCGAGCGTATCAATCGTATTCGTCAGTAGGAACTCGTAGTGGCTCTGTTCGTTCTTGCTAGCCGTGGCGGAATTCTTCAGCGCCCGCAGCTTGGCTTCAAATTCAGTGTCGGCCTCGATAATCGGTTTCAACACCTTCCGTAGATCCGCCTTCCTGTCGGCGTAGGTATCGATGTTGTCGTTTAGCTCGTCATAGAGATCAAGAAAATCCTGTAGCCGATCGTGGGTTTCCTTGCCTCGATCAGTGACCTTGGGATCGGAGCGTACTTGTTCCACAGCAGTCAGGCGGGCACGGGCAAATTTGAGATACAACTTTAACCGTTGGTCTGGTTCCTGGGCTGTATCGCGTAATTGATCGATTTCAACCGGTGTCAGCGGGTCGTGACGCGGCGCAGCGGATGCAATCGGCAGCATAAGTAAGCCGCAACAGATTACCCCATGGGCCAGGTTCATTTGTTTTCCTTCTTGCCAAACATTTGCGACAAGAGTTCGGTTCGAACCAGCTCCAGGTGGTCCACCGCCTCCTGAACAGGCGCCTGGTATTCAAAAGCCAAAGTACGTTTTATATCGCGCAGTCGGGCCACCATTTTGCGCACCGCGATTTCTGTGTCCTTCAACTTCTTGCCGGACTGGGTAGCCGCATCACGCGCCTTGTCGGAATACTGGACGACATCGCTCACCGCGACGCGGCCTTCCTCCGGCTTCCCTTCGGAATACAACTGGTCAGCCGCCTTTACCTGGCGGCGGGCAATTTCCGTGTATAAACGCGGACGATCTTCCAATTTGGATGATCCGGCACGAGTGATGAGTTCCGCCAGAGTTTCTTCCTTGCGAGCGAAAGCAGCCAGCGAACTGGCAAAACAAATTGCGAGAATGATGATCGGTATTCGCATCGCTTTCACTTTTTCGGTTCAATTGCGATCAGGCGATGGCGGGCCTGCCACTCCTGATCGGGAAATTTCCCCTCCGCTACCTCGAGAAATTTATGATAATTCTCCGCTGCCCGCTTGTAATCGCGCAAGTGGTCGTAAGTGGTAGCCCGCAAAAAATAGGTACCTGGATTTTCCGGGACAAATTTGGCGCGCTCTTCAAGGGCCTTAATTGCCAGCTCATAATTCTTATTCTCGTTCGCGGCCAGGGCGAGGTTGTCATAGGCATCGCCGAAGTCCGACTTCAACTGCACTGCCACCAACAGTTCCTGCTGGGCTTCGGGAAATTTGCGTTGTTTCATCAGCGCCTTCCCCAACCGCGCATGCAACTCCGCATCCTTCGGCTTTGCCGTCAACAGTGCACGGTACTGCATCTCGGCCTGATCGAATTTGTCAGCACTGACATAGACTTCCGCTAAATCACGTCGCACATCGACATCATCCGGAGCAAGTTTCAAGGCTGTCTCAAGCTCGGCGATAGCATCTTCGTTGTGGCCGCCGATTGCCAGAATGCGTCCCAGCTGCATGTGGGCGCCCGCGTCGTTGGGACGCGCAACAAGCAGTTTGCGCAGGACATCGTCGGCCTCGCTATAACGCTGTCCCCGCATGTAAATATTTGCCAAGCCTGCAAGCGCATCTGTGGATGTTGGATCCAGCGCCAAAGCTTGTTTGTATTCCTGCTCGGCGTCGGCAACGCGTTCTTGCTTTTCCAGCAACAGACCGGCAGAAAGGTGAGGCTCGGCGTCTTTCGGTTGCAGAGCACTGGCCTGATGGTAGGCTTCGATTGCTTCGTCGGGCTTGGCCTTCTCGAGCACTTTCGCGAGTGACAGCCAGGCGCGCGCCTGTCCTTCCTGCACATGGGCGTTGGGTTTTAACTTGGTCGCTGTGTGCAGAAACTGTTCCGCATCCGGCTGCCCGGCCTTGGCCAGCATCACCCCGAGATTCAGATTGGACTCGAAGACATCGGGCTTTGCCGACACTGACTTCCGATAGGCTGCGATGGAAGCGTCGGTCTTGCCCAAGGCGCTGGAGACAAAACCCAGATCGAACCAGGCGAGGTAATTGGTGGGATCCTTGGCGGTGACTTTATTCAGCAACGGCTCAGCGCTGGCGTAATCTTTTTTCTCTATGGCAGTTTCGGCCTGCGTGAGTAGGGCGGAAGAATCCGTCTCCGCCACCTTGTGCCGA
This sequence comes from Acidobacteriales bacterium 13_2_20CM_55_8, assembly GCA_001914815.1. Lineage (GTDB taxonomy): Bacteria > Acidobacteriota > Terriglobia > Terriglobales > Acidobacteriaceae > 40CM-3-55-5. The sequence goes on from MNDG01000095.1 coordinate 15,786, forward strand.
CGGACGGTTTTCTTTGTGGACTGGGCAGAAAGATCGCCGCTGAGCACGGTGAACGCGAGCACGGCGATAATTGAGAGGTCTCTATTTGCGCCCATTGGAACGCGATCCGTTTCCGTTCAAGACTCGCGCCAGAAACTTCCCGGTGTACGAATTTGGCAGCTTCGCAATGGCTTCCGGTGGACCTGATCCCACAACGTAGCCGCCACGATCGCCGCCTTCCGGGCCAAGATCAATTACCCAATCCGCGGTCTTGATTACTTCCAGATTATGCTCGATTACCAGGATCGAGCCCCCTGCATCGATTAGACGCCGGAAGGCGGAGAGTAGTTTGCTGACATCATCGAAATGAAGTCCAGTGGTAGGCTCATCAAAAATATAGAGAATGCGATTACGCCGGCGGCTTTCTGTGGGATCCGCAAGCCTCCGAAGCTCGCGTGACGCCGGTTGCAGATGCGCCGCCAGTTTCATGCGCTGGGCCTCACCACCGGAGAGCGTAGTGGCGGACTGGCCCAGCCGCAAGTAGCCCAGCCCAACTTCCTCCAACACCCGCAACTTCTCAGCCACTTTGGGTGCATTGGCAAAAAACTGCAGCGCCTCTTTCACCGTGAGATTCAATACTTCGTGAATGTTTTTTCCACGATAGCGAACTTCCAGTACCTGAGGCTTAAAGCGCGTGCCTTTGCATTCCTCGCAAATCAGTTCAACGTCCGCCAGAAACTGCATTTCGACGGTAACCGTACCGTCGCCCTGGCAAGTTTCGCAACGACCGCCGGGAATATTGAATGAGAAATGTCCTGCGGTGAATCCGCGTTTCTGCGCTTCCGGAAGGGAAGCAAAGAGGTCACGAATACCGTCAAACGCTTTGATGTAAGTTACCGGATTCGAACGCGGGGTGCGGCCAATGGGAGACTGATCGACCAACACTACTTCGTCGATAAACTCTGCGCCCTCCAGGCGTTCCCAACTAGCCGCAACCGGCGGAATACCATTGGTTTGTTTTTTCGCCGCGGACAACGCCTGGTAGAGCACATCGTGCAACAGCGTGGATTTGCCCGATCCGGAGACGCCCGTTATGGCCACAATCATGCCTAGCGGGATCGTGAGATCAAGTTCTTTGAGATTATGTGCCCGCGCGCCATAAATCTTGATTTGCCGGGAGCCGGGCTTACGACGCGCCGTCGGCAACTGTATGCGGAGGTCGTGAGAAAGATAACGACCGGTGAGTGAACCGGGCATCTTTTGAATCTCGGCGTAGGTTCCGGCGCCGATAACCTTGCCGCCATTCTCCCCGGCCCCAGGTCCCAAATCCAGAATACGGTCGGCGGCTCTCATGACATCAGGATCGTGTTCAACTACCAGGATCGTGTTTCCCAGATCCCGGAGATCGCGCAGGATCTTAATCAGGCGATGAGTGTCGCGGCTATGAAGTCCGATAGAGGGCTCATCCAACACATAGAGCGTTCCTACCAGTCGTGAACCTAATGAGGTGGCCAGCTGGATGCGTTGCGCCTCGCCCCCGGACAGAGTCGAGGACAAGCGATTCAGCGTGAGATATTCCAGTCCTACATCGTTCAAGAACCGCAGGCGCTCCTGGATTTCCTCGAGTAATTTCTCTGCAATGCCAGCCTCTTGCTCGGTCAACTCCACCTGGTCGAAGAATTTCGAGGCCTCCTCCACCGTCATGCTGCAGACTTCGCAAATATTCTTGTCACCGATCTTGACCTGATTGGCTTCCCGCCGCAGCCGAAGTCCCTGACAATCTGAGCAGACGGAATAGCCCCGATACCGGCTGAGGAATACGCGAACGTGCAGTTTGTATTTCTTGCGCTCAAGATGGTTGAAGAAACCGCGTATCCCCGGGAAGCGGCCTTCACCCTCAACAATGACCCGCTGCTGCTCGGGCTCAAGCTCAACCCAGGGTTGATCCAGGGGAATCCCCGTTTGTTTGGCAAAACGCTTGAGCTCGGTAAACAGCGTGCGATATTTAGGTTTGGTCCACGGCTCGATCGCGCCTTCATTGAGGGTTTTCGAGATATCCGGGATTACCAGGTCAAGATCGAAGTCAATGGTGTTGCCGAATCCCTGACATCGCGGACAAGCGCCATAGGGATTGTTAAAAGAGAACAGCCGGGGCTCAGGTTCCTCATAGCGAATATTGCAAACTTTGCATTCGAAGCGTTGCGAAAATCGCAATTGCTGGGCGGGCTGCTTGTCGCCGGGGACGATCTGGAAGATGACCTCGCCTGCTTGTCGATAAGCGATTTCCACGGCATCAACAATTCGCGCACGAGCTTCGGGCGAAACTGTCAGCCGATCGACCAGCACAAAAACCGGTTCGGCAAAGTTGACGTCCAGCAACGACTCGGGCGTAGAAAATTCGAAAAGTTGACCGTCTTGGTAAAGACGATTGAAGCCGCGCTTGCGCAACTCGAAAAGGCGGGTCTTGAGCAAATCAGGGATTGCTTCCTGACTTGCGGCTCGGGCTCGCGCCGATCGCTGCACACCTGCGCCACGCGCAGCCGGCTTCTTTGTGCGGGACTTCGCCTTAGCGTCGTCGGTCTGAATTGGTTCTTGTGTGTCGAGCGGGAAAAACACCTGCAGGCGCGTGTCCTCGCCCAGACGTAGGACGGCGTCGGCAACTTCATCCACGGTATCTTTTTTGACTTGATTTCCGCACTGTCGGCAGTACGTGCGTCCTACTCGCGCAAACAGCAGTCGCAGATAATCGTAAATCTCGGTCGCTGTCGCAACCGTAGATCGGGGGTTCCGCGTGGTGTTCTTCTGACGGATGGCGACAGCCGGGGCAATGCCATCGATCACATCTGCGTCAGGCTTCTCGATCCGCTCCAGGAACTGGCGTGCGTAAGCAGAAAGTGATTCGACGTAGCGGCGCTGACCTTCTGCATAAATGGTGTCGAAAGCAAGGGAAGACTTTCCCGAGCCCGACACTCCGGTGACGACCGTCAGCGAATTGTGCGGGATTTCAAAATCAATATTCTTGAGGTTATGAACCCGCGCCCCGCGAACAACAATAGTTTCCGTGGACATCAGTAAGGGACCGCCGTCGCCGGACCCACCGTCGGAAGGGAGCACTCCACACGGAGTGGTCCTCTGAGAGCTTTGGGAGGGCTACGGAATCTTTCTATTATAGAGTGGCTGGCTCAAGCAGGAAAGCTGCGCAGTTCGCTAAAGGGACAGCTAGCGATAACAGTAGTGTCTGTTGAAAAAGTCCCTCAGTTGATGCTTGTGGCGGTGCAATGTTCAGGTTATAAGCAGGCCAGAGTTCTCGATGCTGCTGTTCACCATTACATTTGGAGGCCTGCTGCTCATGATGGGACACCATTCCCGCGCGGAGTCGCTGTTTTACTACTTCCGGCTCGAAGATCAGGTTCCTGAAAATCATCTGCTACGCCTGAT
>MNDG01000132.1 GCA_001914815.1 Acidobacteriales bacterium 13_2_20CM_55_8
CATGTGACAGTTGTTCCTGAAGATGGATTGTACTTGCCTTTAATTATAAGGAAAGGGATGAAACAGCTTGCAGAGCATGATTCTGAGATCAGGATTGAATATCAAGATTGTGCGTTATGGCGCTCTTCCCTCAACTTTGCGTCCGTGAGAAAGCGCTTTCCGGTAATCATCCGCGGTCGTGCGGTAGCAAGGCAACATGTTATTCCGATCATTGGCGCTCAGTCCTGGAGAGTCGGTCGAATACTGCGAGCCCGGGTGGGGATCGCTTTCGGGCCATGTCATTTGCAAGAGCGATTCGTCGCAAGACAGATCTCTTCTGACGCGAAGCTTGTAGACTCTCATGCTGTTCAGAGCATATTCGGACAATCGGCGTTGATAAGGAAGAGACTCGTAAACCAGTTTTATGAGCTGCGCCTCGGCGTTTTTGACTCGTCTTTCCGCGATAAAAACCTCATAGTTTGCGAAATAAGACGAATTCGGCAAGGACAATGCCAATCCGATCAAACGCACCGACAGCTCTTCCTTGACCGTTGCGAGCGTATTCTCCGTCACCGGTGCGACCGCTGTGTGGGAGTCAACCGCGCTGGGACGTCTCGGGGTAACGGAGTTCCCTGCCTCGTGAACTGACGGGGCCGGCTCCACAGCTTCCAGACCAGCACTGGACAACGATCTCGTGCGCCCACCTCCGGTAGAGTTCCCTGCGCCTTGAATGGATGGAGGCGGCGGCACAACCTGCAAGTCACCGCCAGGCAACGAGCCCGTACGTCCTCCTCCGGTAGAGTTCCCTGCACCTTGGATGGATGGAGGAGGCGGCACAACTTGCAAGCCACTGCCGGACAACGAGCCTCCGCGACCACCTCCACTAACGTTCCCGCCGGCTTGAACGGACGGAGGCGGAGGAACAACCTGCCAGGCTTTGCCGGGCAACGAGCCCGCGCGTCCATCCCCACTAACGTTCCCGCCGGCTTGAACGGACGGAGGCGGAGGAACAACCTGCAAGGCTTTGCCGGGCAACGAGCCAGCGCGTGCATCAGCAACGATTCCGGAGCGTTGAACTGACGGCGGTGGAGGCACGACCGTAATGCCTGCGTTCCCCAGATTGGCCTGTGCGATTCCCGAGATAGCGCGCTGCCCGCGCATGGGCCGTTCCCCAGATTGGCCTGTGCGATTCTCGAGATAGCGCGCTGCCCGCGTATGGGCAATACCGGCGCCGGTGCCACAACTTCAGAGCGCCCGATGTTGATATCCCCGACACCGCGAATTAGGCCTTGCACAATAGGAGGCGGCGCGACGACGGAGGCAGTGGGCCCAGCTATTGTATGTCGTGCGGAAACAGCCTCAACGGAGGGTGGCGGGGCAACAACGGAATCTTCGGGCAGACCTAGTCGTCGAGACGTGGTCTGGCTGACGGCCGGCGGCGGGGCGACTACTGAACCCAGGCTCGGGAATTCGGGCAGTTGCAAACTCCTCGCGTTGGAGCTCGGCAACGCGGCAAGCGCAGGAATCGGCGTCACGTCCGGTCGTCCAGGATTATGTACTAAGTCGTTCCGTGGTCCGGGCCGGGCCCGAATGCGCGAGGGATTGCTTCCCAGTGCCGGAAAGGATGGGGGAGGGGTGTAGTAGCTAATGTGCGATGGAGAGGCTATTCGCTCTTGAAAATGCTTTGGAGAAACCCATGCCTGCGAAAAAATCCACGCCGCGGTTACCGCTAACAGATGCCAGAGCAGGGACTCCAGCAGTCCCCACCAGGGCAACCTGTAATCGACAAATACGTCTCTCCAAAAAGGCGCCAACCTCGACGTCTTAATGACTGGCGTTGTCCGGAATAAGAGGAGGTCGGCCAGGTTTTGGCAGAATATCCGTGGCGGTGATTCCCATTCGACCAGCAGCCTAAGGCGAGGTTGGGCCTTCGGGCGAGCAATTATCTTAGGGGTTAAAAGTCCATTGTCCATTAATGCACGCTGGCGGGTTGGGTAAACTGGCTTCATTATAACTTGCCCAAGCCATGAAAGAAGATCGCTTCCGGTGTGGTAAGTTAATGCCCTTTAGTCACCTTCAGCCGCGAGTGTCCCATGGAGTCAAGAATGATTTTCGATATCGAACACAGCGGGCTGAGCCACATAAACCAGGTCCGCGGCTCCGCGAGCCGGACCCGCAGTTCAATTCACTATGGCTTAATGCCTTGGCTTGTAGTCACCCTTTTGTTCTCTGCCCTCCCTGTGATTGCGCAGGATGCGTCTGGAGTCCGAGTGATCGCCTTCGGAGCACACCCGGACGATTGCGATCTCCGTGCGGGAGGACTAGCGGCGAAGTACGCCAAGATGGGGTTCAAAGTAAAGTTCGTGTCATTGACGAATGGCGACGCTGGACATCAATCGATGGGTGGCGGGCAGCTCGCCATGCGCCGCCGCGCGGAAGCACAAGAAGCCGGACGCCGCATCGGCATTGAGTACGAGGTACTCGACAATCACGATGGGGAATTGTTGCCGACCTTACTTGTACGCGAACAGATCATCCGCAAGATCCGCGAGTGGCGGGCCGACATTGTGCTCGCCCCGCGTCCCAACGATTATCACCCCGACCATAGATACACGGGCGTGCTGGTGCAGGATGCTGCTTTCATGGTCACCGTGCCGAACCTGGTGACCGATGTGCCGGCGCTACGCAAGAACCCGGTCTTCCTCTACTTCTTTGACAACTTTACGCGGCCCCAGCCGTTTAGGCCAGACATTGTCGTCGCGATTGACGATGTTTACGACAAGAAGATTGACATGCTGGACGCACACGTCTCACAAGTTTACGAATGGCTGCCATGGCACGATGGCCTGCTAGCTCAAGTGCCCAAGGAACCAGCAGCGCGAAAAAGGTGGTTGACGTCACAGCAACCAGACAACGTGCTTCCGGAATGGCGGCCTGCGCTCGAGAAGTATTATGGGCGCGAGGCGGCCCGCATTCAGCACGCCGAGGCATTCGAGATCACCGAATACGGCAGTCAGCCGAGCGAAGAGGTGATTCGTAAGCTTTTCCCATTCTTCCCAACGAGGTAAAGGCAAAACTACCTGTCGTAAACGAATGGCCGGGCCTCGTAATCTAGGTACGGTCAGGTGTTACCGCATAAATCATTGCCGAACCTATTGTCGCGGCAATAGCCATGATGCCCCACGCAAGATCATAACTGTTGTACACGTCGAAGATTCGCCCGGCCAACCAAGGCGCAAACCATTGACCAAGCGAATAGCCCATGATGATCAAAGACAGGAGCTTCCCCAGCGTCGCCAATCCAAAACATTCGGCGGTGACGAGGGGGATCAACATGTAATCCGCGCCCATCGCAAAGCCGAAAGCCAAAGCAAATCCCCAAATGGCGGCAGGCCGGTTAGCCAGTAACAACAATGGAATCGCGAGCGCAAGCGCGAGGTAAAACAATGCCATCATGTTTTTCGCTCTGTAGCGGTCCGCGAAATATCCTACGATGACTCGTCCTGCAAGGCTCGAAACCAGCAGAGCGCTCGACACCCGTGAAGCTGCACTCTGGGAATAGCCCTGGTCTCTGAGGAATAAGATCAGGTGCTGTGTCACCGCGCCGATCGCGCCGATGGTCAATGTGCAGGCCACGAGGATAAGCCAAAAGTTCCGGGTGCGCACGGCTCGGCCGAGCTCCATACCCTGGCCGGGGATCGGCCCAGCTCCGGCGGTCGCACTAGCTTCATGCGCGGGAAAAACAACTGCCGTCGCCAAGAGACCATCGGGGAGGAACTGGGCAACCGGGAATAGCACTACCAGGATCAGTATTCCAATAATTTGAAAAGCGTGCCGCCAGCCAAAGCTTTGTATCAGCGCATTAATCAAAAGTGGCGAAACTGCGCCACCCAGGCCCAATCCGAGGTACGCATAGCCCATTGCCCGGCCTCGTCTCACTTGAAACCAGTTGGAGATCAAAACCTGGTTGGGAATCGGTCCGGTCAGGACATAACCGACGACCTCTGTGACGCAGAGCAAGTAGTATTGCCACAAACGCGTCATGCTCCCCATCAGAATCAGCGAGAGACCGACGAACCAGATGCCGATACGGATTACGCGTCTGGCGCCCCACCGGTCAATCAGCACTCCAGCCAAGATTCCGAAGAGCAACGCTGCCACTACGAAACCGATCAGAAACCCTTGAGTTAGCTGCGACCGGGTGAAACCGAGCGAATCGACCATCGATGGATAGAAGACGGGAAAGCCGTAGTAGAGGATCCCAACCGAGAAAAAAAGGTTGAGGAAGGTAGCCAGAACAATCCACCAACCGTAAAAAACGCGCATCGTCGCCTACCGGTGTCCGCGAGAACTAAGCTTCCGCACCAATTGTCCGGAAATAATATTTCATTTATGAATTAAAATGGCATAACGCTAGAACATAAAAACGTTTTAAGTGGTTTGGGTATCTGATCACCGAATGATCCGGACAGTTAGGCATTGACCTTATTACACTGACGCCATGAGCACAACCCGGCGAGACTTCGTTAAGCAAGCTTTCGGCGCTGTGATGGCTACGGGTGCACTACAGCACTATAAGACCTCGCGTCTGCCCATTTCGTTTTCGACCCTGGGTTGTCCCGCGTGGAACATAGACAAGATCCTGGACTTTGCAGAGCAACATGGCTTTGCAGCCGTTGAGTTGCGTGGGTTGGAAGGCAATCTCGATGTGCCATCCCACCCCGCTTTTGCTGCACAAAACATTGGGCAGACAAAACGTGCCATTGCTTCTCATGGGCTACGTATTGCCTGTGTGAGCAGTTCAACCAGCCTGCACGAATCCGACCCCGCAAAGCGCAGCCACGAATTGGCGGACGCTCGGCGCTTCATTGATTTGGCGGCAGCCTTGGACGCACCCTACGTACGAGTGTTCGGCAACAGCCCCGACTCGGAAAAGCCGGTGGCTCCAAATGCAAAGCTGAAGGAACTGGTTGCTTCCGGTCTCCATGAACTCGGCGAATATGCAGGCCCGCGAAAAGTGGCTGTTCTCATTGAATCGCACGATGATTTCACTGCGTCGGCAGACTTGGGCGAGGTCTTGCAGCGGGCAGATTCCCTGCACGTTGGGTTGTTATGGGACGCATATCACACCTTTGTCGGATCCAATGAGGATCCAGAATCGACGGTGCGTAATCTGCGCCGGTGGATCCGACACACACACCTGAAAGACTCGATTGGTATTGGAAGCGATCGCAAGTACGTACTGACTGGCCGAGGCAACATTCCCATCCAGCGCCAAATTAATTCTTTACGTTCGTCGGGCTATCAAGGTTTCTATTGTTTTGAATGGGAAAAGGTTTGGCATCCGGATTTGATCGACCCTGAAATAGCCATCCCCGACTTTGCTCGCGTTGTCGGTGGCTATTTGCGCCAACCGCGAGCGTAACATCGGCGCGCGCTTGGGGGTTGTTATAGAATTCTCTGTTTCGGACGTACGATCCATATTTTCCGTGGCTAACGAACTACAGGTAATCAGCACTACTCCAGCAACGCCTCGGCGACTTACTCGCCGGGAAATGGTGCAAAGTTTGCTTGCCAGCATGGGAGCCCTGGCAGCATGCCCGCAGATCGCGTCTTCCCACCCGGTCTTCAGACATTTGTCCGATGCCGAGACTTTGAGTAAAGCCGACGCGAAAGCTGCCGCTACAAATTGGGTTCCAGAATTCCTCGATTCGCATCAGAACCAAACCTTAGTTTTACTTTCGGAACGGATTGTTCCCGGATCCAGCCAGGCTCAGGTCAATCGCATCATTGACCTGTTGCTCACGGTTGACACTGCCGAGAACAGGCGTAAATTTACCGATTCTCTTTTGGCCATCGATGTCGAATCTCGTAAGCGATTCGTCCGCGTATTCAAAGCTCTCAGCGCGGATCAGCAGGACGAAATCCTAACAAGCTTGGCAGCTGGAAAACCCAGTGTTGATCAGGATTCGGGGAGGAGGTCTATTAAGAAGCGACTTCAGCAGCCTGCTCTTACCCTTCGCGATCACTTCGAGAATGTGAAAGCATGGATCGTCGGAACTTATTATTCCTCCGAGGTGGGTATGCGCGAGCTAGGCTGGACGGGAGATGTCTATTTCGTTGAATTGCCCACTTGTCCACATCCGGAGGGGCATGAGTGATTTCGCGTCTTCACTAACGCCCAGTGACACAAAAACAATCATTTGACGTGCTGGTGATCGGCTCGGGCGCTTCAGGCGGCTGGGCTTGCAAGCGTTTGGCAGAGGCAGGCCTGAAGGTTGCCCTGCTGGAAGCGGGACGCCCCCAGTCCTTCAAGAATTTTACCGAGCACCAGCCACCATTTGAACTCAAATACCGAAACCTTGTCCCGGAGGTTGTGCGAAAGACAAGGCCAATCCAATCCGAATTTGATATTTGCACCGAATATAACTACGAATGGTTTTGTAACGACCTGGAAGAGCCTTACAGCACCCCGGCGGATAAACCTTTCCATTGGCTTGGCCGCTTGCGAATGACCGGTGGCCGCACCAACGTCTGGGGACGAGTTTCTTTACGCTTCAGCGACTTCGATTTGAAGTCCGCCGACTTCGACGGTTATGGGGAGAACTGGCCCTTAAGCTACAAGGATATTGAACCTTACTATGACCTGGTAGAAAACTACGTAGGGATCTGTGGACTGGCAGAGGGTCTACATGCCAGGAACTTCTGCTTCGCAACCGGGCCAAGGAGAAGCTGGGCTGGACGGTGACGCCTGCTCGCTCCGCCAATCTCACCCGTCCGCTCAACGGTCGAGGAGCGTGTCATTACTGCGGTCCCTGCGAACGTGGCTGTCAAACTCGTTCTTACTTTAATTCCGCATTCACCACTGTAGCCGACGCAATCCAGACCGGAAATTGCACCCTGATTTCGAACGCCATGGTTTACCGCGTCTTGATGGATGCCGATCGTAACCGCGCGCGAGGCGTTCTTTACATCGATCGAAATACTCGGCAGCCCCACGAGATTTATGCCCGTGGAATTGTACTGTGTGCCCAAGCCCAGGAATCTGTGAGGATTCTTCTGAATTCCGCAAATCGGCAGCATGCAAACGGACTGGCGAACTCAAGCGGTGTGTTGGGCCATTATCTAACCGCGCACGTGAGAACCGGAGGGGGAAGCGGTGAATTCCCGACTTTCGACGCCAAGCCAACCTTGGGAGGACCGAAACGGCCGCTAGGCTTCTACGTGGCGCGGTTCCGAAACACAAAAGGCGGTCCGCGTTCGAAAAACTTCTTGCGAGGATACGGTTTCGAGGGCGACACCGAGCTCAGCTTTAATTGGTCGGCCCCCAGCTTCGGTGAGACTTACAAAAAAGCGCTTCGCGACCCGCGTGCGCAAGTCAACGTGCAGGGATTCGGCGAAGTCCTACCACGTTGGGACAACTACCTAGAAATCGATCGTAAGCTGGTGGATCACTACGGCATCCCCGTGCTCAAAATACATATGTCCGATGGGCCAAATGAACAGGCCATGATCAAGGACATGGCCGAGTCAGCCGGCGAGCTTCTGCAAGCCGCCGGAGCCAAGAACATTCGTACCTTCGCCAATCCCTCGGCTCCGCGGTGGGCGGTTCATGAGGCTGGCATCGCCCGCATGGGAAATGATCCGAAAAAATCCGTCTTGACTCAATTTCAGCAAACTCACGATGTGCGGAACCTATTCGTCATGGACGCTTCCGGATTCACATCCAATCCCTGCCAAAATCCGACGCTTACCATCATGGCCCTGTGCGTCCGCTCCTGCGATTACCTCATGGACGAAATGAAACGCGGCAATATCTAGACGCTTTGGTATGCGGCTTTCCACGACATAAAGGCCGCTGTACATGGAACGGCAGGAGGCAATCCGTCGCTGCTCATGCATCTGTGGTTTTGGTTGTGGGCGATGATCGTCTTCGCAGTTACTTTTTTGATCTATCTACGAATTGCGCCTGGTCCTTTGAGCTAGTGTGTGTAGACCTCATTGTCCGTTCCTGCGATTACCTCATGAACGAAATGAAACGCCGCCGCATCTAGACATGGTCCTTGCTGTCGTCGGGCAAGCGCCTAGGCCGCAGTCGCCTCAACTCGATGATCGAGTATCGTCTCGGTAGAGCCTTCCCAGTAAAGCTTTTTGCCGGACCAGTAAGACTGGGCGGCCATCATGCACGCGACAGAGTGAGCGAATCCATCCCGGACCGTGCAACGAGGTTGCTGGCGACTACGCATGCAATCGAACCAGTTGGACATGTGCCCCAGCGATAGATCATCAATCTCGGTCGGCGGCATTGACTTCTCACCCGGCAACAGAATGTATTTTTCAGCTCTCCGTTTCTGGCTGCCGGAATTACTTTCCGTGTCGCCCGTCTCTTCGACCAATTGGTAGCGTGGGCTTCCCTCTCCTCCGATGTTGATCAGGGTCGCCTTTTTGCCCATGTAGCGAGTGAAGCTGGGCGAATCATTGCCGAAACTCGTGGCATAGCTCACTAGGAAACCCTTCGGATATTCGAGCAGTGCCTGGAATGTGTCCGGATTCTCCCGGCCATCCCGCCACGCGAAGATGCCTCCGTGAGCCACGACCGAGCGCGGCAAATTGTCTTCCATGAACCAGTGCACCAGGTCAATACCATGGCTCATCCATTGGTCGGCGATACCGCTGGAAAACTCCTTGTACAGCCGGAATTCAAAGTAGACCTGGGGATCAAAGGGACGGTATGGCTTGGTCATTAGCCATTTGCGCCAATCCGTATCTGCTTCGCGGATCTGCTTCACTTCCTCACGTCCGCGCCACCTTGGGCCGTGGTAGTTCCACACCACTTCCACCTTGCTGACCTCGCCGAGCGTTCCGCTTTGAACGAGATCATGCGCAACTTGAGGATGAGGCTCGCTTCGATGTTGTGTACCCACCTGGACGATGCGCTTGCTTTGCAGGACGGCATCGCGCGCCGCCTTGGTCTCCGCCAGTAGATTGCCCATGGGTTTTTCGACGTAAGCATCTTTACCGGCCTCCACTGCCATTTTCAGGATGGGCGAGTGCGAATGCTCTGGAGTGGAGATCATCACGGCGTCTACGTCTGGAATCGCAAGGATGTCCTCAAAGTACTGAAACGAGCGTGGAGATCGACCGTAATATTTTGTATTCGCCACGATAGCTTTCTCGCGATTCACACTCCACAAATCGCAGACGGCGGTCATTTCAACCCGATGGCTGGTTTTCAGCTGCGCGGCAATTTGATCCAACTCGCCTCCACGGCTTCCGATGCCGATGTGGGCGAGGGAAATGCGGTCATTGGCTCCTACGATATTCTTGTGGGAAAGCGCAGTACTGGCGAAGGCTGCGCCACCCGCCACGACGCTGGCGGACTTACGTAAAAATGACCGACGATTTATCTTTCCTGTGAGCTCGCTCATGATTGAATCCGTGCGGCGGAATTTCGCTCGCAGCCTCCCTGGGCGGTTGTTTGCTCCGCAAACTGACATTCCAAATAACACATACGATGAAACTAAAGACGTTAGTGGGTTTGTTTTGCAAAAAAGGTTCTCGAAGCTTTCATTATTTATATCGTATTACGATATAAATACTCTATCTGGGCTGTTCATGTCTTCAACAGAACTGCTGGCGAAGCATGCTACGTCTATTTCCTAACGGACTCGGCCCGACCGTGACGGCAGCCACTTCCTGCGCAGCTCGTCGCAGTTGCCGATCTTTGCCTCCACCGTCGACGATGTACCCAGCGGGGTTGAAGTCCTCCAATGGACACTCGGCTTTTCCCCTAACCCCGGAAATCAGTTCCACGCTACCAGGCCGGCGGACCCGGCATCTAGCGGTTCGCCCCCCACCCGGATCACCCTCGATAGGAACTTTAATATAGTATTTGAGCGGGCAATCACAAAACACGGGCGACAATATGTCGGAGAGGGTCGTGCCGAGTATTGACCGCCTGCCCTTGAGCATGAAGAATCCTGAGTAGTGAAGCAGGCAAACCCTGAATCCTATCGCCACGTGGTGGACCGGATATTCGGGGAGCTGAGCGGCCTCGAACGTCAATCACTCTTGCTAGCGATTCAAAAACTTGATGACGCCGCGCAATCTCTGGGCATCGACGTAGTTGCTGAACTGGAACAGGGCCACAGTCTCACTGACATATTGGAGATGATCAAGGAATGCCAGCGGAAGAGGTCGGCGTAATAAGTTGTTCTCTGCGCCGCTCAAACGCAATCGTAACTTTTGTGAAACCTGCTGCGCGATTTCTTCCTGCAAGCCGAGGATGTCATCGAGCTTGCCTTTGTACTGGTCGCCCCAGAGCTGCGTTCCACTCGACACGTCAACGAGCAATCAACTCCTACATGTCCGAAATCCCGTTTACGGTCCGTGTGGATTTACTTCCGAGTGGGCC
>MNDG01000154.1:0-9824 GCA_001914815.1 Acidobacteriales bacterium 13_2_20CM_55_8
AGGTCGGTGGTTCAAATCCACCCCCCGCAACCAACGGTCGCTGAGGGCTAAACCCGAAAGCGGCCATTTTTTTTGCGTTTGTGAGCCTAGCCTTGTTCATCGGTTTACCTAGTTAAGTGCTTCGCCACTGTTCCTGTTCCCAATTTGTGTTCTATGGCCTGCGCCGCACTTCTTTCTGCTTCCGGGGATGTGTGAGTATACACATCCGCTGTTGTGCTCAGGTTCGAATGCCTAGTAGCTTCTGAGCCAGCTTCAAGTTTCCAGTCTGTTGATTGACGATAGTCGCCGCGGAGTGCCGGAAGGTATGGAAGCCTGCGGCACGCGAAGCCAGAGGAATGCTTACCGACGAGCCTGCCTCGGTGCTGCTGAAGGCGAATCCGCGCCGAGCACCGGATGAAAGCAGCCGTCGAAGTCACCGTTGTTCGGAGGTGCGGCAAACGGAGCAGAGCTCACCAGCATCCAAGCGGGCATCAATGGAGGACATGCTATGCGAAAAACGCTCGGGTCAAGCATTGTGGTTGTCATTCTCGCCTGCTCCTTCTCCACTGCCGACACTCTGATCCTCAAGGACGGATCTAGGCACAGCGGAGCTTTCGTAAGTGCAACCAGCCGTATCATCTCGTTTAAAGAAGGCACAACGGTTCATCGCTACAATCGGTCAAAGATCCAGTCAATCGAGTTTGATGGCGCCGCTACGACGCCGGTGGCCAAGGCAGTAGCACCGCAGTCGCCCGCGAGACCCCCGGCGACAGTTACGCTTCCCGCTGGGACGGAAATTGCAGTGCTTACCAACGAGGCTATCGACTCTAAAACCGCCAACGAGGGCCAAACGTTCCAGGCCGATGTAGCTGAGAACGTAACCAATGCCGCGGGAGCGGTTGTCATTCCCAAAGGCTCTGAGGCTGAACTGATCATCCGCAAAGTTGCGAGCCCAGGCGCTGTAACTGGCACTTCCGAACTGGCGTTAGACCTCCAGTCGATCAAAGTCGGAGGCCGTCGCTACACCATCAGCACCACCGATGTCGAACAAAAAGGAAGGGAAGGACTCGGGACAAACAAGCGGACAGCCGAAATGGTTGGCGGAGGAGCCGTCCTCGGAACCCTAATCGGAGCCATTGCCGGCGGCGGCAAAGGAGCCGCCATTGGAGCCGCAACCGGTGCCGCGGCTGGTGCTGGTGCCGAGGTTCTCACCCGTGGCAAGGCTGTCAAAGTACCGGCCGAGAGCAAACTGCGTTTCAAGCTGGATCAGCCCCTGCATTTGGAACGAGCTTATTGATTGGGTTTTTCAGCCAACAGGCACAAACGATGAGTCACGCCGGGGCGTCGAGCAAGTTTAAGCAATTGGCAGTCGGACTCGCTGGCTTCGATACAGGCCCCGCCTACGAACAGATTGGTTCGACGTACTTGGGCAAACCACAGTGGATGCATCGCCGTGCAAACGTGTTGTGATACCACCATTTCGGCAGTGCCAATTGAAAATGATTACTTGTTGATATCCTCCTTAGCCTGCAGACGCTTGGCCAGCGATTGTAACGGCTGCTTCTGCGTGTCGGGCGCGGTGGTGATGGCAGTATTCATTTCTTTGCTGGCGTTTGCGAAATCGCCTTGCGCGGAATACATGCGTGACAGGCCGACGTGAACAATCCACTGGTCGGGATTTTTCTTGGCGTTGTCGCGAAAGATGGTGATGGCTTCGGCTTGCTTGCCCTCATTCTGAAGCTGGCGCGCATAGGTGTGTAGCTGGATCGCATTGGCTTTTGCTAGCGCTTTATTTTGTGCGGCGGTGGCCTCGTCTTTCCTTCCCATGGCATCCAGGATTCTCGACTTGGTGAACAGGTTTTCGTAGCGCTCTTCGTTTTCGATCGACTTGTTGGAGTACTTCAGAGCCTCGTCCAGGTTGCCCTTGTTGTCGACAAGATAGGTTGCCGCGTCATCCCATCCGAACCACGTGTACTGGGAAAGGCCGCGGAGTTGCTGGTTCAGGCTTTGTTGTACGACGTCGTTCAAATTGACCGCGACTTTGAAGGGAACCGCGACCTTTTCCCACCTCAGTGTAACGGTCGACGAGTCTGGCTTCACATCGTCAAAGTCATAGGTTAGCGCTTCGTGGAACTCCGCCGATTGCGGTTTTACCGCGACTCGCAGTGCATCTTCTTTCTGATCGTAAGTAAAGCTTCCCCAAGAAGTAGAGTTCCTGGAAAAAATCACGGTCCACTCATTCTCGCCGGGAATCATGTGCAGCCCATACGTTCCCTTGGGCAAAGTCTTGCCCTCAATGTTGACCGGATCCGAGAATGCAATGGTGGTATTTTCGTTGGCGCCTGCCCGCCACACGTCTCCATAGGGCACGACGCTGCCCCATATCTTGCGTTTGTTGACCAGCGGACGATGATAGTTAATGGAAACGTCAGTGATTCCGATGCGCTGCGTCACCACAGCGTGCTGGCTGGCGCGCGGTAGATCGAGAATCGTGGACTGAGCGTAAGCCATCGGAATAAAAAACAGCAATCCTTGGATTGTCACTAGAACGCGTACAAGATGTTTGAACACGGTACAAGCCTCCTCAAGTAATGTCGTCACGTTAACGCAGGACCATGCGGTGAGAAAACGAGCGTTTAGACGAAACCCGAAACCGACGGTTAGCATTTCTGCGTGCAATGTGCTGGCGGTTTGCAGCCGCCATTTTGGCTATCCTTTTCAACTCTCCCGGTGTCTAAGGTGATAAATGCGCAAAGTTTGCGGGAACCTGCGGCGGCTTCCCTGCGTAATAGAATCTAGATGGCACGGCGGGATCTGAGACCACCCGTCGTAATTAATACAAAGGCCCCTGCCGTCCTCCCCGGCGGCAGGGGCGATTCCACATGAGAGTCCTTCTCGATATCGTTCGCCAGTCGCTGGCCACTCTGTGGGCGCACAAGTTGCGCTCATTCCTAACCATGTTTGGAATCGCCTGGGGCGTGGGTTCGCTGCTCCTGCTGGTGGGTTTGGGGGAGGGGTTCCGCAGCGGGCAGGAAAAGAATCTGGCCAATCTTGGGCAAGACATCATGTTCATCTTCCCCGGTCGGATTCCGGCGGTGGAAGGCAGTCTGGTTTCGGGCCGGCCTTATTTTTTTACTTACGGAGACTACCTCGCGATTCGCGACGAGGCCAAGTCGCTGCGCACGATTTCACCGGTACTGAACCGCGAAGATATTCGTGCGGTCAGTGAGTATGGCAGCACCAACGGTCAGGTCTTCGGCGTTGCTCCCGTGTACGACAAGATTCGCACTGTTCCGGTTGGGCCCGGACGCTGGTTCAATGACGAAGACAGCACGGAACGCCGGCGCGTCGCCGTGGTGGGATGGGAGCTATTGAAGAATATTTTTCCAGGACGTCCAGCAGTCGGTTCATCCATCCTGCTCAATGGCATGAGCTTCGATATTATCGGGGTCGTCGCCAAAGTGGGACGGGAAGGGAATAACGGCACCAACGCGCGCATCTTTATTCCCATCGAAACCATGCGGATGTTGTTTCCCTTGAAAGCCGAAAACGCCGACGACGCCCTTTCATTCATCAACTACCAGCCGATTACAAAAGAACAGCACGAGCGCGCCAAAGCAGAAGTGCATGAAATTATCGCCAGGCGCCACGGCTTCGATCCTAAGGTCGAAGACAGCTTCAATGACTGGGATACCATCGAGAACTCTATCCGTGTCGGCAAAATCTTCAATGCTATGGATTGGTTTCTCGGTGTGGTGGGAATGGTGACACTTGGGCTGGGCGCGATCGGCATCATTAACATCATGCTGGTCTCGGTCACGGAGCGCACGAAAGAAATTGGCTTGCGCAAGGCCTTGGGCGCCACTCATCGCAATATCCTTACGCAATTCTTTGTGGAGGGAGCCTTCCTCACCGCTTTCAGCGGCGGCATTGGCCTGGCCATCTGCGTGTCGTTCGTCACTTTGCTGGCGCAGTTGCCGGCGCCTGAGGGCTTTGATACCCCGCGAATTGTTCCCGCGTCGGCGGTAGCAGCGATCCTCTCTCTGATGGTGGCCGGCATTGTCGCCGGCCTGTATCCCGCGCGCAAGGCAGCGTTGCTACAACCGGTGGAAGCGCTACGACAGGAATAGTCATGTTCAACGAACTGGGAAAACAGGCGTACAGCGCGCTGCGCCACAACCGGCGGCGCAGCCTGCTTACCATGCTGGGCATGGCGTGGGGCATTGCGACCGTGGTGTTGTTGCTGGCCTACGGTACGGGCTTCGAGCGCGGACTGATGATCGCCTTCGAAACTTTCGGCGGAAACTTCATCGCCATTTTTCCCGGCCGCACTTCACTGCAGGCCGGCGGCAGCAAGGCCGGCACGGAAGTCAAGCTGCGCGTGCAGGATCTCGACTACCTGCAAACAGAAGTGCCCTTCATCAAGCGGATTTCGCCGGAAGTCAACAAGCAGAGTCTGGTTTCCTACGGTACCCGCAGCGCCAGCTACGACGTCCGTGGCGCTTACGCCAGCTATCAGAAGATTCGACACGTGGATGTTGCCGAGGGATCCTTTTTCGGTGAGCAGGAGGATTTCACTCACAGCCGTGTGGCAGTCCTGGGTTATGACGTCAAGAGGAAGTTGTTCTCAGGACAGAATGCGATTGGCGAGAGTGTACGCATTGACGGCGTCTCTTATGTAGTCGTCGGTATTTTGAAACACATGATTTCCAATGGCGACGACAACATGAACGCCATGATTTATGTGCCCTTCAGTGCCATGAGCGTTCTGAAAAATACCTATTATCTAGATGTCATAACAATCGAGTATGAGGGCGAACACGAAAAGGTCGCCAAGGCCATCCGCGACACCATGGCATACCACCACAGTTTCAATCCCAAAGACATGCGCGCCGTGTTTGTTTTCGATAGCGTCGCGGACTTGGGTGAGTTGCATATCATTACCATGGGCATCAAAGTCCTGCTCGGTTTTATCGGCCTGCTTACGCTCGGCATTGGCGGCGTGGGGTTGATGAACATCATGCTGGTCTCCGTAACTCAACGTACCCGCGAGATTGGTGTGGAGAAAGCCCTGGGCGCGCATCGCTGGCACATACTTTTCCAATTTCTCGCGGAAGCACTGGCCATCACTTTCATTGGCGGCCTGGCTGGAGTTGCGCTGGCCTACCTTGTTTCCTGGGCGGTAGGATCACTCACGCTTTGGAGTGCTTTCATCGAAAATGCCAGCGAAGGAGACATTCACCTCAAAATCGACACCACCATTCTGTTCTGGTCCACGGCTATCTTGGCTCTTGTCGGAATCGTCAGCGGCATGCTGCCTGCGATCAAAGCCGCGCGGCTGGATCCGATCGAAGCGCTGCGCTACGAGTAGCGGCGCAATCTTCTACAATCTTCTGGTGTCTGAATCCAGTAACTCCCGCCTTGATCGTGTCCTCGCGCAACTCCGTCTTTACGAGCATCCTTTGCTCGATTTCGACGCGCGCTCTAAAGGCGAGGGCGTGGAAGTCATCATCACCTTCAAGAGTCCCCCTGTTCCCGTGCATACTTACTACTTTGAACTCCATCCCCGCGATCTGGATCATCCTCAATTTGAATGGAGCTTCCAGCGCCAGCTTTACGATTGTCTGCACGACTACCTGGTCGAAATGTTCATTCGTACGCCACAGGACCGCGTCGAACGCCAGCGGAAGGGCTTGTGACCCTGCGGCAAGTCATCGAGCAGGAAATTCGAGAGCGCGGACCTATTCCGTTTTCCCGCTACATGGAACTTTGCCTTTACCATCCCGAGCTGGGTTACTACTCGCGCCATGCCGAACAATTCGGAAAAGCTGGAGACTTCTACACTTCAAGCGACGTACACGCGGTCTTTGGACGTCTGCTGGCCCGCCAGTTCGAGGAAATCTGGCAATTGCTAGGTTCTCCAGAACGGATTGAAGTACTAGAAGTTGGTCCCGGCCGAGGATTATTTGCTCAGGACGCGCTGGACTGGTCAGAGAAAAAATTCCCTCACTTCTTTCGCGCTTTGTGTTACTCGCTGGCGGAAAACTCACCCGCACTCCGGCAGCGGTTGCAATCGACGCTGAGAAGACACTTCGCGTCAGGGAAGGCTTCACTCGCGCCGATCTCGGCGACGCCTTCCGAAACTGGGAAGAGCACACTGTGGACGGGCGATGCGTGGAAGGGAAGTACCGGGAAGAACGCGCCTGGAGAGCTCGATACGTACGAGGGGACCACCGGGAAGGGCACGACTTCAGTCGTGGCGAAATGGCCGTCATTTGGACGGGCTTTAGCCCCTGGGGTTCGCTGTGAACCCGTGATCATCTTCGCCAATGAGTTCTTTGACGCTTTGCCCGTAGAGGTTGTCAGTTCGCAAGGCGCATTACGCATCTCCGCAGAGAAAGGACATTTCGTCGAAACCTGGGCGCCTCTCTCATCCAAGGAAATGGATTTCCTCGATCGTTACAGCGTCCATCCCGAAGGCGATGAACGAATCGAGGTTCCTCTGATCGCACAACAATCTATGACGCGGATCGCCTCCTGCATGGAGCGCGGCATCCTCGTCGCCATCGACTACGGATACACTCGCCAGGAGCAACTCGCCGGCCGGCATCGCGGTACGCTCACCGCATTTCGCCAGCACTCCGTGAGCGCCAACCCTTACGAGGCTCCCGGAGAACAAGATATCACCGCACATGTAAACTTCACTGCGCTTGCTGCTGCGGCCGAGCAGACCGCAGTGTACGTGCATCCTCTTCTCACTCAATCACAGTTTCTGATGGGAATCGGCGAGGCAAATCAATTCGCCGACGCCTTCGAAGAATGCCGTCTGCCACAGGAGCGCGCGAAGGTTGCGCTCCAACTCAAGCATCTGGTCACGCCCTCTGGGATGGGAGAAAGTTTTCATGTACTGCTGGCGGCCAAGGGAGTCGATGCAAAGGATCTCGCGGGCTTGAGTGGATTGTCGTTTGCCAGCAGACCATAGGGCGCATAAAAACAATTTCTCCTCCTATAAAAATCTTTCATGGAAAAGCATGGTTCGAAAGATTATGTCTGGACATCTATGAATCACTGCGACAAACGCAGTGAGTAGAGGATCCAGATGGAACATGCCGCCCGTCCACCTTCCTGGAAAATCCTGCTGGCGTTCGCCATCATTTATTTCGTCTGGGGATCAACGTTTCTCGCGATTCGCGTAGGAGTCCACGAAGTCCCTCCGTTTCTTCTCGCTGCTATTCGTTTTTTCGTAGCCGGTCTCGCGCTTTATGGCTGGATGCGTCTCAAGGGCACGCCAGCTCCCAGCCGCCGAGAGTGGGCGGGTGCCTTCTTCCTCGGAACACTGATTTTCGTTATCGATTATGGATGCTTGTTTTGGGCCGAGCAGCGTGTACCCTCCGGGATTGCAGCCGTGGTCCTGGCAACGATTCCGGTTTTCATTACGCTGCTGGAAATCATGTTCCTGCGAACGCAACGATTGACGGTCCGCCTCTGTCTTGCGCTTATCGTAGGCATCTGCGGCGTGGCTGTCTTGGTGAATCATTCGTTTTCTTTAGGTGAAGTTCCGATCAATCGCGCCGGAGCTATTGCTCTGCTCGTGGCAGCGTTCACATGGTCGGTGGCTACGATCCTCACTCGTCGGCTTCCACTGCCGGCATCAAAACCAATGAGCGCGGCTGCGCAGATGCTCACCGGAGGAGTTCAGCTCTTCGTCCTCACCGCAGTTTCCGGCGAGTTTGCGGGATTTCGAGTGCAAGCCGTTTCCTGGAACGCACGGTTCGCGCTGGTTTATCTAATTATCGCCGGCTCGATCGTCGGCTTCACCGCCTACATCTGGCTGCTGCACTATGAATCGCCCACCAAAGTGGGGACCTACGCTTATGTGAATCCCGTAGTCGCGGTGATCCTGGGATACTTTCTTGGCGGAGAGGTGGTCGGTCCTCGCACACTTCTCGGGACGTTGTTAGTGCTGGTGAGCGTCGTCACCATTACAACGACACCCAAGGCACTGCCTGTCGCGCATAAGAGAGATGCCGAAGCCGGTGCTGAGTTGAATCCTGCTGAATCTGAGTAGGCCCTTGAACGAATGGGAAGTTGTAGCGCCGGCGTCCCCGCCGGCTTTTTGGGCAGCTCAATATCCACATGGCGAATCCGAGCTGCGCTCCATCTGGACGGGCGAGTCGCCCGTCGCTACGCAAGCCTAGGGTTTGGTCATCTTTTCTGGCTTCATCAAATCCTCGAACTCCTCGCGCGTGAGATACCCTAACTTTAATGCCGCCTCAAGCAAGCTGGTGCGCTCGACGTGCGCGGTATGGGCGATCTTGGCAGCTTTGTCGTATCCAACTTTCGGAGCCAGTGCGGTCACCAGCATTAGAGAATTCTTCACGTACCAGTCAACCTTGGCGCGATCGACCTCGATGCCTTTGATCATGTACTCGACGTATCCATGACAGGCGTCCGCGATCAAGGTGACGGAATGCAGAAAGTTGTAAATGATTACCGGCTTAAAAACGTTGAGCTCGAAGTTGCCTTGCGAGCCAGCGAATCCGATGGCGGCGGTGGCGCCGTGAACCTGCACGCAGACCATGGTCATAGCTTCGCATTGCGTCGGATTCACTTTGCCCGGCATGATGGAAGAACCCGGTTCGTTCTCCGGGATAGATAGTTCGCCGAGACCACAACGCGGGCCGGAAGCCAGCCAGCGAATGTCATTCGAAATCTTCATGAACGATGCAGCCAGGGTTTCCAGCGCGCCCTGTGCGAAGACGATCTCATCGTGCGCTGACAGCGCTGCGAACTTGTTGGGATGGGAGCGGAAGGGAAGCCCCGTGAGTTCGGCGATCTTCTTGGCAGCACGTTCCGCGAATTCGGGATGCGCGTTCAGCCCGGTGCCGACCGCAGTTCCGCCAATCGCGAGGTCATAGAGTCCGGCGAGCACCTGCTCCAGCCGCTTAATATCGCGCTCCAACAGACTGGCCCATCCACCGAACTCCTGTCCGAAAGTGAGTGGGACAGCGTCCTGTAAGTGGGTGCGGCCGATTTTTACTACGTCTTTAAATTCTTTCGCCTTGGCTGCAATGGCGTCATGAACAGTTTTGACCGCGGGAACCAGCGCGTTGGTCACCCGTTCCGCGGCGGCGATGTGCATGGCCGCGGGAAACGTGTCATTGGAAGACTGCGACATGTTGACGTCGTCATTGGGATGGATCGGTTTCTTCGATCCCATCTCGCCGCCCGCCAGCTCGATGGCGCGGTTGGAGATGACCTCGTTGACGTTCATGTTGGTCTGCGTCCCGCTGCCGGTCTGCCAAATGCGCAAGGGAAACTGGTCGTCGAGCTTGCCAGCGATGACTTCGTCGGCGGCTTTCACGATGAGCTTGGCTTTTTCAGCAGGAAGTTTGCCCAGATCCTGGTTTACCTGCGCGCACGCCTTCTTGAGGATGCCGAATGCGCGGATCAACTCCGGCGGCATAGTGTCGCGCCCAATATTGAAATGGAGCAGCGAGCGCTGGGTTTGCGCGCCCCAATAAACATTGGCCGGGACTTCGATTTGTCCCATGCTGTCGGACTCAATACGCGTGCGAGTCGGCTGTTCCCCGGGCGTCGCCATTTTGTCTTTCTGGCCAGTGAGTTTGGAAGATGAAAGCAACCGGAAATTATAGCAGTGGGGCTACGTTTTCCGATTGAGCTTGAACTCAGGGAACACGATGACTCTCTTCTGCCAGCGCGGTGATGGGCGTCCCGTGCGCTAGTTGCGTGAGCGTCTGGCGAATCACCGCGAGATTTTCGTCGGATGCAGGGACAACTTCACAAGGCGGGTGCGCAGCGAAATCGATCTCAGAGTCCTTCAA
>MNDG01000154.1:9830-18641 GCA_001914815.1 Acidobacteriales bacterium 13_2_20CM_55_8
CCGGGCATTCCCATTAGCGTCAACTTCAGGAATTTCCAGAGGCAATCGTGCAGGGTGGTTGTTCGTTCTCCCTTTCAATAATTCAACCAGTTGAAGCTCTACATTTTGAAACTGACTGTCCCCGCCGCTCTTAATCGGGAAAACCTTCTTGACCTGGACCAGAAGGACGTTATCCATATCACGAGCTATTCTCGCCAAAGACCGCGCGGCGCACACTCCATACTCCCTTAGAGGTTCAATACGTTTTCTTTGTTCCTCTGTAGCTGTCATCAAGTCTTCCCACGCCGAAGGCGCAAGAGCACGCAGGTCTGAACAGCCCTGCAAACTGGAAATACAAGAAAGACGAATGTCGAATGCTCTTGTTCTATCTCTGGCGTTCGCGTCCGCTGTTACTTCCGACAGTATGATTTGCCCGCCACCACTCGTAGTAAAGTGCGGGTGCCTGACCTGTCGATTGGGATGTTCGTCAAGACCCCGGTCGCGGCCAGTGTAGTAGTCGCTTCGCGAAAAATGATCGGAAACCTTGGCCGATGCGGCGATCCATTGTCCCCCGGCCGCGCCCAGCTTTGCTTCTGTGTCCACGTCAAACGCAACTTCCATTATCCGTCCATCGCGCACTTGAACTGAGCCGTCTGCCCTGTACGTTCTGATTCCAACGAAGCGTAGAGCATTTCCTAGGAAGTTTGGTTGCTGGTCCCAACTCGGGCCTAGGAAAATTGCGTAGGTGCACTTCTCAAAAGTGCACGGTTCACCTTGATAGTCAACCCTGCCATGGTATTGGTCGGCCAGTTTCCGCGCATCCGCGAACGCGGACTCGCGCACTCGGAGAGCCTTGACTTGAGACAGTAGAGCCTGAGCTTGCCGGGCCTTGACCACTAACGATGCACGGAGGACAACCCAGGTCAGTGAAGGCACAGCGAGCAAGAGGAAGAGTATGAGCTTTAAGATTCGGTTGGACAGTTTGTTCCGGGTGAAGCGCAAATTTGGAAGGCTGTCTCTGATGCGATCCCCTCTTCCAGGAGTTAGACACCGCACAAAGTGGAACTGTTCCTGTTATCGAGTCCGAAGGATCAAGCACTCAAGGTCTGTTGACGTGCAAATTCAGACTCTTCCTCCGAACGCTGCAGCTCCGTGCGTGGCGGAAGGGAAGTTTTAATGAGTTCGCACTCGTTATCTTCTTTCTCGGGACTCCCGTGCAGCGAGCGTCCCAACGCAGCGAGCGAAAGTCCGGAGAGCAGGGAAAGGAACCAGACAGTCGCGACTACATCCATGATCGGAGAGCCAAAACGCCCAAAGATCAATCCGGAGTGAAGATCCCCGACCAGGATATCGGCGCGAACTTCAGCTCCGTCCTGAGGACGGTAGGACTCGGGCAGCCAGATACGTGAGACGTACCGATCTTCCAGGCGAAATAGTTGACGATGATTGAGGGCCACGCCGGTGGCGCCGATCAGCATGAAGTACAAGGCCGCGGCCAATCCCAGGTAGAGGTGAATGCGCCGGACAATGCGCAGGGTTCGTCGGCGGAGACTCATATCGTGATCATCATGAAATTGAAAATGAATTTCATTTTCAAAATTAGAATCTACAGTTTAATGGGCGGGTTGCGGCCCGTCAAGGCATTCACAGCGGTCGGCGGAGAAGTGGATCACAACGGATTCTGCATCACACCGCCGCATGTTAGAATCCTTTTCTTCATTGAAAAGTGAAACGCGCACGGATTGTATTTCCGATCCGCAGGGATAACATTCATTGGTCACCGAACAGATTCCAGCGACATTGCCGCAAACCAAAATCCGCTCGGACGCTGACACTCGCAGCGACGTGCTGATCGTGGGAGGTGGCCCCACTGGGCTGGCCTGTGCCATCGAAGCGCAGAAGGTTGGCCTCAAGGCTTCGATCATCGATAAGGGCTGCGTGGTCAACTCGGTTTACAACTATCCGGCGAACATGGTGTTCTTCACCACGCCGGAACTTCTGGAAATCGGTGAGATCCCTTTTAACACAGCCCATTTCAAGCCCACGCGCCAGGAGGCGCTGGAGTACTACCGCCGGGTCGCCGAGCATTACAAGTTGCACATTCACCAGTATCAATGGGTCAAGACGATCGCGGGAAAAGATGGAGACTTTCACGTTACTGCGACAGACCGCTCCAACGGTATCTTCGACTATCGCGCGCGCAAAATAGTTATCGCTACTGGATATTACGATCTGGCCAACCTGCTGAAGATACCGGGCGAGGACCTGCCCAAAGTGTTCCACTATTTCCGCGAGCCCCATCCGTTTTATGACACCGATGTCTTGGTGATCGGCGGTAAGAATTCAGCTGCCGAGGCTGCTCTCGATCTCTGGCGTCATGGTGTGCGAGTGACGCTGGTGCACCGCCGCGCCGGATTGCACGATCACATCAAATACTGGGTGCGTCCTGATATCGAGAACCGTATCAAGAGCGGAGAGATTCCTGCCTATTTCAATAGTACTGTGGCAGAAATTGGGAATGACTATGTGCTGATCAAAACTCCCCACGGGCCGGTGGAATTGAAAAACGATTTTGTTTTCGCTATGACTGGCTATCACCCAGATTTCGATTTTCTAACCAGCGTGGGGATCGAGCTTTCTTCCGAGCAATGCCGACCAGTGTGCGATCCGGTGACCCTCGAAAGCAACGTTCCAGGTGTTTATGTTGGCGGGGTCATCGTGGCGGGATCACGAACCAACGAGATTTTCATAGAAAACGGACGCTTCCACGGGAAACAGATTGCCACACATTTGAAACAGAAACTGGGTGGGACTGCTGCGCAGCGATGAGACGCTAGCTAAGGCTCACAGCCTGAACTCCCAACTGCTGATTAATTAATCGCGCTACCAGCGGTTTGAGCTTCTCGCTGGTTTTCTGCAATACAAAATCGTGATCGGCATCTGACCAGTCCAGCTTGAAGCTGGTGGAAAGCGCGGAAATCCAGATTTGCCGGACCGGCGCGTTGGGAGAAATTACGAATCTGCCGCCGTCATCGAACGAGACGTGCAGCGCGCCAGCCTGGTCTTCTACTTCGAAGCCTGCGGACTGTTCTGCCGTGATTAGGGCCTGTTTGAGGGAAGTCAAGGCCTGGTCGGATCGCTTCCGAAAGTCGTTCTCATCCATCATGCTGGGATTATAAACAAGCTGTCAGGTCTCAGCTCTCAGTTCTCAGGCGACAGCTATCAGCTCTCAAGATAAGCCCGACTCCGAAGAGACTATTTCAGTAAATACTGCTTTACAAACATGACCGTGGCATAAAACTGGTAGTCGCGATTTTTCTTTTTGCGGAAACCATGGCCTTCGTCCTTGGCCATCAGCCACCAGACTGGAGTGCCATTCTGACGGACGATCTTCACCATCTGCTCTGACTCGCTGGCAGGAACTCGCGGATCATTTTTGCCCGCGATCACGAATAATGGCTTGGTGATATTTTTCGCCTTGTTGAAAGGTGCGGTGCGTTCGAGGAAGGTGACCAGGTTGGAGGGGCCTACCACATCCACCGAGCAGCAGATACGGTCGTTGTAATTGGTGGCGACGGCGAGGGTCATGAATCCACCATAGCTGCCGCCGGTAATCAGGACGCGGCTTGGATCAAGGTCGGGCTGAGTCGGAATCCAGTCAAGCAGGGAATTGATGTCTTTGTAAGAACCTTCGCGCAGCATCCCGTTATCGAGAGCCAAAAAGGTTTTGCCATATCCGGTGGAACCACGTACGTTGGAAAAGATCAGCGCGATGCCAAGTTCATTCAAGTAGTAGTTGTCTCGCCCCAGGAAATCAGGGCGGTACTGGCCTTCGGGCCCGCCATGGATATCGATGATGACCGGCCGCTTTCCACTAAATTTGGCCGGCGGACGATAAAGAAAACCGCTAATGCTGCGTCCATCCCACGATTTCCAGTGAATTAGTTCGGGCTCGGAAAAATTAGCAATGTTGAGTCCGCCAGTTTCGCTGTAAGTCCAGCGCTCCACTTTGCCTGACTGCACATCCAGGGAATAGACGTCCGAGGTGGAACGCGCCGAAGTGATTTCAAAGGCAAGGTCGTGATTGTTTTTGTGCCAGCGTACTGTGGAGACGATGCCCTTCGGCAGATCGGGTACCGGCTTTTCTTTGCCGGTTTTCGTATCGAGAAGATGGAGTATTCCGAACCCGTCTTCGTTGGTCACGAAGGCGATCAGGTTGCCGTCATAGGAGAGAGCGAATTCGTCTACATCCCAGGGAATGTTGCTGGTGAGATATGAGTGCGCCTTCGAAGCCAGGTCAACGTAGGCGAGGCGATGGAATTCGGAATCCTTGTCGGTGGTGACGTAGATGCCCTTGCCGTCTTTGCTGAAGCGGCCACCCTGGTAGGAAATTTTCGTAGCGCCGCCTTTGGGAGTGAGCAGAGTTTTTTCTCCGCTGGCGGCATCGAAGACCCAGAGATAAGACTCATTGGCTGAAATTTCCTCCAGTACCAGGATTTTGCGGTTGTCGGGCGACCAGTCCAGCGCCTGCCAGCCGCCGCCCTGTAGTTGTGCGAGCAGGTGATCGCTTTTCGCATCCGCCGGCTCCATCACGTAGAGATCAACGTCGTTGCCGGTGCGGCGCGTGGATCCGTAGACCAGCTTGTCGCCAGCGTATGACCATACCGCATCGGTGTTGCGCGATTTGCCGTCGGTGAGGAGAGTGACATCTCCGCTGGCTTTGTCATACCGATAAATCTGAAAAAACTCGCCGCCACCAACGTCCTTGGCAAACACAAAAGAATCGTTCTTTACCGGTGAGTATTCGGCCCGATTTACTGAATCGGGGTAGAACGTCAGTTGGGTGCGTGCTCCGCCGGGCATCTTGACCAAATGAATCTGAACCGTGTCCGCGAACCGGGTGGAGATGAGCATTTCCCGATTGATCGGATCCCAATTCTGTAGGCTGGCGCCTCGAAAGTTTGTATAGCGCCCTACGGTCTCAGCCAGGGACGCTGGAATCGGAGGAACGCCTTCGACGACCAGGTTTTCGTTGGGACTAATAACTTCATCTTGGGCGAAAGCTACAACGGCGAGGAGCAGGACTGCTATCCAGCGCAGGCTAGGCTTCATAAACCGAACCTCCTGATGACTCAAACCAGCGAGGTGAAATTGTAACCGAAGCCTCTGAGCACTGGACCAGAACTGCAGATACTTGTCACCGGTATCGTGTATCTTTTTACGCGTCGATTTGCGATGGAAACACAATCCCAACCGCACGCCGTTTCCATTTCCCTCCCCGCTTACTTCCACCTATTGCGCCAGAATCGGAACTTCCCTCGCTAGCGATCTACGGCTTGCTTTTGCAACTGACGGGCCGGGCCAGCTCGGTAGCGTTAGCTCTGGTGTTACAAGTTCTGCCACAGACGTTCGTCGTGCCCACTGCCGGCGTGGTCAACGATCGCGTGCGGCGGAAATGGGTGATGATCGCTGCTGACCTGGCACGAGTGGTGATCGTGCTGGCGATGCTGCTGGTGCGCTCCCGTTCTGTGATCTGGATGGTCTATCCGCTGCTGCTGCTGGAAACTGTGATGGCGGCATTTTTCGAGCCAGCTCGCAATGCGGTGATTCCAAACATTACGCGGCGGGAAGACATTCTCCTGGCCAACACGCTTTCATCGACTACGTGGTCGGTAAATCTCATGGTGGGTGCGGCCCTTGGAGGTGTAGTCGCAGCTTTGTTGGGACGCGATGCCGTTTTCATATTGAACGCGCTGTCGTTTCTTGCGTCGGCAGTGCTGATCGCAGGAATGCGATTCGAGGAGCCGCATGCTGACGCCACGCCAACTTTGCGTATCCGCGATCTGTTCAACTACTCGCCGATCCTCGAAGGCATGCGTTATGTGCGCAAGGACAGAAAATTGCTGGCTGCCGTTTTTGCCAAGTCCGGCGAGTGGATGATCGGACCGAGTTGGGTGCTGATCACGGTAATGGCGTATCGGTACTTTCCACTACGTTCGCCGGGTATGGACGCCCAGCGCGGAGCGATGTTGGGCATGAGCATGCTGGTCGCATCGCGCGGACTGGGTGCGATCATCGGACCATTGTTCTCCGCGCGGTTGGCGGGCCAATCCGACCGCCGATTGCGCCTCGGGATTTTCTTTGGTTATCTGACTGTGGCGGTTGGCTATGCGGCGCTAGGTAGCGCGAGCAGCCTCTGGGTAGCATGCCTCTGTCTGACGCTGGCACATGGCGGCGGCTCAACCGTTTGGGTATTCTCCACGTCGCTGTTGCAACTCAATACTGAAGATCGTTTCCGGGGCCGAGTCTTTGCCGCGGACTTGGGATTTTGTATGTTAGTGATCGCCATCACCTCTTATCTGTGTGGCGTTTTTCTGGACTGGGGCGTTTCCGCGCGGACCATGGCCACCGCAACCGGGCTACTCATGTTGGTACCGGCGAGTTTGTGGGGCTGGACAATGCGGCTCGGGACTAACGACCAACGACCAAGGACCAAGGACTGACTAGCTCTGAAGCTTGTCGATCTTTGCGGCCATGATGAAATCGCTCTCGGTTAAGCCATCAATCTTGTGCGTCCAGATGGTGATGTCTACTTTTCCCCAGGTCAGAAAAATGTCTGGATGATGCCCTTGCTCTTCAGCGACCGCGCCCACGCGATTCACAAAATCAAGCGCCTGCTTGAAATCAGGGAAAGTGTAGCTGCGAGTGACGTGATGCTCGTTCACCACTTTCCAGTGAGCCCATTCAGGAGTCTGTTTGTGAATCGTTCCGAGTTCCTTGCCTTTGAGCGGAGGCACACCTCCGCGACAGGGAACACATGTCTTGCTGGCCAGGTCGGGCATCGTCAGCCTCACTCGTCAGAAGGGAATGTCTTCATCGCTGATGGGCGTCGAAGCTGCCGGTTCCGGTTCCGGGGCACGTTGATCAAACCCGCCGCCCGCGGCAGCTCCGCGAGAACGTCCGCCGGCTTCATCGCCGCCACTACCCTCGCCGCGTCCACCGAGTAGAACCAGATCCTGGGCCACGACTTCAGTCATGTACTTTTTTTGATTGGTTTGCTTGTCGTCCCAGGAGCGGGTCTGCAGGCGTCCCTCGATGTAAACCTTGCTGCCCTTCTTGAGGTATTCGCCCGCGATCTCCGCCAGCCGTTGCCATACCACGACGTTGTGCCACTCCGTGCGGTCCTGCCACTCGCCGCCTTTGTCTTTGAAGCGTTCGTTGGTTGCGAGCGTAAGTTTTGCTACCGGGGTGCCGCTCGGGGTGTACTTCACCTCAGGATCTTTACCGAGATTTCCAATAAGAATGACTTTATTAACGCTCTTTGGCATGAGTGCTGCTCCTTCTGCCCCTTGTGGTGCTGAATTTGACCATGGGCCGGAAACTCGAGACATGAATACGAAAATCTAGGGGCTGGATGATCAATATATCAGAACTGGGGGTCGGGTTGCGGTGATGCGATATAATCTGCCCATGCCTGCTGAACCCGCTACGGGAGCCGTCGGGAGTGTCCCCGACGAGCTCAAGCACGAACCGAAATCCAAAGGCCTTATCACTGCTCGCAAGAAGAAACCGAAAGAGTTGGCGGTAATCACGGAGTGCTGCACGGGCTGCGCGGGCTCACCGGCCTGCGTGGAGTATTGTCCCGTCGAGGACTGTATGTTCTGGGTTCCGGACGAGGATAGTCCACCGTTTGGCCGGATCCAGGTCGATCCGATTCTTTGCATCGGTTGTAAGAAATGCCTCAGCAAGGGGCCGGATGGTTGCTTTATGGATGGTTGCCCATGGGATGCGATTGTGATGGTGGATACGGTTGAGGTGGAGAAGGAAGTTGGAGTCATGCCTTTTTAAAGCAGTGGCTAGTGGCTAGTTTCTAGGTTCCCGTTTCTAATAGCTAAGTTGTTGATTCTAGATTCAGCGGCTTTTATATGCAAAAGCGGCTGCAAGAACTCGCGTAGGATGCCCTTTAAATGCGCCTGGAGGCACGTAGGCGGGCATCGCAGGTCCCAGCCAATCTTTCCATGCCCGGAACGTTTAGCTGAACTCAGATGACGACCTCGTCGAATGTTATCTTTAAGATATACCTGATGACTCCGACGGGCCACTGATAACTGGCCACTAGTCACTAGCCACTATTTCCTCTCTCTTATCGCTTTCTCGGTCAGCAGCGCCTGCTGTCGCACATGGTCCGGAATATCGGGCAATTCCCGCTCATAGGGAAGGATTGCGGGAAGATCATCTAATCTTCCAACAAGATAGAGGGCGCGCAGCGCTTCCCACACTTGTTCGATACTGGGATCGAGTGTTGCGATTTCATCCCCGGCGGTGACAGGCTGTCCGGTTTTCACGAACAAATTTCGCAGCCGACCGGCGATGGGTGAACGGATTTCTATGGTCTGCCCGTTTTGTTCCAGCTTGGCGACGACCCCACCTTGATGAATCGCGGTACCCACTGTACTCGTATCGATCACTTTCCCGGATTGCAGCGCTTTGACTTCCGCTGGTTGAAGAAGCGCGAGGATCTGAGGTCGCCCGGTCGCGTCCCCGAAACGGACGAGCGACAGCGCTGCATTGCCACGCACCAGGGGAGATGGATCGTTCAACATTTTCAACAAAGTTTCGTGAAAACCTGCGCCGGTTGTGTCCTGGCCCATCACCCAGGCGTCGGTGTTGCGGACTTCTTCCACGGGATATGACGCAAATCGGATGACTTCGGGGTACCAGCGCGTGACCCTCGTATCGTGCTTGGTCAGGCGCTCGCCAATCTGCACTAGTGCGTGCTGGATGTGGCGAGGCTTCTTGTCATCGCGGAGATACTCACTCAGTTGCTTGTCT
>MNDG01000021.1 GCA_001914815.1 Acidobacteriales bacterium 13_2_20CM_55_8
CGTGTACTGCCAAGCCGCTCGTATTCCCGCTCTTGCAGCGCCCGCAAAAGTTTCGGTTGAACCTCCAGCGGAATGTCGCCAACCTCATCGAGAAACAGCGTCCCCTGGTCCGCGAGTTCGAGGCGACCGACCTTCTGGGCAATTGCGCCAGTGAACGCGCCGCGTTCGTGGCCAAAGAGCTCGCTTTCCAGCAAGCCTGTCGGGATGGCGGCGCAATTGAGCTTCACAAACGTTCGGTCCTTACGACGGCTGCGATCATGAATGGCCCGCGCAATGAGTTCCTTGCCAGTGCCTGTTTCTCCAAGCAAGAGCACCGTGGAACCACTGGGAGCAACCGTATCCACCAAGTGCAGAACCTGGCGCAGCGCCGAACTCTGGCCAACGATCCCTTCGAAATCCATCTCGCCGCGGATTTCCTCTTCGAGATACAGCTTCTCCTGCGCGAGCTTGTCTCTGAGTTCAGCGATCTCGCCATAGGCTAAGGCGTTCTCGACGGCTATCGCTACCTGGCTTGCGACCTGGCACAAGAACTCGACTTCCTCGCGATCGAAGTCGCTGTCCTGCCTTCTGCCCAGCGCCAAGACACCCAGCGAACGATCGCGGCTGATAAGGGGAACAAGGCAACCCGACTTCACGCCCTCGCCCACCACCCGCTGGTAGTGCTCGGCGTACCGTTCGTCGCCGGAATCGTGGTGTGCCTTCACCACCGGTTTCCGAGTGCGGAAGGCTTCCCCGGGGTGTGTGCCCTCGATGGGGATGAGTGTTTCCTCCCGGAAGAATCCCTTGCTGTCAGGAAAATCCAGCGCGAAAACCCGCAGATGTTTACCTTCGGCATCAGGAAGCATGACACCCACGACGTCGGAGTTCATCACCCGCCGCACGCTGGCGGAGACAGTGCGCAACAGTTCCCGCAATTCGAGGTTGGAAACAACCTGATTGGTCAACTCCAAAAGCAGTTTCAGCCGCTCCTGCGCGCGTTGCGAGATATCAAAGTTGACAGCAGCATCAATCGCCAGTGCCACCTGGTCTGCAACCAGTGAGAGAAAGGCAACTTCCTCTTCGCCATAAGCGTTCGCCTGCGCACTGCCGACTTCAAAGATTCCGAGCCGCCGCTCACCTCGCACCAGTGGTAGCGTGCAGCTGGAGCCGATACCGACTCCGGTCAAAAATTCTCTCAAGGTTGGAAAGCGTGTCTCACTATTCCAATCCGAAATTACAAGTGGCTGGCAGTTTTCGTGCACCCACGCGGTGGTCAGTTCTATTTCACCGACTGGAAGCTCCGCTTCCGGAAATTGACGCTTCTCGCCGTGAATGTCAAACAGACGCCAGCCCAGTTTGCTGGGGTCGCCGGTGTCAGATTCAAACATGCTTACGTGTAGATAATCGAATGGAATCACGCTGCGCAGTTCCCGCGCGAAAACTTCCTCGCAACAATCGCAGTCTCGAGCGGAAGAGATGGCTTTCGAAGCGCGGAGAAGGGCCTCGAAACGCTCACTCTGCGTCGGCGATCCTGTCTGCAAGAGGGGACTCATGGACCAGTTCTTGACTTCCTTCTTCTAGATTTACAAGCAGCTAAACATAACGCTGCCCGAAGGTTGAAGGTCGAAGTATCTTGAGCGTTCGTATGATGTGATGTCGGCACTTTGCGAAAAGGTTCGATTTAATGTCGTAAGGTATCGTCACTTGACGAAAACCGCGTCGAATAATCGACACCCTCCGGCGCCCCCGTAGTTCCCTCTCGCGAAAACCTTCCTGCAGTCAATCACTTGCGCCCGGCCGTCGATCACCGTGTGTTTGGCAACCGACATGCTTTTTTTCTGTTCACTAGTAACAATCCGCAAATCGCATTTCAAGAAAAGGAAGGTATCTACACACATGTGGCGTAAAGGTATTTTGTCTGTTGTTGCCATCTCGCTGCTTACGGCAGCCGCGGTTGCCCAGGAATCGCGGTCGGAGATCAGCGTTCAGGGCACCGGCTTCTACACGAAAGACTCGACCGGTCAAGGAATCCGGCAGCAAGCCACCGACACTGGGGGCTTTCTCGTAGGGTACCGTTACAACTTAAACCGCTGGCTCGCGGCGGAAACGAACTACGGCTTCGCTCGGAATACTCAACAGTATTCAGTGCCGCTGGGCTTCGCCGGAATACAAAGCAATGTCCACCAGTTCACAGGCGAACTCGTAGTCAAGCTACCCAGCCCCGTCCTGTTCAAAATCAATCCGTATTTACTCGCGGGCGGCGGCGCCCTGGTGTTCAGCCCAACCGACAATAACCTGGTAGCGGGTGCGGACACGCAGGGGAAAGGCGCCTTCCTTTACGGTGGGGGCGCTGACTTACCCATCAGCAGACACTTCTCGCTAAGGGCGGAGTATCGTGGCCTGGTATACAAGTCACCGGACTTCGGGCTTAGCAGCCTGAATACCGATGCCGTCACTCATACTGCGCAGCCTTCGGCGGGAATTGTGTTCCGCTTCTAAGCGGATCGATGGCGAGCGAAGGTCGGCACAAATAGCCGCCAGCAAAAAAAGCCTGGCGGCTATTATTTATCTTCCGATCAATTCAGAGATCTAGTTTTATGAATGGGAGGGCTTACTGTCGATGTCATAGCGGCATGCCTTCTTCCATGCTCGCAAAGCGAACGCCTAAATTGAGGCTAGGGGCCGTTGCTGCTCGTGGACAGTGCCGGACTCACTACCGCAAATACTGAATTCACAAAGTTTTCGTCTAACGGGGCGTGCTTGAGAAGCAAGCGCAAATACAAAGGACCGCGTCCCCGGCCGCGTTGACAGGCATTGCCAAGAAAGTAGCGGCTATCAATCACGCGATGTGCCGCGTTGGAGCCCACAGTGATGGCCGGGACGACGGGACTCGGCTGCACGCACGATCTCTAGCTCCGGATGCTGATACTGCGTGCGTAAGGAGATTGAGGCGTTACGCTGCTCGAGACCACACCAACACTTTCGGTGTTGTCTCCATCCGGCCGCATCGGTACCCGGCTCAAACGTCGAAGCACTCGAACAGGTCGCCGATCCGCGCGTCTCCGTCACGGGGAGGGGCCGGGGGGCCGGCAATCGATCCGCTTGGCGCCGCCTCGTAGTTCGAGCCGACCGGCGTCGCCGTGTCGAACAGGTGGTTGACCGAGGCCAGCGTCGGCAGATTGAATAGGCGTTCTAGGAACTTCAGGGTCGAGGTGTGCTCGTACACGGTCGGTTCGACGTGCGCACGCTTCGCTTGCGGGGAGATCACCCACATGGGAACGCGGATGCCCAGCCCGAACGCATCGAGCTGTGGCGGGGCCACGTGGTCGAAGTAGCCGCCGTGCTCGTCGTACGTTAGTAGAAACGCGGAACTCTGCCATGCCGATGACTCGCGCAGCGCGGTGATCAGGTCTTCTTGAATGCCCATCCCGACTGAGACGTCGGCAGGTGGGTGCTCGTCCAGGCCTCGGGCGAAGCTCGGAATGATCCACGACACTTGCGGCAGTGTGCCATGCTTGAGGTCGCTGAAGTAGTCGCCGCGCGTACCGTGGGTGCGCTTGTCGTGCGCGTACCGCTTCCAGAAGACGAAGACGTTATCGCTATTCCCGAACGGGACGCTGTCCCAGGTGTTGTTGTAGACCTTCCAGCTGACGCCGGCGGCGTCCAACAGGTCGAGGATGATCGGGTAGTCGAAGATCCCGTACCCCCAGAGGCCGTTGGTCGTGATCCCGCCCGAGGTTCCCGCCGCCAGATAGAACCGGTTCGGCCACGTCGGACCGAGTAAGGAGCAGAAGTACTTCCCGCAGAGCGTGAACTCATCGAGGAGACTGTAGTAAAAGGGCAGCTCGGCCGCCGTGTAATACCCCATCGCGTCGATCCCGTCCGTCGTGAAGAAGCCGTTCATCGCACCGGCGTTCCACTCGCTGTGGACGGCCCCCCAATAGTGGGCGACGTCAGGGGTCGAGAGACTCGTGAACTCGTATGGAAGGACGATGCCACCCGTTCCATCCGGCTGCGAGTAGCCCTGCGGTGGCCCGAGGCCGGCAGCTGAGCGACAGCCGGCCTGACCGCGGGCGCGGCGTGCCGGCGGCCATGATCTTCGGCCACAGCGTCCCGCCTATGAGGGCGGCGCCACCGATCCCGGCGCGCTGCAGGAACGAGCGGCGGGTTAGCGGGGATGCGAATCGCTTGCGTGGCTCTGTCATCGTGATGCCTCCTTGGCGTGAAAACGCCTATTGCCCATCGTTCACCCTCCGGACGATCCTGAGCCCCTGCTCTGCTGCCCTCCCGTCGGTGCGATCGCGATCTTACTTCGTCCTCAAGGTGCCGGTCACGGTATCCTCGTTCTCCGTCGAAACCGCCCACTGCACCTCGGTTCCCGCCAGTTGGAGGTGTTGGGATCGTTCACGCTCTCCTCCGACGCCCAGGTGAAAGCGGCCCAGACACGTCGCGTGGCCCCGGGCGGTCTCGGTGTTGGTGACGGTGCTGCCCGGATTGAACACGGGGCCGGAGTAGCCCGCCAAGTCGGCCTCGAAGGGAACCGTGTCCCCCGCGGAGGTGGAGATCGCGCAAAGTAAAACGAGCGACGACAGCGAAGACGCGTCCTCTTTGCGAGACCGCGGTCATTCCAGGCCTCCTTTCCCATTCCGCGGAAACCGGTGATCCACCGATAGCCGGCTCATGCAGGCATGAGCGCACGCCGCAGAACGGACCGGCGAGGCGAAAGTCGCTCCTTTCCCTTCGTTCGCAACCCTTTTACGCAAGCTCCTTCCTTGTGTCAATCAGTTGTACTCGTCCAATAGATGGGTGACACTTTCATTCCTTCCAGGCACGGCAGGAATCGGTAGTGCGGCGACATCAGACGGCGGTGAAGAAATTGATGCTGACCGTAGCCAAATCCGATGGTGGGAACTTGGCCTGGTAGCGCGGGTCGGCCTGCAGTCCGGCTTCGCGAGCGCAATCGAGAAAGATCGGCAGCTCCATCAGGTACTGATCCGAGAATCCGTGCGTGCCGTCGTAAGCCACGGCCGGCGTTTTGTCCAGGTTCGCAGCTGTGAGCTCGGGAGGGAGGGTGTGCAACTCCAGGATCAGAAGGCCGAATCTGCCGATGTAGGGGGCCCAGCGCCGTAGATGCCGCACCAGATTTTCCTCCAATTCATCGGGAGGGATCTCTTCCCCGAGATGGGCAAATGCGCCGGTGGACCGTCCAGTCCGGTTCCCTTTGACCCCATTCGCGGGCCGGATATACGGCCGATTGTGGTCGAGGAATGAACGGACATGCAGCAGGTCGTGGATGTCGAGGTCGAGTTGCTCGAGGTCACTGGCCAGCTGAGCCGGGCGATTGATGTCGCCGCCGATGACATGAAGAGTCTGGATTCCGGCCCGGCGCAGCGTCTGCTTCGCCACGCGCCGGGCCACCTTGTTGAAATCCGCGCCCACGACTATCAGCGGATGTTTATCCAGTACCTGGCCACGGACCGATTGCTTCCTAACCACCGAATACAGGTGCTCGAGGAATGTGCCGTCGCCACAACCCATGTCACAGATTCCCCGTGGCTGGACGTTTAGCGGACGGTTGAAGATCTCTACGATAATTTCGTCCACTGTCTTGAAATAGGTTCTGTGTGCGCCACCGCTTCCCCACACGTTCATGCCACGGTTTACCAGCAACTCTCCGCCGCTTTCGTCTAGACGTGGGACGTGAGGGTTCCCAAACAGGAGTGTGCTCACAACCTTGAACAGAGGCAGATAAGACACCGTCACTCCGTACGAAGTGGCGATCTGCGCGGCGTAGCGTCCGCGCGCCGCCAGCCGAACACTATTCTGCTCGAAGGCAACCCAGCCTTGCGTGGACAATAAATCAAATATGCAGCCCAGGCTTGCCGGATTGGCGGCAATGGCAGACAGGTTCACGGGGCCTTCTTCAAGCTGCGCAAGAATCCCGCCGCGTGCTAGAGCCACCATGGCCGGGCCTACGACCATGCCATCCACGTGCCTGCGAATCTGTTCTCCGACTTTGGCTCCGGCCACATCCTCGTGCGAACGGATGCCCCATCTTGCTCTTGATCCAGCGGCTAATTCGCGAAGAGAAGGCAGGATCGGTTCGTCCGACGTTCCGAACAAGAAGTCTTCCAGAAAAATCGCCTTCGGCATGAAGGAAACAACTTCACTGTAAAGCGGCGGCGCCAAGCTGACGCCGAGCACACCCTCTGGAGTCAGCATGTAGGCTGCTCCGCGGCCGCTCTCGATGGTACGTTGCTTAAGCCAGCCGCAGGAGGCCAAAAGACGCAATGCCACCCGTAAGTAGCCGCGGTTGCCGTGGGTCCGCTCCACGATCTGGTCGAGTTCGACCCAGCCTGAACGGTTCGTGAACAACTCAAAGACATTCCGGTCGTGAAGTGCCTTGACGGTTGGGGCCAGGACCATGCCGGACAGATGATGGAAAACTACAGTTCGAACACCAGCCTTTTCATGGTCATCGATTGTCGTGGCAGGCATACGAGTCGTGGGCCCTCGCTAGCGCGATCTAAATTCGTCCTTCGAACAGGTCTCTCCCTTCCACCAGAGCCCGCATCTTGCGGTCCACGACACTGCGCTGCAGCATCCAGAACCCACAGTCCGGGTGGACATACTTCAGGCGCTCGGACCCCAGCGTCTTTACGACATGTTCGATACGCGACGCGATCAGCTCCGGACTCTCCACTTCGTTATCTTTGATGTCGATCAAGCCCACACCCAGATGAATCTTGGGGTCGAGATCGGCAAATACCGCCAATTCCTCGTAGCCGTGGCGCGCGAACTCCAACACGAGATGGTCGGTATGCAAGGCGTTCAAGAAGGAAATCAAATCACGCCAGAAGCCCTTCAGCATAGGCTGACCGCCATAGTTGCCGAAACAAATGTGCACAGCTTTCTCATTCAACACGCCGTCGAGCACGTGATTGATGGCTTCGGCCGCCCACGATGCATCTTCGGGAGAGCCCGCGATGGCGGCTTCGTCCAGCTGAACGACGTCCGCCTCGACGTATTGCAGTTGGCGGCGGAGCACAGCGGCGATGTCCATGGCAAGATCGGCCACCGTCTTGTAAAAACAATTGGTCAAGACACGCGCCAGCATGTGAGGACCGGTGCAAGTGAATTTAAGGGGCAGCTTGGTCAGCGTGCCCACGAATTCATAGTCCCGGGGCAAACTGAGCGTGCCATCCTGGATCTTGCCAACCACCATGCCGGCGGTGAGCAGTCGATATCCTGATGACCGGTCGGAGCGGAAGTGCTCGAAGTCGGAAAGAGAAAAATGCTTCCGGATTCCGTCCATGCGCGAAGCAAAATAGTCCACCATTCCGTTGGTCTCCGGATGGCTGGGATCAAAACGCATCAGCACTGCCATGACAGCGTCGCGCAACACAAGGCGGGATGTGTTCCCCACCAGCCACGAGGGAACCGGATAACTTCCAACCACGGTGGTCTTGATTCGCGAAGCCATACTTTCTCCTTTCCCGCTCAACGCGGCCTTTGAGCGACACCTAGCGGCCGATCAGCCGTCAACTCCCAATTAGGAGTCCACCTTCCGCCCTCGGTTGATTTTCGGGTGTCTCGACAGTTAGCTAATGTCCCGGTGTTCCGTTCTGGCTTCACTTGCGTGCTGGATGCGGCAGATACTGCGGACCGCGAAACCACAGATCGATGGGTTTCTGCACGCCTTTCGCGGAGAAAGGTATTTGTATTTTTCGTCCTTCCCCGGCGGATGCGTAAGCGGCGTACAAGACCTTCATAACGACCAGTCCATCTTGTCCAGTTGCCTGGGGCTCCTCTTTGCCCCGCACGCAACGTGCGAAGTGCCTCATCTCCTGAGGGAAGCCGTAGTTCCACAGCTCTTCGAAAACCGGATAGCTCCACCCTTTTGTACTCGGCGCCTTCTCCACCGCGTAGCCATAACCATTTTCGCTATACGTGGGGAGCGCGTTGCCCATGTGAAGATTGGCGTAGGTCACGCCATCCGATCCATACGCTTCGATTCGGTCGTCCATTCCGCCACGCCGCGCCCAGCTGTCCTCGACAATGCCTACCGCACCGCCCTCAAATTCCAAAATGCAAAAAGCTTCGTCGTCTCCCCGCGTCTTGTCGGCATGAACGTAGGTGCCCATTTGGCAATACACGGACTGGATCGCGGGACGCCCGAGGAACCAGTAGCAGAAAGCAATCCCGTGGCAACCGAGATCCATGAGCGCGCCGCCGCCGCAGCGATCTACATCCCAGAACCATGGAGCATGTGGTCCAAAATGCTTTTCGCTTTGTTTCACGAGATGGATTTTGCCGAACGCGCCATCATCCGCCATTTCCTTTGCCTTAAGGTATTTGGGGGTGAAGAAAAGTTCCTCGGCGTACAGCAGCAGGATACCTGCCTGCCGGGTGACATGAATCATTTGCTCGCATTCCTCGATCGTCATAGCCAGTGGTTTTTCACATACCACGTGCTTGCCCGCCTGGGCGCAGTCGGCAGTCATCTGTGCATGTAGTTTGTTGGGCGCGGCGATGGTGATCAATTCGATGTCGTGCTCCTTGAGCATTTCCCGATAATCGGTAAATGCGCAGGGAATACCATATCTTTTAGCCAGTGCCGCCGCGTTTCCGGGAGTGGGCGAAGCAACTGCTACCACTTCTGCCTCCTCCGATGCGATCTTGAAGGAGGCAGCATGAATGTCGGCTTCGAATTGCGAGCCGATGATTCCGACTTTTACCTTGCCGTTTTTGGACATGCGCAGATTTCTCGGTCCCTACATCAGGAAGACCAGAAGCACTAGCCAACGTTTCGCTGTGCAAATTCGGTCGAATCGGCTAGCCCGCGAGCGAAGGCATGAATGTATGCCGCATTGCATCCGCAGCAGCCACCCAGGTACTGAATGCCCTCCGCCTTCGCTTTTTCGGCAAAGCGCTGGAACGCGTTTCGCGGGAGTTGGATGGCCTCCATTTCGTCTGGGAACTGCGGCAGACGGGTAAAGCAGGGGGTCGCGTCAGTGGTTCGGAACGCAGCAGGCTGGGCGGCAATAGGAACGCTGACTGCCTTACGCATCTCCCGAATGATCGTCAACATGCGATCGGGTTCCTGCTCACAGTTGGCGCCCACGGCAGCAGCGCCCGCATCCACCATGGCTCGCGCGCACGCGGCCGGAGAGTGCCCGTCGGAACACTGGCTTAACGTCGGACGGAAAGTCATGGTAGCTATGATCGGCAAGTTGCATGCTCGACTGCACTCGATCGCAATCAGCATCTCTTCCAAATGAAAGAAGGTTTCCAGAATCAAAAAGTCAACTCCAGCGTCAGCGAGAAGGCGAACCTGCTCGGTGATCAGGTCGCGCACGTGGCCCGCTGCGGAAGGACCTTCCCGTTCGAAGAGTTGTGTTCGCGACACCGAGCCTGCAACCAGGGCACGGCTTCCCGCGACTTCGCGCGCACTACGCACGGCGGCTGTGTTGATGGCTTCCGTTTGCTCTCCGTACCCGGCTCGGTTCAATTTCTCTCGCGTTCCGAAGAAGGTGAGGGCCTGCAACACCTGCGAGCCGGCATTGAGAAATTCGCGGTGCAACTCGCGCAAGGCATCCGGGTGCTCGATAGCCACCTCGGGTGTGAATTGTCCGCTTCCTTTGCCAGTCCCGACCTTTTCCCGCCCCGAGCCGCTGTCCACCCAGCCGCGGCGCTCCAGTTCGAGGAGGTAACCTCCGTCGCCCAGGACAATGCCCTGCTTAGCGATTCGTTCCAGTATGTTTTCAGTTTGTCTCATAAGCGTAATTTGCCCTGCTGCCATGCTGTTGTGCGAAGACGACGGCTGCGGCTCCCACTAACCCGGCGTCAACTCCTAATGTCGCGGTGACGATCGGCAACCCGCGGCTGTTGTCCGCGAAGATGTGTTCGCGGCAACTCCGTTCGAATGCATTCCAATACAAGCCGCCAGCTGTACCTAGACCGCCCCCCACGACAATCATTTCGGGGTCGAGCACGTTCACCAGAAATGCCGTACTGACTCCCAACGCTTCGCCAGCCGAAGTCAATATTTCGATGGCGTCCTTGTCCCCGTTTGAAGCGGCACGGAAGACGTCCTCGCAAGTTTCGCTGGGTTGTCCGTTGTGGCCTTTTGCGAATCGCGTCGCGATGGCAGGACCTGAGGCAAACTCTTCCAACACCGGACGCAGCTTCATGCCACAGTGGGTGCACACCGTACTTAGCGGACTGCTCGCCATCGTAATTGCGTTGCCCTTCGCGCCCTTAAGAGGTCGGCCATTCTGCATCAGGCAATAACTGATGCCGGTGCCTACCGTCATATACACAAAAAGGGGATGTCCCCGGCCTGCGCCGAAAATGGCTTCGCCCACAGCTGCCGCGCGAACATCCGATTCCACTAAGGCGGGAGCGATTTCGGACAATCGCTGCTGCACGGGGCAGTCGCGCCAGTCAATTGTGCAACTGCTGGTCACATTGCCATCGCAGTCGACCAGCTCCGCAACGCCGGCTCCGATGCCGGCTACTTCAATTTGCTTGCCTCGCGCCCAATCATGCAGTTGCCTCGCAAGATCATGGGTGTCCTTTAGGACAGCTTCACCACCTCGTGTCGGCTTGGTGGGAATAATCGTCCGCTGGAGAATTTCGCCGGAGGGCCATAACACCACACCGGCCGCGATCTTCGTGCCGCCGATGTCCAATCCGATGGCTCCGAGTTGTTGCTTATTGTTCATCTGTGGGCCGTGTGTGATCGTGAAGGTGATGACGGTCCTGCCGTTCCTCCAGCCGAAGATCGAGTGGACGAAAGCCTGACTGCACAACGATGGCTCGCCTCTCCTTCGCTGCCTTAGTGCTAGCTTCTATAACTTCGAGCAGGTGAATGTCATGCTCGAGGCTGTGCAGCGGCTGGCGTCTTTCTCGCACCGCATTCACCATCTCGGTCAAGCCGTCTGCCCAAAGCCAGGTCGGATCGAGTGGCTCAAACTCTTCCCAGCATCCCGTGTTGTTTCGCCATATCTCGAAGCCGCGCGGATCCCAATCATCCCCAAGCAAGTTTGCGGTCCCTTCCGTACCATAGAACTCGAGGGCCGGACGCCGGTAGCGCTGAATGCAATGACCAGAAACAAGGGATGACAATGCACCATCCACATGCCTTAAGAGAACGTGTGAAACGTCAGCACCAGCTGTCCCCACGGCCAAACCACAAATTTCTCTATCGGTCACCGCAAGACTTTCGGCGCTCTGCACTTCGCCTACTGGCCCGAGAGCCGCCGTCAGACTTTTGAGATTGTAGATCCCAACTTCGGCCAGCGGGCCCACGCTGCCATCGTGGTACCACCGCGCCCAGGTGGAACCTGCATTACCATAAAGGCCGCGAGCAGAGTGTACCTTGCCGATTGCACCCTCGTGGATCCGACCCCAAAGCGCGCGGAACGTCGGTGCGAGTTGCACGAAAGGTGCGCACATCAAATGAAGACCGCGCTCCTGCGCAAGCTCGGCAAGCGGCTGGGCTTGGCAGCGTGTTGCGGCCAAAGGCTTCTCAACTACGACGGGCTTCCCGTGCTCCAGGGCCATTCGCACGAACGCCGAATGACTTTCTGGAGAGGTGATGATGAGCACGACATCCACATCCGACTGCAATACCCCGGCTGGATCCGCAACCAACTTGATGCCCGGACGACGAGTTTGAAGGTCTCGCCAGGTTTCCTTGCGTCGGGCGCACACTGGCCCGATCTGCGCCAGACCGCGGGGAAGTAAGCGATCCAGGACCTGAAAATACGCCCAGATCACGTTGCCGGCCCCGATGATTCCAACCGTTACTGGACGCAATGAGGTTGCTCCTCTGGCGATGCGACTGCGGCCGCAGGCTCATAGGACAACATCGCGCCGCCGGCCACCGCCAGTGCAATGCCGATCCATTGGAGCGACGTCGGGCGTTCCTTGAGGAAGGCCGTAGCCAGGACTATGGTCCACAGCGGATACAAGGCCGTAAGCGGAATTGCAACACTGGCCTTCGCCCCTTTCTCGAGGCATGCAAACACTGCCCAGTTCCCCAACCCGTTGACCGTTCCGGCAATCAGGCCGACGAATATCACGCTGGCGCTGAGGCCGGCCAGCGTAGTTCCGCTCCACAAGAAGGGAAGCAAAACAACAAATCCGGCGGTGACCCAGATGACCATGGACTGGGCCGAGACCCGGTTAGTTCCCAGCTT
Organism: Acidobacteriales bacterium 13_2_20CM_55_8; assembly: GCA_001914815.1. Lineage (GTDB taxonomy): Bacteria > Acidobacteriota > Terriglobia > Terriglobales > Acidobacteriaceae > 40CM-3-55-5. The sequence goes on from MNDG01000021.1 coordinate 12,186, forward strand.
CATGAACAAACCATTGAGTCCCCACAGCACAATGGCGAAGCCGGCGTATGCCATCCAGTGCATCACCAATTCCTCAAATCGAAAAAATTACAATGGACGCCAGGGCCAGAAGCATGCCCCCGATCTGCACTTTATTCAACCGCTCGTGCAACACCACGAACGCCAGTACAACCGTGAGCACGGGAAACAGTCCGGTAACTGGAGTGACGAGGGAAACATTTTGTTCTTGCAGGGCCGCATAGTATCCGAGAGTTCCCAGCCCGGTAGCAACGCCGCACAAAATGCCGTAAATAACGCCGCCGCGGTCGCGGTCCAGCTTCCATCGCATCCGCAAGAGCATCCCAACAGCTACCGGCAGCATGCCCAAAGTGAACAAGATCTGCATCTGTAACGGACTGGCGGCTGCCGATCCGATTTTGGATAAAAAGCCCCACAAGCCCCACCAGAAAATGCACAGAAGTGCGTACCAAAGCCAGACAGGAAAGTGCCAACGATCAGTCTGCATTCGGAGATGCCTCGGCTTTCTTCCCCAGCAGGCCGTACTCGTCTTCGACTACATAAGAGCAAATCCGAAACGAGTCGCAGTCCACTCCAGACAACTTCGACAAGCGTTCTGCCGCGAGCTGAACCGGTAGAACATCAATCACAAACTGCCAGTGCGGAGGCGATGTTGGCAACTGGAATACCAGATCTCCCGCATTTCGCGGAAGGTTCTCACCGATGAGCATCACCGACGCGCCCAATTCCCTGAGATCATGGGCCACGGACAAATCCTGATCACGCATCTGCGCTTGATCAATCCACAGGCAAAACCGCATCCCATGCCGGACGATCTCCTGCGGACCGTGGCGAAAAGCGCTCGTGCTCATTGCGGTAGCGGGCATCTTAACGCCTTCTTCCCACAATAGTCGCGCCTCGTAGCAAGTGGCTAAGCTGCCGCCACGTGCCAGGAAATAGTACGGTGCCCCGCTTGCGAGCCAGTTAGATTCCTCCAATTGTTTCTGCCAGGAGCTCAGGCACTTTCCGGCCTCGCCTATCGCGCGAAGTAAAGGCTTCGCAACCGAAGTGAAGCCCGTCGTAGCCGAGTTCGCCAATGCACTGGCAGCAATCAAAAGTGTGGAATAAGCATTCACCGAAATGGCATGGTCGAGCGCGGCCGGGACCACGATGGCTACTGCAGATTCTCGAGCGAGAGGACTGTCTGCAGAATTCGTAATGCCTATGATAGTCGCGCCGCTGGCCCTTGCCTTGGCAAGCAGCTGAACAATCTCAATGCTGCGGCCGGTGCGAGAGATTGCGACAATGACGGCTCCGCGGGGAATAGCTGTGAAATGCAGCAATTCGCCCGCTTCCTGCATATACACTGGGCGTGCACCCAGATCAAACAGTGCGCCCGCGCTGAGAGCCGCATTCCAACTGGCTCCGATGCCCGTGATAACGACATCGCCAACCGAACGGATCAAAGAACTGGCCTGCTCCAGCGCGTCCTGGCCGGGCCCCGTCAGAAAGTCGATCGTCCGCTGCATTTCGGCTGGTTGGCGGACTATGTCTTGCATGAAACGAGTGGATGGGGTCACGCTCGCCCTTCTTTTGCAATGCCGCATGGGCGCGATCTGGCGCGGTTGCACTCAGCGAAAAACGGAGAGCAGCAGCCGGGAAGGATAGGTGAGAAACGAGTCACAGCCGTCAGAGCTCTGTATGAAACCGGTTCCAGAAACCGGTTTTCTAAAGTATCCGAGGGGGTCGGCCTTGTCAAGCCGCGTGGCCTTTACAACAGAGTCGTGATAGGTTCTCCAATTCAAGGAAGTTGCAAACTGCAACTAAGTGTCCGGTAGAGAACTGTTACTGGATTCCAGGACGGGACGAACAAATATGGCTCACACCATGCGTGAAGTTGCCAGGCGAGCGGGAGTATCCCTGGCGACGGTTTCGCGGGTGCTCAACAACACTCAATATATCTCTGAAGAAACCCGCCGGCGTGTGCTCGATGCCGTTCGTGAATTCAACTACTTCAAGAACGTGCATGCCAGGCGGCTGGCGACTGGACGTAGCGACTTATTTGGGCTGGTCATTTCCGAGATTGCCAATCCCTATTTCCCCGAGATCATTCGGGGGTATCAGGCTATGGCGTGGAACCGCGGATTTGACGTGCTGCTTTGCAACACCGAATACGACCACGAACGGACCAAGGCCGTTATCCGAAAACTAAGGGAGAGTGACGTTCGCGGCGTCGCGATCGTTACTTCTTCGGTGGACCGGAGCATGGCATCCGAGCTCACCGCTGCCGGGATACCATTGGTTTTTTGTAACTCCGATCCTGCCAGCAAGCTGGTGGGGAACATCTGCATCGAATATGAGCACGGCGTCAACAAAGCGATTCAACACGTCGTCGAACTGGGCCATCGCCGCACCGCGGTCATTGCCGGTCCGGCCGGCAACCGCACCGCGGTGACTATCAAGAACGCTCTCGTGTCCGGGCTCACGGCCCGCGGATTGAAGCCGGTTTGTGTTTTGGAAAGCAACTATCGGGTGGATGCCGGCGCGTCCGCAGTTCGAGCAGTTTTGTCGCGTCCGGAAATACCCACTGTAGTGTTTTGCGGAAACGATCTGATCGCCATGGGCGCGATGAGTGCGCTGGAAGAGTCCGGCGTGCGCGTGCCGGAAGATGTCTCGGTCATCGGGATTGACGATATTTTCTTTGCTTTCCTGGCGCGGCCTCCGCTTACAACGATCAACGTTCCTCGCGAACAACTCGGGGTTAAGGCCTTTGAAGCGCTGGACAAAATGCTGAAGCTCAAACGCCATAAGGGGTCGAACTACACCTTGGAAACAGATCTGATCGTGCGCAAGTCCACCGCGCCGGTGCGCCGGCAAAGCCTGAAAATCAGTTCGTAGTTTCGAGCCAAACCCGTGATTTCACTTGACACTGCTGCGCACGAAATAGAGACTCTCTCGCAGATGGAATCGGTTTAAAGCTGCCTCTGATTCCCCTCTTCGTGGGTTCTGCCATATGCAAGCTTAAAGACTCGGTCTAATGTTTGTCTCTTTTCTGAGTTTCAGAATCCGTACCCTCCAGATATCGCACAGATTTGGTATGCCTTCCGTCATTCCTCTCCTGCTTGCGGCACTTCTCGCAGCGCAGAACGTCAGAGCGCAGAACTTGTCTGCTCAGGATCACGCAAGTCGCGGGATTTCACTTGTCAGGGAGGGGAAGTTGCCTGAGGCGGAGCAGGAACTGCGGGAAGCTGTGCGCGTTGGGGCGGGAGTTGCATCGTATCGCGCTCAGTTAGGATCAATACTGGGGCTGCAAGGGATGTGGAGCGAGGCGCTAGAAAGCTTTCAGAAGGCAATTGACCTGGCTCCAGAAAACCTCGATTTTCGGCGAGAGACCGCAGCGGTGCAGTGGCAGCTTGGCCTGATGTCTTCGGCCGAGAAGAATCTTCAGTATGTTCTAGCAAGACATCCTGACGACCCCGGAGCGGTTCTGCTGCTCGGCTTGGTGAAGGAAAGAAATGGGGACTACACAAGCGCGGCCGAATTGCTGGACTCACAATTTGAATTAGTGATTTCTCAACCCGATCGCACGGTCGCGCTGTTCCATTCCGTGGTCCGAAGTGGTCAGCGTGACAAGATTACAAAAATCGTCGACGCTCTGAAGGTGCGCGCGAACGATAAGCTCTGGGCGAGTGCAATCGTCCGGTGTGCACAAATTGCCACGATGACTGGAGACCTCCACACCTCGCAAACACTGTTTGCTTGGATCTCTGACGACAATCCAGAGCGACCAGCCGCAGGAGTTCAGCTCGCGAATCTTCTCTATAGCCGTGGCGAAGTGTCCCAGGCAAGAGAGTTTTTGTTGCAACTGGCACAGCAAGGTGTGATGAGCGCCGATCTACAGACTCTGCTAGGGAACTGCTTTGAATCGGAGCACCAGCCTAGCCTTGCCATGCAAGCCTACCAGCGTGCCATCGAGTTGAACCCTTCGCGCGTTGACTATTACGAAGCCCCGATTTCGCTGCTGTTGGATCTGGGTAAAACCAACGATGCACTCGCCCTGGTGAATCGTGCGCTCGCGATTGCGCCCACTGATGCCAGGCCATGGCTGTGGAAAGGGCAGGTGGACCTTCGTAAGCACGCATACAAGGAAGCGATGGAGAGTTACACGCGTGCCGGTAGGTTAGATAGCTCCAAAGCCGACGCAACTTTGGGCGTTGCTGCCGTATATTTCATCTCTGGTCAGAACGATGCCGCGATTGCCCATTACAAAGCCGGAATCGCCCAGTTTCCGAACGACGCACGTCTCTATGTTGCGTGTGCGGCAATGTTATTAGCGTCTCCCGATTCTCCCAAGCTGCAAGCGGAGGCAAAAAATCTGCTGCAAAAAGCAGTGAAGCTGGCTCCACAATCGGCGGAAGCTCACTATCAGCTGGGTCAATTGGCCCTGCAGCAGAACCGGTTGAAAGATGCCGAAGCCGAATTTTCACTCTCTCTTCAATCGGATCCTCATCGGAGCAAGGCGCACTTCGCGTTGTCAGTCGTCTACCGAAGGATGGGACGGACCGACGATGCGACTAGGCAATTTGCCATCTATCAGGACCTAAAGCGGGCGGAAGAAAGTGGAACGTCAGCTGCGATGACGGCGGCAGAAAAGCCGTGAAGCCTTTTCGCACCTCGCCTACCCGAGTTGACAGCCCGAATCAGACGAACGCCACTTGGTCACGTCGACGCTTCCTTCATGCGCTCTCGGCTGTCGGCCTTGGTCATTTCCTTCTTCCAAGACCGGCCCGAGCCGCTGCACCTCCGAAGCCCATATTTTCGGATGTCACTGCCGAGGCCGGCATCATCTGGCGGCACTTCCGATTTTGATGATGACGGCTGGTTGGATATTTTTCTGCTGAATGGAGGTGAGACGCCTCGAGGCAGGAGCGAAAAGCCCCTTCAAAACGCGCTGTATCGCAATTTGGGCAACGGAAAATTTGTTGACGTTGCCGCGCAAGCGGGACTGAACCTAGTCAAAAACTACGGTATGGGTGTAGCGGTCGCAGATTTTGACAACGACGGCCATCAGGATATTTTCATCACCGGATTTCCAAACTGCACGCTTTATCACAACAACGGCAATGGCACGTTCACCGACATCACGGCGGATGCAGGGCTTCAGAACGCGGGAAGATGGGCCTCGAGCGCTGCCTGGTTTGATTACGATCGCGATGGATTTCTCGACCTGGTCGTCTGCAACTATGCGGAGTTTTCGTTCGAGGGCGTCGCCCCGAAGTGCGAGTATCTCAAGGTTCGAACGTACTGCGAGCAGCGTGCCTACAAAGGAATGCCACTAACCATCTACCACAACAATCGCAATGGTACGTTCACCGACGTCAGCCGATCGTCGGGACTAGATCAATTTGTGGGGAGAGCACTTGGAGTGGTTGCGATTGATATCGATGATGATGGCTGGCCGGATCTGTTCGTGGCGCGCGACGCCTCACCCAATCTCCTGCTGCTGAACAAGCATGACGGAACCTTTGTGGACGCCGGGTTGGAGGCGGAAATCGCATTCGATAGTAACGGGAATGCCAAGGCCGGCATGGGGGTGGACGCGGGCGACCTAAACGGCGACGGACGTCCGGATGTTGTGGTCACGAATTTCAATTTCGAGTTCCATTCACTGTTTCTGAATCGTGGAAGTTTCCCTTTTGAAGACTGGACGCGGGCTTCACACTTAGCTGGCTTCACGAGATCCGACGTGGGCTGGGGTGTGAAACTTGTCGACTTTGACAATGATGGCCTTCTTGATCTGATAATCGTGAACGGCCACGTTATTGAAGTGATTGAAGCATTGCAGTCACAGGTGAAGTACAAGGAACGACCCTTGCTTCTGCATAACTTAGGCAACGCTGTCTTCGAAGATGTTACTTCCAAAGCCGGACCGGCATTTTCACAAGATTATCTGGCGCGCGGACTCGCGATCGGAGATTTGGACAACGATGGTGCGCCGGATGCAATATTCACCTGCATTGGCGAACGCCCTGTGTTGCTGCGCAATAATGTAGGCCAGAAAAATTCCTGGATCGGATTGCGTCTGGTCGGTGTCACGAGCAATCGCGACGCCATCGGAGCAAGATTGACGCTTCGGGTTGCTGATCGAAAACTCGTTCGCTGGGTAACCGGCGGTTCGAGCTACCTTTCTTCGCACGATAAACGCGTTCTTTTTGGGTTGGGAAATTTACCCGCGAACCATCCCGTGGAGGTTGAGATCGTCTGGCCGAATGGGGAAGCGCAAATCGCACGCTCTTTGCAGATCAATCGGTATCACCAGATCGTTGAGCAAGTGAGGAAGGCAAAGTAGAGTTCCGCGTGGAATTTACCGCGGCAGAGGCGTTACCGACACTTCCTTGAAGTAAACCTCGGAGCCAGGATGATTCTGCAGGCCAATGAAGCCTGTGTCCGGCCGCGGTCCTCGGTCAGGATCATGAGAGCCAGGAGGTTTCGCTGGCACGGGCTGTCCCTCCGCGAAGTCCGTCACCTTCACGCCATTGAGGTACACGATGCTGTGCGGCCCATCAATCGTTATATCCATCGTGTTCCATTCGCCAACCGGCTTGATCGGACGCGCCAATGCCTTTGTAAATGTGTAGAGCACGCCCGTGCACGAGTAGTCGTCGGGCCAGTCGCCTATTTCAACCTCGTATCCTCGGTTGATTGGCATCCACGGTTCAGTCGGTTTTTCCGGTATGCGGATAAAGACCCCGGAGTCTGATTCCCGCGCGGTGAGCCGGAAGACAACTCGGATGGTGGCGCGCGCAATCTTTTCCCGGGTGTACCAAAGCATGCCCATTCCACCCTCTGTCTTCATCATGCCGTTCTTCACGACAAAGGAACCGGGACCGACTTGCTGCCACCCGTCGAGATCTTTTCCGTTAAACAA